>CAYQSO010000001.1:0-17674 GCA_964420205.1 uncultured Candidatus Saccharibacteria bacterium
AGGTTTTATTATATTTTTTGAAGACATCATCTTCTCTTTAGATTCTTTTTGTGCAACAGAAGATAATGGAATATGAACTGCCATCTGGTCACCATCAAAGTCAGCATTGAAAGCCGCACAAACCATAGGAGGTATTTTAATAGTTAAATCCTCAACCAAAACTGGCTTAAATGCCTGAATTCCTAACCTATGCAAAGTAGGAGCCCTATTAAGAAGAACGACTTTATCTTTTATTACCTCTTCCAATATCTCCCAAACTTCTGGCACTCCTTCTTCTATTAACTTATTAGCATTCTTTATATTATATGCTAGCTCTCTTTCAAGAATTTGACTTATAACAAAAGGCTTGAACAACTCTAGTGCCATTTTTTTAGGAAGCCCACACTCATTCAATTTCAAATCTGGGCCAACAACGATAACACTTCTACCCGAATAGTCCACCCTCTTTCCAAGAAGATTTTTTCTAAATCTTCCTTGTTTTCCCTTTAGAATATCGGCTAGAGATTTTAATGGCCTATTTCTTGAAGACATTTGCTGTCTTCCAGACCTTGTTGAATTATCAATTAAAGCGTCCACAGCTTCTTGAAGCATCCTCTTTTCGTTCCTAACAATTATCTGAGGGGCTTTTAATTCAAGTAATTTCTTTAACCTATTATTCCTATTTATAACTCTTCTATATAAATCGTTTAGATCAGAGCTAGCATATCTTCCACCATCCAACGCGACCATAGGCCTTAAATCTGGAGGTAATACAGGAATAACGCTTAATATCATCCATTCTGGTCTTATATTATTTTTAATAAATGAATTCAATATCCTTATTTTATTTATTAATTTCTTTTCAGAAACAGATTGAGTCTGACCTCTTTTAGAAGAAGTTGTCTTCTCTAGTTGCTCTTCTGCTTTTACTAATTCTTCTTTCAAATTCAAGCTACTAAGGACTCTTCTTATAGCTTCTGTTCCTGTTTCTGCCTCAAACACTTCTCCAAATTTCATTGAGTAATTCAAATAGTCAGATTCGTTTAAAACATATCCCCTTTTAACATTTTTTAAAAAGTCCTTTATTTTTACATATTTTGATTTAAACTTTTCTAACTCTTCATCTGATAATTCTTTTGATCTTGTTTTATATTCAAGATCTAAAGCCTCTAAAGAGCTGATCCTATTATCTTCAAACACATCGGTTACCATATAAGAAGCATAATAAACAACTTGCTCTATTTTGCTTTTGTTTTCTTCAAATAAAAGACTTATTTTTGAATTTCCTGTCTTCAAAAACCACACATGCGCAACTGGAGCAGCAAGACTTATATGTCCCATTCTTTCTCTTCTTACAATTGATTTAGTAACCTCAACTCCACATTTATCACAAATTGTTCCTTTATACCTAACTCCTTTATATTTTCCACAATAACATTTGTAATCTTTTGTTGGGCCAAATATTCTTTCCGAAAACAAACCATCTTTTTCTGGTCTTTGTGTCCTATAATTTATTGTTTCTGGCTTTGTAACTTCTCCATAAGAATTTGCTATTATTTCTTCTGGTGAAGGAATTTTTATTCTTAGATAGTCAAAATTTCTCATATTTTTATTCAGATAAATCTTCTTTATTTAATGGCTCGACTTTAAGACCTAACGCATTCATTTCGCTCATTAAAACATTGAATGCCGATGGCGAAGAAGATATATTTATATCTTCATTTTTTATTAATGATTCAAATGCTGATGCCCTACCCACAACATCATCAGACTTTATCGTTAACATCTCTTGAAGAGTATAAGCGGAACCATACCCCTCTAGAGCCCAGACCTCCATCTCTCCGAATCTCTGTCCTCCAAATTGAGCCTTACCTCCTAGTGGTTGCTGTGTAACCAATGAATAAGGACCAATTGATCTCATATGAACCTTATCTTCAACCAAATGGTTAAGTTTTAACATATAAATATAACCAACGGTTGCTTTTTTATCCAAAAGCTTGCCGGTTCTTCCATCATAAACATTCAATTTACCATCTCTAGGGTATCCTGCTTTTTCTAATTCGTTTGAAATATCTTCCTCTGAAGCGCCAACAAACACAGGGGTTACAGATCTGTATCCTAATTTCTTAGCGGCTAAACCTAAATGAGTTTCTAGAACTTGACCGAGGTTCATTCTAGAAGCAACACCTAAAGGATTCAAGACTACATCTACAGGAGTTCCATCTTCCAAGTAAGGCATATCCTCTACTGGCAAAATTCTTGATATCACTCCTTTATTACCATGTCTTCCAGATAATTTATCTCCTGCTCTGATTTTTCTTAATTGAGCAACCTCTACCTGTATTCTTTTTATAATTCCTGATTTTAATTTATCTCCATGCTCTCTTGAAAATACTTTTATGCCAGTTATTCTTCCAGATTTACCATGAGGTAAGTATAAAGAAGAATCTTTGACATCTCTAGCTTTTTCTCCGAAAATTGATTGCAAAAGCTTTTCTTCTGCAGTTAAGTCCTTTTCTCCTTTAGGGGAAATCTTACCAACTAAGATATCTCCAGATCTAACTTCGGCACCTATTCTTATAACGCCATCTTCATCAAGATTTCTTAATTTTTCTTCAGAAACATTTGGTATATCTGCCGTAGTTATTTCTGGACCTAACTTTGTATCTCTAACATCACAGAAATAATTTTCAACATGAATAGATGTAAATCTATCTTGATGAGCAACTCTTTCTGATAAAACTATAGCGTCTTCAAAGTTACTGCCAAAATAAGGAACAAAAGCAACCAAAAGGTTTTGCCCAAGAGACAAAACTCCATTATCAGTTGAAGGCCCATCAGCCAAAACTTGGCCTTTTTTAATCTTGTCTCCTTTTTTAACTATAGGCTTTTGGTTTATTGCTGTATATTGATTGGACCTCTTAAATTTCTCCAAATCATACTCTATAGTTTTTTTAGATGTTTTTAACTTGATATGACCAGAATCCACTTCTTTTATTTCACCAGCGTCTTCTGCTATAACAACTTTTCCTGAGTCATAGGCTATTTTTTCCTCTATTCCTGTGCCCACCAATGGAGCTTCTGGCGAAACAGAAGGAACAGCTTGCCTCTGCATGTTAGATCCCATTAAAGCTCTGACGGCATCATCATGCTCCAAAAACGGTATCAAGCTAGTAGCAGAACTAACTATTTGCTCTGGTGAAACGTCTATAAATTCTACCTCTTCTCTTTTGTAAATACCCGGAACACCATTAAATCTAACCTCAACCATCCTGTCTACCAAATTATATTTTTCATCTATATTGGCTCCTCCTTCAGCTATTTTGTATTTTCTTTCTTCTTGAGCTGTCATCCAAACTATATTTTTCGTAATCTTTCCATTTTTAACTTCAGCATAAGGAGTTTCTAAAAATCCAAACTTATCAACTCTAGAAAAATTTGATAACTGAGTCAAAAGACCAATATTTTGACCTTCTGATGTTTGTATAGGACAAACTCTTCCGTAATGAGAGCTATGAACGTCTCTAACTTCAAATCCCGCCCTCTCTCTAGTTAAACCACCTGGCCCCATAGCAGAAAGTTTTCTTTTATGTTCAAGTTCTGCTAAAGGATTTATCTGGTCCATGAATTGTGAAAATTGTGAAGAAACAAAGAATTCTCTAACAACGGAAGCTATCGGCTTTGGGTTTATCAATTGAGCTGGAGTTATGTTTTCTTCCTCATAAGTAGACATTCTGTCCTGAATTATCCTTCTCATTCTCGCAAAACCTACCCTCATCCTACTCAAAACAAGCTCTCCAACACTTCTAACTCTTCTATTTGAAAGAGCGTCTATGTCATCTGATTCAGCATTGTCATCATTATTTAGTCTTATTATTTCTCTTACTATTTCAACTATATCTTCTTTTCTCAAAAGCAAATCTTCTATTTTATCATTGAGGTTTAATCTTTCATTCATTTTTTTCCTTCCCACATCCGACAAAGAAAACCTATCAGTTCTTTTAAACATTCCCTCTATAAGAACCTTGGCATTATCAACGCTCAACAAATCCCCAGGCCTAAGTCTTTTATATATCTCAACATAAGAATCCTCAACGTTTTTAGCAATATCTTTTTGTAGCGTAGATTCTATAAATTTTATTTCACCTGTATCAACATCTTTAAATTCCTTTATTATGTCTTCATCGCTTAAACCAAAAACACGCAATAAATCTGTAACAGGGACTTTTCTGTGTTTGTCTATTTTTACCCCTATAAGTCCATTTGGCTCACTGCCAAATTCTAACCAACTGCCCCTATCAGGAATTATTTTAGCAGACGCATATTTTCCCCCACGAATGTTATTAATATCAAAATACACACCAGCTGAACGAATAAACTGAGAAACAACAACTCTCTCTACCCCATTTATTATAAATGTTCCCCTATCTGTCATCATTGGGTATTCTCCAAGATAAACTTCATGCTCTATTGGTTTTATTTTTTTATTCAAAAATACTAACTTTGTTTTTACTTTAAGAGATGCTTCATAAGTAGTGCTCCTATCCCAAGCTTTTTTCTCAGAAAACTTTGGCTTATCAAAATAATAATCCGTTATGTAGAGCTCATATTCTTCACCTGTGTAATCTTTTATAGGAGAGATTTCTTTGAATAATTTTTTCAATCCCTCTTGTAAGAAATTCTTCCATGAATCTAGTTGTATCTCTGACAATAATGGCTTATTTATTAAGTCTCCAATATGGCTAGAAAATACTTTTGTTTTTAGATTTTTCATATGAATAAACACGCACAAAAAATGGACCTATTTAATAGGTCTTAATATTTTTTTATACTAATTTAGTTTTAATAAGAATAGGACTACTATTCACTTATATTTATAAAAAACAAAAAATGTTCCTCAACTCGATATTTGCCAAGATTACCAGACATTAATATAAAAGTCAAATACTTTTAGTGCAAAACTCCGATTGTTATTAAATATATCACAATTTATCAAATAAACCAACAAATCTCATCTCTTTTTCTTTCCAATCTTCACTGTAATCTATTCCTATTCTAGGTGTTTTCTGAATTTCAAAAGGTGGAATCCCCCAATCCTCTATCCAGATGCCATTCTTTTTTTCTATACTTTTACCATTTATAATTCTTTTGCTATTTAAATACTTCGAAAATTTTCCAGGCCCATTAATATTTTTATTTAAAATATTTTTATTTTCATCAATGCCAAATCCTCCCCTTATAAGAACCGCTTCCGGTTTTTTATCTGAACCAGCAACAACATTCATCATTAAATGAATTCCATATATTAAATACACATACCAAATTCCACCACTTTTATACATATATTTATTTCTTTCAGTTTTCCCAAATCTAGCATGAGAACCTTTATCTTCTTCTCCTAGATACGCCTCTGTCTCGTTTATCAATATATACTTAAATTCATTACCAAATTTTGAAATTACAATTTTACCCAACAACATCTCCGCCAACTTTAAAGCTGGCTTATTAAAAAAATGACTATCAAGAATTGACATAATATATTAAATACCTATACTAGCCTTTTTACTGTCATGCTCGTCAAAGGTTTTACTAAAAAATGTTTCCCCCGTATCAATATCGGACAAATAATAAATATAATTTGTTTTTTCTGGATATATAGCTGCTCTTATTGAACTTACTGTTGGATTGGATATAGGGGCGTAAGGCAACCCTCTTCTGGTATATGTATTGAACGCATTATCTTTTTTAAAATCGTCCCTTGTTACAGAACACCCCGCGAAGATTCCTTCACATTTTCCATATATAACAGATGCATCTATTTGCAACGCCATATTTATTTTCAATCTATTGTATATAACGCTGGAAACTAATTTTTTATCTATTTCATCAATTACCTCCTTCTCTATTAATGAGGCTATTATAATTAATTTATTTACATCATCATTATCAGAAAACAAGTCTTTAGTTTTATTCTCGAAATTTTCTAACATTGTATTAACTATAGATTTAGCACTAGATTTTGTATAAAAATAATAAGTATCTGGCATAAGATAGCCCTCTAAAGATTTTGCATCACTCAAAAAATTAAATTTTTCTTTAAATTCATCAACTTTTAACTTAACTAGCTCTCCATTATTTATAAATCCATTTTCAGATAATCTTTTGTCCATTTCTCTCAAAGTCATACCAGGATAAAAAGTCACAGATTTCTCTTTAGGCCCTTGAGTAAATATCTTAACCATTTCTCCCATCTTTATATTATCAGCAAGCCTATAAATACCGGGTTTAAATTCAGAAAAATTACCAGAGAATAAAGAATACGCCACGAAAGCAAGTTTTGAATTTATTATTTTATTTGATTCCAAAGATGATGCTATCTGCCAAACTCCCTGATTTTGTTCTATTGGAAAATAAATAGTCGCATCTGCATTAGAATTATCAAGGTATACATTGCCGAAGATCCAAATAGAAACAACAAATAAAACAACGCCACCTAAATAAAAAAACATAAATCTTCTGATATTTTTTATTATCTTATCTTCTTGCATAAAGTGATTGTATTACTCCAATTAAAAATATACTAGAAAAAACACTAGACCCACCATAACTAACAAAAGGCAATGTTACACCTATAACAGGGAAAATGCCAACATTAGAGCCTACGTTTATTAAAAATTGAATAAAGAACACTATCCCAGCACCCAAAGAAATAAATTTTAACATATTTTCCTCTGAAGCAATTCCTATCTTTATTATTCTTACCAGCATATAAAAAAATATAAGTATAAGAATTACAGAGGCAATCAAGCCACCCTCCTCTGCAATAGCAGCGAATATAAAATCTGTTTGAGCTTCTGGCAAAAATCCAAGCTGAACCTGAGTTCCCTGTTCAAACCCCTTGCCCCAAAAACCACCTGAACCTATGGATATTTTTGATTGAATAACACTATAATTCACGCCCAAAGGGTCAAGTTCCGGATTAAAAACTCCTACAATTCTATCTTTTTGGTAATCTTGCAATACAAAGCCCCATAAAGCTACAAAAGCACATATTGCCACAATTGCAGAAATTAATATTTTTTTAATTGGAAGACCGGAAAACAAGACAAATCCTCCCCAAATAACAAACATAATCACAGCAGATCCCAAATCTGGCTGAAGCATAATCAAAAATATAGGTATTATTGCATACATAAAAGAAGATAAAACTGTTCCCCAAAAAGCTATGCCTGTATGTTTTTTAGAGAAAAAGTATGCAAGAAATATAACCAATATCACCTTAGCTATTTCCGAAGGCTGAAATTGGAAAGGCCCAACAACAAGCCAAGCTCCATTTCCTTTTATTTTAGGAGCAAAAAAAACAGTTGCCAATAACAATATATTCATCAAAGCATAAAGAGAGAAAACAAATCCATTATTTCTAAAGAATGATTTTACATCAATAAAAATAATTACGAATGCAAACAAAGACCCTAAAATAATCCAAAACAACTGTTTATAAAAATTAATTGGACTAGATGACAATAAACTTATTAAGCCTATAGACAATAGAATTATCACGGCCAAATTTAACCTCAAATCTGTTCTCGAAATTATTTTCATAAAAATTATTTTCTAACCCCAGCAAGAAAAATTGAAAAATTCTGTCTCATAAAATCTATATAAGTATTATAACCCGTTTCACCGCTTGTATCTAACTCTATAACAGAAACTTTATACTTATGGGTGATATCTAGAATCAAATTTTTAATATTACTCTGCTTGGATATTATTATTGAATTTATATCAAAATAAACAATATTGTATTCTAAATCCTCTAAATTTTCTTCACGGTTTTCAGAATCTAAATTGAAAAGCCCAACAGTATTAAGATTAAAAGAATTTAAAAAACTATCAAAGTAATGCCCCTCTGCAATAAATTTTTTATCTTTCACTTTTGAATACTCAGATTCAAACTCTTCCTTTTTTGAGTCTAATTTTCTGGAATAATTAAAAGCATTACTAATATAAACCTCTTGACCAACTTGATCTATTTTACTTAATTCCCTAGCCAAAGCTACGGAGATATTTTGAATCCCCTCAAAAGACAGCCAGTAATAATTTTCTATCTTAGAATCAAGGTTGCCTATTTCTATTTTATAATCTAAATCTAAGAAATTAACATCGTTAGAAAGATTAACAACTTTTATATTCTTTTTTGAACAAATTTCATCAACCCACGGCTCTACACCCCTCAAGACAAACCAAGTAGATATATTTTTATTAGAAGATTCCAATAAATTAAACTCATCTGAATTCTTAACTATAAAAACATTAACCCTACCCCCTCCTATATTTTTTATTACATCAGAGACAATAAAGGATGAAGTTATAACGTTCACAACAGGAGTCATAACTACATCGTAATTTAAATCATTTTTTGAATTATAAAATTTAAAAACCCAAAAAATTGAAGCTGTTAATACAAATATAAAAGAGAACAACAATGCATTTTTAAATCTATTATAAACCATACAATATATTCTAGATAAAAAACTACAAAAATGAAAATAATTGCGTTATTTATATTCTATTTACAAATCAATTAAAATAACTCACAATATGTTAGACTTTATATAAATCACTATTTTGAGCTAAAGTTGTATAACTAAAAGCCATTTGATTCGTTATATATGATAGAGAGAAATGAAAATGAAAAACGATTGATTAGGAAAGCAATTGGGGGAGAATCCTCTGCTTTTGGTTCTCTTTATGATAAATATCAACCTAAGATATACAGGTTTATATTATTTAAAGTGAGCCATCGTGAGGAAGCAGAGGATCTCACCCATAAAGTATTTTTAAGCGCATTAGAAAATATACATAAATTTAAAGACCAGGGATTTCCGTTTTCAAGTTGGCTTTTCAGAATAGCAAGAAACAAAGTTATAGATTATTACAGAACAAAAAAAGATATATCACCTTTGGAGAATGCTCCGGATATTACATCATCAGAAGACAATGTAGAGCTTATATCTAAAAAATTAAATCTAGAAAGAATTTACATATCACTTCAAAAATTAACAGATGAACAAAAAGAAGTAGTTATATTAAGATTTGTTGAAGGACTAAGCCATAAAGAAGTTGCTCAAATATTAGACAAGAAGACGGGAGCAATAAGAGTCTTACAACACAGAGCAATAAGTGAGATAAAAAAAATGATTGAATAAAATATGAAAGAAAGAGAGATAAAAAATCAAATATCAAAGCTGGACAAAATAATGCCAGAAGAAAGATTTACAAAAGAATCTAGATTTGAATTGCTCTCAATCATTGATAACTCAAATAGAAAGGAATTTAATTTAAAAGAAAACAAGGCATTTTTGGGATTTGTAAGAGAATTTATTATAGAAAAACCAACACAGCTAGCCTCAGTTATAACCATGGCGGCAATAATATTTGTTGTTACATATTATGCTGTAACTCAAATCTCCCCCCTATTCTTACCTGGACTAAATAAAGACAAGATAGTTGCTGAAGCAGAAATGATAAATCAAAAAATAAATATTGAAGTAAGTAAATTAGAACATTTTAGTTCAGTAGCAAAAGAAAGCAAGGAAGTATTAAATGAAGTCTCAAAGAGCTCTTTTAATTATTTAAATGAGTCTATAATAAAAGGAGAGGCTGTGCAGATTGAAGATATAAACGGGGAAAATAAAGACACAAACCAGGAGATAAATAATATTTTAGATAAAATAAGTAATTAATATTATGGCATTTTTTAGGAAAAACAGAACAAAGAAGAGTATCGCCAAGAAGTTGGCGTCATTTTTGATTATATTTATATTTATAATTCAGTTATCCACCCCAGGCGCATTAGCTCAATCAGAAGAGATAACAAGCAAGCTAGAGAAAATAAAATTAAATATAGAAAGAATTGCCAGAATAAACGATAGAAATGATTTACCAGAACAAGAAAAAAATATTGCAGAATTAAGTTTAAAAAGAGAAATACTTTTAGAAATATCAAATATAGGGAAGCTTCAAATAGAAGAATCCCAAAAAAATATTGATTCAACAGAATTCCCCGAAACAGAGGATTGGAAAATTATAAGAGAGCTATTCAACGAATATTTAAATTCATATAAAGAGTATTACAATAATTTTATTGAATATATAGAAGAAAACACGGATGTTATAGACCTTGAAGAGATAAAAAATCTAGCAAAAGAAATAGACATAGAAAAAACAAATGAAATAGATCCGGGGCTAGAAAGAATAAATGATGTAGTTATAACTTTTGATATATCAAAAATACTTTCTCTTGCAAGTGAAAGATTAGAAAAAGTAAACAAAGATATAACAAAAATATACGAGAAAGGGATATTAAAAGAAGCATCTTTAAAAAACCTGTTCACAAGGGCATCTTCTTATTTAGAAAATGCATATATTATGAATAATAATGCAAAAGAAGTTATTTTGCAGTATTACTCCATAAAAAAATCCATAAAAGATATTGAAAAAGAAGAAATTTTAAAACAAGAAAAAGCCGCTTTAGAATCAATACTAAGCAGCGAAAACTCTTCATCAACAGAATCCGAAGTAGATGAAGAAATGGACACAAAAGAAGAGAAAGTAAAAGAAGAGGAAGAAGTTATAAATTCCTTGTATAATAGGTTAATTGCTATGGGAGAAAAATTATCTGAGGATATAAGCAATGAAGAAATAATAGGAAAATACATAAGAAACATGACAATAAAATCATTGGATAATGTAAAAGAAACATATAAGGTATTTATAGAGATGAGTGTGAAAGCGAATCAATTGCTAAAATAAAAACAAATCAATATAAAAAACCACCTTTTAATTGGTGGTTTTTTATGTTCCGTAATTCTTACAAATTAAGCAACAGCGTCTTTCAATGCTTTAGCAGCTTTGAATTTAGGTAATGTTTTTGCAGCAATTTGTATTTTTTCTCCTGTTCTTGGATTAACACCTTCTCTTGCTGCTCTTTTTGTTACACGGAAAGATCCAAATCCAGCCACTGCAACCTCTTCTCCCCTACTAAGGGATTTCTTTATTGCTTCAAATACAGCTTCAACTGCATCTGTAGCATCTTTTTTTACATCTATTCCAGTAGATTCTAAAACTACATCTACTAAGTCTTGTTTTTTCATAATGTGTAGTATTTTCAATTTTATATTATGAATCGACCTTTTTTTAAATTACTTCTTTTAAGATTATAACTTATCTGAGCTAAAAAGCCAAGGATTTACTTGTTATTTTGCATACTCAACTGCTTTTGTTTCTCTAATAACTATAACTTTTATTTCTCCTGGATATTTTAAGTCTGATTTAACCCTCTCGGCGATTGATTTAGCAAGTTCTATAGCATCAAAGTCATTTACTTTTTCTGGAGATACAAATATTCTCAATTCTCTACCAGCGGATACAGCATAAGCATTCTTAACACCCGAAAACTCTAAGGCTATGTTTTCCAAATCTTCCAACCTCTTCAAATAGTTTTCTATTGTATCTCTTCTTGCCCCAGGTCTAGCAGCAGAAAGAGCATCTGCAGCTGCAACCACAAAAGACTCCGATGTTGAGTAAGGATATTCTTCATGATGAGATTCCATGGCATTTATAATTTTCTCATCAACGCTATATTTCTTAAGTATTTTCCTACCTATATCAACGTGACTTCCTGAGACCTCGCTATCAATAGATTTTCCTATATCGTGGAGAAGTCCTCCTTTTTTAGCAACTTCAACATCAAGACCTAATTCCGCAGCTATCATTTCAGCGAAATTAGCAACCTCTATAGAATGCCTTAATACATTTTGGCCATAACTTGTCCTGTAATTCAACCTACCCAATAATTGAATTATTTCCTTTGGTAAATCATATATACCAACTTCATAAGCGGCATCCTCTCCAGCCTTTGTTATTATATCTGTTATTTCTTTAGCAGCTTCTTCAACCTTTTCCTCTATTTTAGCAGGCTGTATTCTACCGTCTTTTATAAGTTTCTCTAACGCATTTTTCGCTATAGCTCTTCTTATTGGATCGAAAGATGAAATCACAATAGAATCAGGAGTTTCATCAATAATAAGCTCAACACCAGTCAATCTCTCAAAAGTTCTTATGTTTCTACCTTCCTTCCCAATAACCTTTCCTTTGAAATCTTCGTCTGGTAAATGAATTACCGCAGTAGTTAATTCAGCAACTGAAGACCTGGCATATCTTTGCATAACAGTTGTTAGAATATCAATTGCTTGGTTTTCTATCTTTTCTTTGCCCTCTCTCATCATTTTTTGAACATATTCAGCTAAATCTTGTTTATAACTTTTTTCTATGTGCTTAAATAGTTCATCTTTAGCTTCGCTTTTAGTTAGGCCTGTTATAGATTCTAATCTATTTATAGCCTCTTCTCTTATTTCTTCTATTTGTTTTTTAGCGTCAGTTAATTTATTTATCTCCTCAGATATCTCTTTCTCTTTCTCTTTTAATCCTATGCCCTCTCTTTCAATCATTTCTTCTTTTTTTATAAGCCTTGTCTCAGTTCTATCTAACTGTCTTTTTCTGTCTTTTTCTTCACTTTTTATCTCCTCTAGTATTTGAGCTGATTTTTCTTGAGCTTTTAATATAATCTCTTTTGATTTTGATTCAGCTTCATCTATTCTCTTTTTGATCTTCTCTTCAGCGGAAGATGCTTCTTTGGATATTATTTCTTGTCTTACGAAGTATCCAACAATAAAACCTATTACTATGGATACTCCCAAGTAAACCCAGTTTATTTGTTCCAACATAATTTCAGACTTATCCGAAGCCCCTTTGAAATCTCATTAGAATAGAAAAATTACACCTTTATATTAGGCGACACTAAACAATTTAAAAAATTATTACAATTTTCACTTAAATTAAAAGTTTTCATACTATTTTTCTATATATCAGATGAGAGTATCAGAGGTTCGTTCAGAAAAGTAATTACTTAATAATCAATCTCTCTATAAATTAGTATAATACCAGTTTAAAGAATATGCAAGAAAGTGTATAATTAAAAACATGAAAAAGACAGTTGTATTAATGATTTTAGATGGATGGGGGCGTGGAATAAAACACCCCTCAAACGCAATATATCAAGCAAATCCTAAATCAATAGACTATATAGAACATAATTTTTTATCCGGATCACTACAATCATCTGGGATTTCTGTTGGTTTGCCATGGGGAGAAGAAGGAAATAGTGAAGTTGGACACTTAACAATGGGAATAGGAAGAGTTATTTATCAATATTACCCCCGAATAAGCCTAAGCATAAGAAATGGCAGTTTTTTTAAAAATTCAACCATAGAAGAAATGTTTGACAATGCTATTCAAAATAAAAGCAAAATAAATTTTGTTGGCTTAATAAGTGTAGCAAATGTGCATTCATCATTAGAACATTTGAATGCATTGATTAAACTTGCCGAAGAAAAAAAGGTGGACTACTCGCTTCACTTATTTACGGATGGAAGAGATAGTGATCCAAAATCCGCATATCAAGTATTATCAAAACTACCACAAGATAAAATAGGAAGTTTGTCAGGAAGATATTATGGAATGGATAGAGATAAGCATTGGAATTTAACTAAATCATCTTACGATGCAATGGTGGGGGCGGGCATGAAAATAAAAAAAGAAGAAATACAAAAGCATTTATCTGATACATATGATAAAAATTTAAATGATGAATATATACCACCGATATCAATAGAACCAGAAAAAAATTCAATAAAAGATAATGATTCTATATTTTTCTTTAATTTTAGAGAAGATAGAATGAGACAGATATCAGCAGCGTTTGTAGAAAAAATTTTTAATGAATTCCCAATAAAAAAATTGTCCAATATAAAAGTTGGCTCTATGACAAAAATAGAGGAGCATTACGAGATCCCTGTAGCATTTCAACCTAAAAAAATAACAAATTCTTTAGGCAAGGTCCTTTCCGACAACAATAAGGTTCAAATAAGAATAGCTGAGACCCAAAAGTATGCACATGTTACATTTTTCTTTAACGGGTTAAGAGATAAGCCTTTTAAAAATGAATACAGAATCTTAATCCCATCAATGAAAGTAACTCGCTTAGAAGAATACCCTCAAATGAGAGCTAAGGAAATAACAGACAGAGTAATAGAGTCAATGAGAGATAAAGCATTTGATTTCATATTAGTAAATTATGCAAATCCAGACATGTTAGCACACACAGGAGACTTAAATGCAACTATAAAAGGAATACAATTTCTAGACTCTCAAGTAATGAAGGTTTTAAATGCAGCATTTAAAATAGGTGACGTAGAAATAATTGTCACGTCAGATCATGGAAATGCAGAAAGATTATACAATCCAGAAACAGGAGAAATTGAAACAAAACACGACGCAAATCCTGTCCCTATATATTTAGTTGGTAAAAAATTTTATAGAAAAATGTCAGATAAAGAAATAGAACAAAGAAAAAATACCACAATAGGGCTACTTTCAGATATAGCACCTACGGTACTTGAATTAATGGGAATACCAAAACCAGATGAAATGGATGGAGAAAGTTTATTGTCTCAGTTATTGGCTTAAGAAATATTTTTTTCAACTCTCTCAGAATATTCCCCGGTTTGCGTATTTATTCTTATTATATCTCCTTTGTTTATAAACAATGGAGTAGTTATCTTTGCACCAGTTTCAACTACAACAACTTTATTACCACCAGAAGACGTATTCCCTTTTATAGCAGGGGGAGCCTCCACAACCAGAAGATCAACTTTTATAGGAAGACTGATATCTAGAATGCTCTCATCATCCATAACAGCCAATACATCCATTTCTGGTTTTAAATATTCAGACTTATCACCTAATTGCTCTTTCTTAAAAAAGAATCTGTTTGAAGGATTATTTTTTTCAGCAAAACAATATTCTCCCTTATTTTCATAGATAAATTTAGCCTCTATTTTATTCAAATCAACTTCATCAACCTCATCGCTAGGCTGAAGTGCTATATCTCTAACCTTGTTATTAGACAAATCTCTAACTTTTATTCTCATTACCGGCTTTCTTTGTTGCATCCTTATAAACTCGGTATCCAAAATCTCATATAAAACACCGGCGAAACGCACAAACATACCCCTCTTAACATTGTTATAAGATATTTTCATATTAATTAAGTTATCTTTTATTTATTTTTATCAGTATCACTCTTGTTATTCAAAGCTTTTCTTATTGTCTCTTTTATTTTGTTTACATCTACATTCTTTCTTTTAAATTTAGTGGGCTTACTAAATACCTTGTCTTGTTTTTTTAATGAATTTTCAAAAGACTTTTTGTTTTTTCTTTTATTTTCATCCTGATTATTTTTATCTCCATTATAATATTCTTTGGAGATTCTATTTTCAACATCCTGTTTTTTAAGAGCATATTTTGCTCTAGACATATTAATAATTTCTTCTACGAAAGTTTTATCTGGCTCAATCATAGGAAGAAGAGAATAAGCAGAAAAAGGATGTGAGACTAATCCATCAATCATAAGTTTTATATAATATTGAAAGTTGGGCAAATTAACAAAATCATCAGACATAAACTCAGGAGAAAACTCTTTTTCTAAATATCCAGCATCAGAAGCACCAACTCTAAACATAATCATAGTCCCGATATTACCAAATATGGCCGATTTTACCCTTTCGCTTTCATCTAACTGCTCAATATATTGGTGAGCTAATATAAGACTCAATCTATACTTTCTCGCCTCTGATAATATTGTCGCAAAAGATTCTGTAGCAAAGTTTTGAAACTCATCCACGTACAGATAGAAGTCTTTTCTATTTTCTATATCTTGGTCTACCCTGGACATAGCAGCTAACTGCGTTTTTGTTATAAGCATGGCACCTAACAATGCTGAGTTATCCTCCCCTATTCTTCCTTTAGATAAATCAGCTATAAAAATTCCACCATTATCCATTATCTTTCTAAAATTAAAAGATGAACGAGATTGTCCTATTATATTTCTTATTAGAGGATTAGCTATAAACTGACCTATTTTGTTTTGTATTGAAGCAACTGCCTCTGTTTCTAATCTTTGAGTATATTTAGCAAATTCATCTTCCCAGAAAGATTTAACAACCGGGTCTTTCAAATTATCAACTATTTCTTTTCTGTATTCCTTGTTTGAAAACATCTTCATAACACTCAATAAGGTGCTATTAGGATATTCCAATAGAGCCAAAAGGGTGTTATTTAAGATATATTCCATCCTAGCAGACCATACATCCGGCCAAATCTTTTTAAAGACAGCCATCAGTCCAGAAGCAACAAGGTGCCTCATATCAAAATCTACATTCTCCAATGGATTAAAGGCTAATGGGAAATTAGTATCAGAAGGATTAAAATATACAACATTATTTATTTTATCCTCTGGGACAAAAGACAACACCCTTGAAGCAAATTCTCCATGGGGGTCTATCACACAAACCCCATTACCATTTTGAATGTCTTGTATAACAGAATTTTCAAGAAGGGTAGTTTTACCAGTACCAGACTTACCCAATATATACATATGTCTTCTTCTGTCATCTCTCTTGATGCCGAAGACTTTCTGCTCCTCTCTAAAATTTGTTTTGCCAAGATATAAAACTTCATTCATATTATTTATAGTATAACACTCAATACCCCTTATTTCCTATAAGATCTACTAGATTATTCAAGTGGAAGATTTGAAGGAGGGCCTCCTTTTCTAGAATAAACACTCTTCAATCCAGGAGCTCCAACAAAAGACCTTGGGAAGTGAAATAATGTTGCCAGCTCTTCTGTTGAAAATATAGGGAAATCTTCTTTTTTTGTATGATTGTGTGCTCCAAATCTTCTTGTTGCATAATGTTCAAAAAACATTCTTTTTTTCGCTAAAAGTTTAGCTTTTTTGTAGTCGGGTAAATTTTTGGAAAGCCAACCACCAACCTTAGTCTCAGATTTATCGTTTTTGAGAGAATTCATATTCAATGTATTAAACTGATGAAAAGCTCCCATTATAGAAGATATATTAGCTTTATTAAAGCTATCTTTTTTATCTATATATAAAAATCTTATAGAAGCCTCGAATGGAAATTTAGATGATTTATGTTCTATGGCTTTTATAATATCTTGATAGCCAGGAGTTAATGCACTCATCCCAGTCATTTTTTCCTCATCTCCATCTTTATTTTTTTTCTTCATAGCATTCTTTTCAAATATTTCCTTTATTTCATCCTCAGCAAGTTTTTTCATATCATTGCCAGAAGCCGACCCCGTAGGGCTTACCATTAATTGAATGCAAGCCCATTCATCTCCCCTTAATTTTGACATTGCTTCAAATATGTTAGCTAAAGGATCTAATGTTTTTTCTTCTTTAGAATCCTCAAAGTCTATATATGTCTTTATTGGATAAGAGCTATCTTTAGAAAGAGTTAACCCAGTTCCATACACATCATAGTTGTTATTAGGTAATTTGTTTCCAAACTTATATATATAGTCTTCTGCGGAAATTATTTCTATATCAGGATATTGAGCGTATAGAGAAGCCTCTAATAAATTTCTAAATTTAGAAGGAACCCTAACATAAAATTTTATACCCTCAACAGTACCAATTACCTCAAAAGATACCCACTGCTCAACAGAAGAACCAAAAGAATACATACTAAACAAACTTGCAAAAACTTGC
>CAYQSO010000001.1:17684-31643 GCA_964420205.1 uncultured Candidatus Saccharibacteria bacterium
AGATTCTCTCCGCCTATTTTTATTTCAAGAAAGTCCCATTCAATTTTATCAACAGATTCAATCTTTTTATATAAATCTTTCACATTCAAAAAAATGCCAATAATTATAGCTGGCACTATTACCCAGAGAGAATAATAAATAGCGGGGTATAAGTACTCTAATAAAATCTCTGGAGAGTAATTTAGATTCATAATTTAAGCTATGTGATATCTACCATCTTCCAATTTCTTGAAGTGTTTTTTATTGTGAAGATTTATAGATATTGTGTTTTTCTTTACAAGTCTTTGTTGTGAAACTAGTTCCATTATTTTATCTGAATGCAATGGTCCATTTTTCTTCAATATTTTTTGCATTATTTCTTTTGTTGTCCCAGGCTCAATACCAAATTCTTTCAATGAATATAGTCCCCTACCAACAAGGACAAATCTGTTATCTTTTATTAATTCGTTATGAATTGTCTGTGGGTGAACATTCTTTTCATCAAAATTAGCTTTCTTTATTTTTTTAGCTATATCAACAAAATGCATTGGGTTCTTTTCTTTCTTTAAAACTATATAAACTTTATTCTTTATAGTTTTAGGTAATATTTCTGGCCAGTGAGATAAACCGAAATCTCCAAAAACACTTACTGAAAACTTTTTAGAATTTCTTATAAAATTCAAAGCAACTCCATGAGGTATAGAGTGTTTATTTGCAATTGTTTTAAGAATTTTATCATGTTCCTGATCTTCAACAACTTTCTTTTTGTTTTTAGTAAATTCTTTAACAAGATCTTTAACAAATTTCTTGTTCTTTTCCATGTCTTCTTTTGATGTATACCAAAATGAATAGAAGTCATTAGATTCTTTAAATAATACTGGGACATCAAAAATTCTAAATAATAAATTAACATACTCTTCTCTTAACCCCTCATCCTTCAAAACAGCTTTTGCATCTTTGACTATCTCTTTTACCTTTCTAGTGCCACCAACACTTTTAACATGTGAGACTAAGTTCTCATACGCATCTACAACTTCTTTTATCTCTTTTGCGTCTTTTTTCAGTTTCTTCAAAGAAGCAGACTCTATCTGCCTAACTCTTTCTCTTGTTATCCCATGTTTTGAACCTAATTTAGCTAAGGTGTGATATTTTTTACCAAGTATACCAAATCTAGAAGCTACTACTTCTTTTTGTCTTTCCGGCAACTTATTTACCAATTTATTTAAAATATCAATTATTGAATTCTTTTTGCTCATGAATTTAAGTTATATATTTATATGTTATATATTAATTTTTACCAAATTCTTCCCAAATTGTCAACAGCGGAGCAGCTACGAAAATGGAAGAGTAAGTTCCTGCTATAGTTCCTATTAACATTGTTAGAACAAACATACCCAAAGATCCAGCGCCAACAACAAGCATTGTAACAAGAACAACCACCAATGTAAGGGATGTATTTATGGATCTTGTTATTGTTTGGTTTACGCTTTCATTAACTATATCAGAAAATTTAGTATTTCTTTTTGTTAACAAATTTTCTCTTATTCTATCGAAAACAACGATTGTATCGTGAACGGAAAATCCCATTATTACAAGCAAAGCAACCACAAAGTTTGTATTCATCTCTGCTCCATAATAATGACCCAAAACTGAAAGTATACCCATCGGTATAACAACATCATGAAATAATGTTATTAATGTTATTATCCCATACTTCCAAGATTTAACTGGATAAGAAACCTTTCTAAATGCAAATGCTATATATAAAGATATTGCCAATAGAACAAAAATGCTACTCTTAACAGCTTTATCTTTTAATTGATTCCCTACTGTGGGCCCTATGGATTCAAATCTAGACTCCTCTATCTCCCCGAAATTTTCTTGCAATGCAGAAACATATTCTTGATGTTGTTCTTCTGATATGTTTTTCATTCTTATAATAAATCCTCCTTCCGCAGATTCATCTTTCTGAACATGAAGATCTTCTATTTCAGAATATTCAGAAAGAACTCCATCTAGACTTTGTATTGTTGCATTTGAGTCATTAACCTTGATTTGCCATAAGGTTCCACCAACAAAATCTATTCCTGGATTAAAACTGAAAATAGATACTGCGATTATACTTGCTAAAATAAGCATTGCAGAAAATGAAAGGTATATATATTTATGGCCTATTATATTTAATTGTTTTTTCATATTTTTATGATTCTTTTTTACTTAAAAATACAAGCATTAATCCATGTGTGACCACTATAGCAGTAAACATGCTTACAACAACACCAAGGAAAAGAGTTAAGGCAAGCCCCTTAACAAATCCTGATGTGCTGTAGAATAGTATTAGAGTTGTAATCATAGTACTTATATTAGAATCTCTAATAGATGGCCAAGCTCTCTTCAACCCCTCTCTTGTTGCATAAAGCTTAGACATTCCATTTTTAATTTCTTCTTTTGTTCTTTCAAAAATAAGAATATTTGCATCAACTGCCATACCGACCGACAAAAGAAATCCAGCTATTCCAGCAAGAGTCAATGTAACAAAAACTTTAAATATGGAAAGAGACAATATTATATATATCGCTAAAGCTATAGATGCTAATAGTCCAAATAAACCATAGTAAGCTATCATAAACAAAGCAACCAATGCAGTTCCTACGGCGCCAGCTAGAAGATATTTATTTAGATATAAATTACCAAAACCAGAGCCAACTGTTTGTTGATTGACTAGATTTATAGGAGCTGGCAAAGCACCAATATTTATATTTCTAACCAATGCATTTGCCTCATCAATTGTAAAATCTCCTGTTATTTGAGCCTTGCCACCAGATATTCTCTCTTGCACAGTAGGAGCACTCAATAAATCCCCATCAAGAAATATAGCTATGGGCTTTCCTATATTTGTCTCTGTTAAATTAGTAAACATATCAATTCCATCATCCTTTAACTCAAGTGAGATATAAGGCCTCCCTGTAGTATTGTCATATGTTATTTGAGCGCCCTGAACATATCTACCAGTTAATTGAGTTGGCACGAATTGAGTCTCATCGTTAACTATATCTTGTTTATAGAATTGCAAAAAAGGAGTTTTACCTATCTCCTCTGTTGCTTGAGCAACGTCTTTTATACCAGCTAATTCAACATTCAAAAAATAATCCCCATCAGATTGAGATATTGTGACTCTAGGCTCACGGACACCAAAAGAATTAACCCTGTTTTCAATAACATCTCTCAAAGCTTCCACAACCTGACTAACATCAGCTTGTTTTATATCAGATAAATCAACTTTATATATAAGATAAGTCCCCCCAACTAAATCCAAACCTAATTTCCATTGAGAAGAATTATAAAGTTTTGATCCAAAGCCGGTAGGGTAAATAAAAAATATTCCTATAACAGATATTATAGTCACCACAACCAGTAAGAATGCGGATAGTTTTTTAGTCATATGAGAAATACTTTACCATCAATAATTCACTAATTCAAGTTTATTTTTATTCCAAATTACATACTTTACAAGAACTAGTAGCCCCGTTAAACGCAATTTGGTCTTCCAATTCATCTGATACATTCTTTTCTTTGTTAGTCATTGGACTCAACCCTAAATCATCTGACGAATTAGGAGATATTGAGGTGGTTTTGTACACAGCCAAACCATCCGCTTTTTCGTCATGAGCCTTTTCTATATCCATATCAGAAGAATCTTTTTCTTTATTTTTTGGTTTTTTCTTTGGAGTTTCTTTCTTTTTCTCCCCAGAAGATAAAACCTGACTGTCTAAAGAGCCGTCTCTAAATATAGTAACTCCTTTACACTTTAATTTGTGAGCCAATAAATATACCTCCTTTACATCGTCTACTGTAGCGTTGGCTGGAAAATTATTTGTCTTTGATATTGAAGAGTCTGTCCATTTTTGAAATGCAGCTAAAGCATGGACGTGATCTTTTGGAGATATATCGTGAGCAGTTACAAAAACCTTCTTTAATTTGTCTGGGACATAAGAAAGATGCGCTATACTTCCATTATCCTTAACAACATCGTGAATGAAATCTTCATCCATCAACCCCTCCATTTTCATTTTCTTTTCAAATACTGGATCTATATAATAAAAACTTCCCACAGAAACATTTTTTTCAAAAACAGCACTGAAAACAGGCTCCACCCCAGAAGATGTCCCAGCTATCATTGATATAGAGCCAGTAGGAGCTATAACTGTAGTGTATGCATTTCTAACTCCCTTTTTAACTTGTCTTGATATTTCATTCCAGTCAAAATTCCAACTCTTTTTATCTTCAAATCCATGGAAAGGAAGTTTGCCTTTCTTATAAAATGATTCTTTAAATCCTGGCATTGGGCCTCGTTCTTTAGCTAATTCTATACTTGTAACCTTACTGTAATAATTTATAGTTTCCATTATCTTACTCATCAAATCATGTCCCTTTTTAGAATTATAAGGCACCTCTAGTTCATACAACGTATCTCCCAGCCCCATAAGACCCAATCCGGTCTTACGAGTTTTAAGCGTTCCTTCTTCTATTTCTTTTAATGGGTAAAGGTTCATATCTACCACATTATCTAAAAATCTAGTAGCGAGCTTAACTGTTTTTTCTAACTCTCCCCAATTAATTCTAGCTCTCCCTTCATGCTTACCATCAACAAACGCCCACAAATTTATTGAGCCCAAATTACATGATTCATAAGGATATAATAGAACCTCTCCACAAGGGTTTGTAGTTTCTATAGGGCCCATACTTTCAAGCATAGGATTGTATTTATTTATATTGTCAAAAAACAAAACTCCAGGTTCAGCGGACTCCCATGCTTGATAACTTATCAAATCAAACATCTGAACAGGATCTATATGAGCAACAACTTTATTATTTCTAGGGTTTCTTAGGGGATATGGTTTTTTGTCTTTATAATAATCCCAAAAATCCCCTTTTAGCATTACAGATATATTAAAGTTTCTTAATGCTTTATTCCCTTCTTTAGCTTTTATAAATTTAAGAATATCTGGGTGGTCTGAGTTCATTATCCCCATATTAGCCCCTCTTCTAATACCTCCCTGCTTTATAACATCTGTCATGTTGTCATACATCGACATAAAGCTTATAGGCCCAGATGCGACTCCCCCCGTGCTTTTAACAAAGTCTCCCTCTTGTCTTAAATGTGAAAAATTGTATCCAACACCACCCCCAGCTTTAAATATTAAAGCTGCTGCAGTTAGCTTGTGCATTATATCTGTTATATCGTCTTCTATACCGAGAACAAAGCAGGCACTCCCCATACCTAAAACGTTCCCGAAGTTTGCTATAGCTGGAGTATTTGGCAAAAATTTTCTAGAAACCATTACATCATAATATTCTTTTATTTCCTTCTGATACTCGTCAAACCCCCCATCTTTTAATATTTTTAAAAATTTCTTCCAATTTACTTTCATGTGGCCATTTCTAGTCATTCTATCAAACACCCTCTTTAAAGCTTCTAAGTGATACTTATTCAATTTATATTCCCCTATTGAAAACTTTCCTTCATTTTTTTCACAATCAAATTCTTCTGATTCATAATCTGGTTTTTTAGCACCATTTTTCTTATAAACTTTTTTATCATAAAAAATTGACGCCATACCAACATGAGTGGATACTCTAGTAAATAATTCTTTTGGAGATTCAGTAATCTCACCATCCTCGTTCTTTCTAAGATATCTAGACGCTAATACTCTCAAAGCGTTCAGATCAAATTTTTTATCAACCTCGTCTATATAATCTTTATTTAAAATTTGTGCCTTATCTTTTCTTATTTCCGCTCTATGTTTTCTATATAAAATATAGGCCTTTGCTATTCTGGCCATATCATTATTTATAAGAACTTTTTCTACTGTGTCTTGAACTTCTTCAACATTGGGCGTCTTCTTTTTTAAATCTTTCTTTAATTGCTCAACAACTAACTCAGAAACCTCTCTTGCTTTATCCCAGTTTGTATTTCCAACGGCACCAAACGCCTTTATTAAAGCTTTTGTTATTTTTTCTTCATTAAAAATTTCTTTTTCTCCATTCCTTTTTACTATGTATTTTGCCATGTTTTGTTTATTTTTAAGTTATAAAAAATATAATGCCAAGCATTAACTCTTAAAATTCAAAATATCAATTGGTTAATAAAAAATTATTTGTTCTTCTTCTTTTTCCTCAGGAATGCAGGTATGTCCCAGATGGAATCATCCTCAACATCCTTGCCAATAGAATCATTTTTTTCATTTTCAACACTACTCTTTTTCTCTTCGGTTATATTTTCTTCAATTTCATCTTTTTCAATTATATCAACCGATTCAAATTCTTCAAACCCATCAAAAAGCGAACCATTTGAAGGTCCTGTAGGGGCATTGAACCCAGTAGCTATTAAAGTAACTTTAATATGCCCTTTATTTACTTTTCTATCATAATACGCTCCGAAAATTATTTTAGCTGAAGGATTTAAATTATCAGAAACTAATTTAGCGACTTCATTGATTTCATTCATTTTTATATCTTTTCTTCCTGAAACGCTAAATAAAAGTCCTCGTGCTCCATCTATAGAAGCTTCTAATAATGGTGAGTTCATTGCATTACTTGCAGCATCTATTGCTCTGTTTTTACCTGAAGCAGTCCCAACTCCTATTATCGCTGGCCCGGAATGTTGCATTATGTATTTTATATCTGCGAAATCAACATTAACCTCTCCAGAATTCAAAATTAATTCAGCCATACCAAGAACAGCATTTTTTAAAATATCATCTATCGCAGAAAAGGCTTTCTTCATAGATGTATTAACATCTATAACTGAAAATATTTTGTCATTAGAAATTTCTATAATAGTGTCAACTCTTTCTCTCATTCTCTCTGCTGCATCATCAGCTATTTGTCTTCTTAATATGCCCTCAAATGAAAATGGTTTTGTAATTATTCCTATTGTTAATATCCCCATCTCTTTAGCAATTTCAGCTATTACAGGAGCAGCTCCACTTCCAGTTCCACCACCTAAACCAGCTGTTATAAAAATTATATCAGCACCATTTATTGCTTGATCTATCTCCTCTCTGTTTTCTTCAGCAGACCTTCTTCCTATCTCTGGATCCATCCCAGCGCCTAATCCCCTGGTAGTCTGCTTCCCGATATAAAGCTTTTTGTTTGCCTTGCAAAAAGACAAATCTTGTAAGTCGGTATTAACAACTATAACCTCAACACCTCTTGGAAAACTTTCATATAATCTTGTGGCTATATTGCCACCACATCCACCGACACCAACTATTTTAATCTTTGTCACATTAGACTTCCCCGATATTTTTCTACCTGAAGATTTTTTAGAAACTTTTTTATTAGTATTTTTATTTGCAACCTTTTTTACCTTTTCAATTTTTAACTTACTTGTTTTAGTTTTAGTTTTTGAACTTGTAGTTTTTTTTATATTCTTTTTAGAAGCTTTTTTGGGAAATGATTTTTTCACAACTTTTTTAATTTTTGACTTAGGACTTTTCTTCTGAGCCTTCTTTTTTATGGCAACCTTCTTAACCTTTGAAGCAGGAGTTTTTTTAGAAACTTTTTTAACTTGTTTTTTGGAAACAGTTTTCAAATTATCTTTTTTCTTTGTTTCTTTTTTGGGTTTTAAAGTCTTTTTCTTTGCCATATTTATATTCTAATTTTAATACAAAAGATATAACTACTCAATTATACTTATCAACTTAAATAAAGATTTTAATTTCTTCTTTACATCAGAATCACTCTTTAAATCTCCTCCGCTTATTCTAGGAACTCCGTAATCGTTCATTATGTCTAATTTATTTAATATCATTCCAATAGGAACAGACATTTCAGGATCTTCAACTTTACTGGAAATTTTACTGTCCATTGAATCAAAAATGCTAGTATCAGGAATTCCTATTTGAACTGGCAATTTTAATTCCTCCCTGACAACGTCCATCATTCCAGGCATCTTTGACCCCCCTCCAGTTATAACAACACCTGCAGGAAGATTTTCTTCAATACCTATAAGGCTTAATTCGTCATTTATAACTTTGAACATCTCTCTAACCCTCGCCTCTATTATTTCTGCAATATATTTTTTCTGTATATTTCTATCATCATTTTCATCAAAGGTAGACAGATTAATTTTGTCTTTTGAAGAAACTCCTTTTGATAGAGCAACCCCAAATTCTTCTTTTATTTTTTCCGCAACTTTTATATTACATTTCAATCCAGCAACTATATCGTTTGTTATATTATCAGAACCAAAAGGAAATATTTTTGAATCTACCTGCTTCACATGTTGGTACACAACAACTCCAATTGTCCGTGCGCCTATGTCCAACATAACAACTCATAGATCTTTTTGCTTTGTTGAAAAAACAGCCCCCTCGGACGCAAAAGGAGCGAAAAATAAAGAACCATCAAAACTCTTTTTCTTACCAAGAACTAGTTTTATTAATTTTTCTAAGTTGTTGTATGCAGATTCAAATATTGAAACCACAGCAACGCTTGTTTCTAATTTTCTTCCAGACAATCCGTGTATGCTATGACTATTAACAGATATGCCGTCTATTATAAATTCCTGGGGACTGGAATGTAGTAATTTCCATCCAGTTTTCTTTGTTATGTTTACCGCTTCATTAATAACATTATCAACATCTTCAGGTAATATAATTTGATTAGAATGAGGAATCGATGTCGCAGATTGAGATATTATAAAAAGACTACTTGGCCCAGATATACTAAATAAAAGATTTTTTAAACATTTTTTATCTAACCTATTTATTTCTTTCAAAACTCTGAAGAAGATTGGCACTGTCTCATCAGGGCGGATAATTTCTCCCCTCCTAACACCTTCCGACAAGGCCTTAACAACATTAACTATTGAAATAGTATTATTTTTCTTAACTTCAGCCGTTATAGCCTTTATGCTTTTTGTGCCTATGTCTATTGATGTTATATACATTTTTTTATTTAAACTAGCTTGTTCATTATACTGTCTTCTTTTTTCTCCATTATTATTCTATCACGTGTTTTAATATGGTCAAAACCAATTAGATGCAAAATTCCGTGTAATAATATATATCTTAAATCTTGCCCGTTGTTATTTATATAACCCATGCTTATAAATATCTCTCCGAGCATTTTAACCCTTGAGTCTTGAACAAAACTTTTATCTATAGGGAAGCTCAAAACATTAGTTGAACGATCTTTTTTTCTTAATCTTTTATTAATGTCTCTCATTCTTTCCTGAGAAACCAAAGATATCTCCACACTAACATTTTTTAAATCTAATTCTTTAAAAATTTCAGAAACTATGCCCTTTATTTTATTAGAGATTGCATTACTCCTTTTGTCGTAAATTTCTATATCTATAATATTTGCCATAAAAAAATGCTGACTTTGATGCCAACATTTTACAAAATTTTTATATTAATTAGCAAGAAGATTATCCCAATTTTTCTTTAACAATTTTACTAACCCTAGAGCCATCTGCGCCTGATCCAATTTTTTTCATAACCTCTTTCATAACCAAACCGAAGTCCAAATCATCTCCCAATGAATTTATAACATCTTCAACTGCTTTATCTAAGTCATCGTCAGATAATTGTTCTGGCAAAAAGTCTTCAAGTATTTTTAATTCAACTTCTTCTTTTTCAGCCAACTCCGCCCTATCACCTTGCTTATATAATTCTATAGCGTCTTTTCTTTTTTTGGCTTCTTTTTTTACAACATTCATAACATCCTCTTCAGACAATTCTTTGTCGGAACTTCTCAATTCTATTTCTTTATTTTTTACCTCAGCAATCAATCCCCTTAAAACTAAAACCTCAACCTCTTTTTTACTTGTTAAGGCTTCTTTTAAATCGGAATTGATTTTCTCTAATAAGCTCATATATTACAATTTGCCAAGTTTTTTAAGTTTCATAACTTCGGCTGTTTTTCTTTGTCTGTAAAGAGTAGAGTCTTTTTTAGCTCTTTTATTTGGTTTTCTAGAGTGATTTTTATTTTTTCTAGCTTCTCTTAAAATACCAGATTGTTTAACTATCTTAGAAAATCTATATAATAATGAGTTTGTGGACTCTCCTTCTTTTCTTTTTATTTCTATCATAAAAATTATTTTTTTATCTTTTTATATGTTTCTTCTAAATTTAAATCTTTTGCATCTCCATCAATAACTGAATGTATTGATCCTCCTCCATCTCCATCAAATCTCGGAATGATGTGTATATGCAAATGATTAACTGCTTGTCCTGCAACTTTACCATGGTTAATTCCTATTGTAAAGCCGTCTGGATTAATAGATTTCTTTAATAAATCAACTACATATTTGATTGCTGGCCCAATTTTCTCTAAGTTATTATTATCTAATTCATCTATGGTATTGAAATGTTTTTTAGGAATAACAACTGTATGCCCCTCTGACTTAGGAGCAACATCAAGAAAAGCTAAAAAATCATCGTTTTCATAAATAGTAAATGAATCTATTTCCTTAGAAGCTATTTTACAAAAAATACAATTGTCCATAGTTATATTTTCTTCTTAATTTTATTTACTATGTTGTTTATAGGAATTATTTCTTGCACACTTGTCTCAATATCTCTCACTATAACAACATCATCATAAACTTCTTTCTGCCCCATAATCAAAACCACCTTCGCTCCATTCTTTTTAGCAATGTCTATTCTAGATTTTAGAGAAGTATCTGAAAATAAGCCTTTCGCAGAAATTTTTTTATCATGGAACATCTCAATAAGAGAAAGAGCTTTAATTTTAGCCGCTCCTCCAACACTTATAACAAAAACTCTAGATTCTTTATTTGATTTCTTTTCAAATAACTTATTGTTTTTCAAAATCCTTGAAATGTTATTTAAATTTAAAATAAAACCATTTGCTGAAACTCTTGATTTTGATATTGAACTCATTAAATTGTCCATTTTCCCACCCTCTAATAATTTAGCACCTTTTTCATCTGTTATTTTAAATACTGTTTTTGCCCAAATATCATCGTAGATTATATGAGGGTCTAAAACATACTGAATATTTAGTTCTTCTAAAATATCCAACATTGAAGTCAGATGTTTTTTACAAGAAGCACATAAACTATCTAATATCACAGGAGGTCTAGCTAATTTTTCTGAATCCTCTCCGCATTGATTTATACATTTTGATAATGATATAGGATTTTTCTTATATTCATCTGAACACTGCTTACAAATCTTTCTAGAATTTGATTTATAGTAATTCTTTAATTTTTTTAGAAAAGAATTTTTACAAGTTTTACATCCAGTTGAACCTATTTTTAACAAAGTATTTCTAATCTTTAATTTTTCTATTACCCTTCCTGCTACTATTATTGGTTGCACATCATAGACAGCATCTTGAGATCCTAAAAGCATTATCCCTGCTTCACTTTTCTGAGATAATTCACTTGAAAATCCCCCAAAAACATCACCAAAATACCATAGTTTTGCTGGTTGAGTTTTTCTCAAAGGAGGATTATTGAAGTATGCCTTTATTATGCCTGGCAACATACTAAACCTCATCACAAAACTAGTTTTTGTATTTAAATTAACTTTAAAGAGTTTGGTTTTATTTTTATTGTTTTGATATTTATCGTATATCTTTGAATCCTCAATATATTCTGGGTCTATATGAGAAAATCCATAATAAGAGGCCCCCTCATTTAAAGCATTTTTTATATTACTCAAATAAAACAGTCTCTCTCTCCCTTTATAATTAATACCTGGAGCAGAAGCAAATCGTAGCTTCCTTTTTTTGCTACTTTTTTTCTTTTTATCTGCTCTTTGTATTTTTACAGGCATATTTATTTAGTTAGCAAAATTATATTCTGGAGATTCAAAAAAAGTCATTTCAGATAAGGGCCACAGTCTCAACTTAACGACGCCAACAATTTTATCTTTATCTAAAGCCCCCCAATATCTTGAATCCAAACTATTTAATCTATTATCCCCTAAAACAAAATATTTATTTTCATCAAGGGTTATGTTTACATATCCATCCCACTCTCTTCCATTGTTATTTTTTGTATATTCTTCATCTAAATTAAATCCATTTTGATTTTCATCGTTATAAATAACTACATTATTATTATCAATCTTAACAGTCTCACCAGGAAGCCCTATAACTCTTTTTATAAAATAATTGGAAGGATTTTGCGGAGAATGAAAAACAACAACATCTCCCCTCTCTGGCTCTTTAAATCTATAACTCAATTCATCAACTATTAAATAATCTCCATCATAAAAGTTGGACTCCATACTAGCGCCTATAACTATGAAAGGTTGTATTAAAAATTGCTTTATTACAACAACGGCAATCACTGCTATAACAAAGACCTCAACGATATCCCAAACTGTGTATAAAATCTTTTTCATTTTGTTTATTAGTATTTAAATATTGAATATAGTAATATTATGATATGGAAAAATCAAACATTAGCAAAATAAAAGCCATAATAGGCATAGGAAATCCGGGAGATAAGTATTCAGATACTTATCACAATGCAGGAATACTCTTTTTACAAGACCTTGTATCAAGAAATCAATCTGATTTTAATATCCAAATAAAAACAGTAAAACATTTTTCATACACAAAAACTGAAGATAAAATTTTAGGAATTACTTCCACTTTTATGAATAATTCTGGGACTGCAATAAAAGAATTTATTGATTATTTCAAGTTATCTCCAGAAGAAATCTTAATTGCCCACGATGATTCAGATCAATCTATAGGAAATTATAAAATAACTTTTGGACAATCATCTGGAGGACATAACGGAATTCAAGACATAATAAATACACTAAAAACCCAAGATTTCTGGAGATTAAAAATAGGAGTTCGCCCAGAGAAAGAAATAGAGAGAAAAAAATCAGAAGAATTTGTATTAAAAAGAATAAAAAAATCAGACACTCCCAAATTATTAAAAGTTTTCAAAAAAGCTTCTGAAGAAATTATTTCTTAGAGAATATATAAAGCAATCCCAATAAACAATAAAATTGTCAAAATAGCTATAATTATTTTTGACAATTTTTTATTTCTACTCAAACTAGGCCTAAAAGTCTCAATAAGAATTAAAAACGTCATCATTATAACGATTACATCAACCGTATCTTGTTCAAAAGCACCAAAAAATCCAGAAGTCAGAACAACTCCCAGGATTATGAATGAGAATATCCTCACCGCCCAAAGTATTTTTTTCATATTTATTGTTTCTTACCAAATAAAGACAATAGAATAAGATAAATAAACACTATTAGATAAACTATACTAAACAAAATAGTGATACTCATCAGTAAATTACTATCTTGAATTATACCATCTCCTAAATATGTCTGCACAAAAATCAAAGGAATTAAACCAAGCGCCGTTGATGAAATAAATTTATAAGTTCTGATATTTGTGAGCCCAGACAGATAACTAACCATATCAGAAGTTGTTAACGGATTTACTCTCAATATAAAAATGGATAAGGCGCCATATTTTTCAAAATATTTATTAAATTTATTTCTCAATTTCCCACTAATCTTTTTATCTAATCTATTCTTTATAAAATTCCTAGCTATCTTAAAATCTATATAAGACCCAATGATATTCCCTACCAAAACCAAAACCCCACCATACAAACCACCAAAAAGGACACCAGCAACAACATATAAAATCAAAGGAGGCACAGGCGCAACAACAACCTCCAAAATAACCACTAAAATAAATATCAGATACGCATAAGTCCCAAACGAATTTATATAATCAATAATCCCCTGACTACCTCCATTAAATAGAATATACAACAACCCCTCATTGAAATAAGAAAAAATCAACCAAACAAAAACAATCAATAATAAGAATAAAATCCCCCAATGTTTCTTCTCCCCCCTACTCATTATGTTTTATTACTATTAATTAATCTTATTATTATTTTAGCTAGCTCTTCAATTGCTTCCATTTCAGGCAATGATTCCACGTTAA
>CAYQSO010000001.1:31653-37493 GCA_964420205.1 uncultured Candidatus Saccharibacteria bacterium
TTTTATTACTATTAATTAATCCTAATAACATTTTAGATAGCTCCTCAAATTTACTATAAAAATATTTAAAATCCTCTTCTGAAATATAATTTTCATCTAGAAGTAATTCCATCAAAGAAACACACTCATAAACCGACCCCCTAGATATAATATAAAAATTCTTTTTGTCAGCTTTTGAAGATTTACCACTTCCTTCTGCTATGTTTATAACCGTGCTTATAGAAGCTCTTTTTAATTGATCTCTTATATATAAATCTATATTTTTATTGTCCCTGATAAGTTTAAGAATTTCTCTATTTAATTTCTTGGCTTTTTTATAAACTTCAAGGTTTTCAAAATCAAACATCTATATGTTTTGTGCTTAATTACTTATATGATAACTTTTTGACAAAACGATAACAAATAAAAAACCCCTTAACGGGATATTTATAATAATTACTCAATACTCAATCAAATAATAATTACTATAATTCAAAATTGAGCGAACAAATAAAAACTTGTTTTTATTTGTTGTGAGATGAAGAATTGGAAATTGATTTATTTAAATTAATTTCTATTACTCAATACTCGATCCTCCTAGTTTAAAATTGAATAAATAATTGTAAATTAATTTCTATTAATAATTACTAACTACTAATTACTCATTACTCAATCCGCCTTTGGCGGATTATGCGGACCCGACCGGATTTGAACCGGCGATCTTCCGCGTGACAGGCGGACGTGTTGACCAGCTACACCACGGGTCCATAACTTGATTAAAAGTTTACAGATTTATATAAAAAAATCAATCTTTTATTATTCTCTTTATAACAACTATCGGTTTTCTACTATCAACTGCGCTACTCATATCTTCAACAACAACGCTCCCCTCTTCCACAATAGGATTTGGGTATTCTTGAACTCTTTCTTTAGATAGAGCATGGATTACTTTGTTGTCTCCTATATACATAACCACATGCCCAATCCCCTCTGGGAATTTTTTATTATAATGCCCTTTTGTCCCGTGTAGAAAAATTAAATCTCCAATTTCTAAATTATCTATATTATCAACAATCTCTCCCGCAAACTCCGCTTGCTCAATAGTGCTTCTAGGAATTTCATATCCAACTTGCTCAAATATATATTTTATAAAACCAGAACAATCAAAAAAATCTGGTGCATCACTCATCTTAGCTCCATATTTATAAGGAACTCCTTCTAATCCTAATGCTAGTTCTATAATTTTATTTATCTTTTCTTCTTTCGTCATAATAATTGCATAGGATTATACCATACAAATAATCTTGTGATAAAATTAATTTATTGACATTATCAGCATGCATTAGTAATATACCTATTGGAATTCGTTGAAAAAATAATAGAAAAAGGACGCGGGGTGGAGCAGTGGTAGCTCGCGAGGCCCATAACCTCGAGGTCGTCGGTTCGAGTCCGGCCCCCGCAACAATAAAAAATTTAATATAGTCAGGGTAGCTCAGTTGGTCAGAGCGAAGGAATCATAACCCTTAGGCCGCGGGTTCAAATCCCGCCCCTGGCACCAAATAATCAATAGCCCCGCACAGCGGGGCTTTTTCTTTTCATATTGACAGAAATATTAAAATGATTTATTATTAAATCAGCAAATTCAAAAGGGAGGTCTAAAATGGGAAAGAAAGTAAGTCTCAGAAATTTTGTAGGTGGTTTTTTGGGAGGAATGTTTGGAATTCTGTCATCTTGGTACATTGACCCTGCAATGATTCCTGTTGGAGTTTTTTTAGGAGTTCTAATCGGATGGTGGAATGTATACATTGTAAATCTGTTTGGGGAAGCACATCGCCAGGCAAGAAAAATTGCAGCTAGCTTTATCGGTGCGATAGATTATGTTATTCCAACATTCACTCGTTTTCGCAAACTATCATCAAAAATTATTGGTATTTTTCGATGGGCAATCACTAAAAAAGTTGTAAAAATAATTGCATTGGCAATATCTGCTCCTATTCGTTTTATTAGATGGCTCGCATGTCATCCGATAAATCGCGCAGATTTTATCAACACAACAATGCTACTTATATTCATTTTTGGGATCCCCACAATAACATTCTTTTTAGAACCACATCTCGGGATTGAAGAAAGTGGTAATAGAGGAATACTTGTAATCCTAAGCTTGGTGATAGCGATGGGGGGCTCAATGATCTATCAAATGCGTTACGAAGTCACCAAAAACGACGACCTTAATAGACTCAGGCGATTTTATCGTGAATTAGAAATCATTAGTCACTACGGCTCATTGGGTTTCTTTATTTACACAATGACGATGCAAATTCGATACATAATCGGATTCGCTTTGTTTTTTGCAATCGCTATACCATGGCTTTTTGTTATTTTGGTGGCAGGATTTTTGAGTTGTTATTTGTTGTTTTTCATTATTTCTATTTCCTACGGATTTTACAAAATTGCAAATCTATACAGTCACTGGTTATGCCTTGGTGTAACAATGACAGTAACGAGCATCTTGTGGTTTGTTTATAACGAAAGTTTTTCTGACCCACGAATGTTGTGGATGATTGCATTTGGAGCAGGAATCATTTCTGGCGCCACTACAGAGCTCATACATCAAATCATGACGGCCTTATTCAAAAACACAGCCGCTGAAAAAGGCTCCGTATGGGATTTGTTTATAAAAGATGACGGCAGCAACTACATTTTTGATATCGTCATATGCAAGTTCGGTTGTATGTGGTTCAGACAAAATCGCGTTGCCAGAAAATTCAGAAAGTTATGCTTCAGAACAGAATCCTATGAATTTTAACCTCAAACAAAACGGCTCATGCACATGAGCCGTTTATTTTTTACCCCAGAAAACCTATCAAATCACCCTCAACTCCCTAAAAATCTCCTGATACAACCTCAAAACCTTTTTCAACTCACTCAAATCTAATTCAAACTCCTCATCATCAATCTTATTAAATACTTCCCTTCTCTCATTTTTAAAATCATCTATCCCCTTAACATTCTCCTCCCCAACGTTCAACAAAATCTGGTTCATATTTATTCCCTTATACCCAATATGCCTCAAAATCTCCGCCAATAGATTATCAGCAGATTTTACAGCATCTTTAAACTTATCTTCTTTATTTTCTCTAACAATTCTTAAAATCTCACTCCACTTTCTATTGAAACTTTTTTTATCAGCTTTTTCATAATTCAAAGAGCTACTAAGCCCGAATTTCCTCCTCTCTTCAAGATACCCCATCTTTATAATGTAATGGATTGTCCTGATTATAAGAGCAATTGAAACAATTACTATTAATATTCTCGCGATTAACCAATAAGTAGCTATTGTCATGTTATTGTTTTAAATTCTCTTCAAAATATTCTCCAATAGAAAACAATGTCCTTTCATCAAAATGCTTTCCCATTATTTGGAAGTTTATAGGCAATGCATCACCATCTCTCTCCCCTGTTGGTATAGAAATTGCAGGAATTCCAGCAAGGTTAGCAGGTATTGTAAATATATCTGATAAATACATTGATAAAGGGTCATCTTTCTTCTCCCCTATCTTAAACGCTGTTGTTGGAGTAACAGGAGTAATCAAAACATCAACATCTTCATAAACTTTCAAAAAGTCTTCCAACATAAGCTTTCTAACTTTCTGAGCTTTTGCATAATATGCATCGTAATAACCAGACGACAAAACAAAAGTCCCTAACAAAATTCTTCTTCTTGGCTCCTCTCCAATTCCAACTCCCCTTTGTTTCAAATACAAATCTGACAAATTCTTAGCGTCAGCTTCTTTAATTCTTGAATATCTAATTCCATCAAACCTAGCCAAGTTAGAGCTAGATTCCGCTGGCATAATTATATAGTAAACAGAAACAGCATATTCTGTATGTGGCAATGAAACTTCTTTTATTTCAAACCCATCTTTCTGAAACTTATCAATAACATTATTCACAGCTTTTTTAACCTCATCATCCATCCCATCAATAAAGTATTCTTTTGGAATTCCTATTTTTATTTTCTTAGTTTCTTTCTCTGAAAGATTATCACTCTCCATATATATTTTATCTGAAGAAGTCGCGTCATAGCTATCATATCCATTCAAAACAGAAAACATTCTAGCAGAATCTTTCACAGAATTAGTTATTGGGCCAATCTGGTCTAAACTTGAAGACAAAGCAGTCAATCCATACCTAGAAACTGTTCCATAAGTAGGTTTTAATCCTACAACGCCACAGAAAGATGCAGGTTGCCTTATAGAGCCTCCCGTATCGGATCCTAGGGACGCCATTGCCATTTCCCCAGCAACAGAAGCAACAGAGCCACCAGAGGACCCCCCAGGCACTCTCTCCAAATCTAATGGATTTCTAGTCAATTTAAATGAAGAGTTTTCTGTTGAAGACCCCATCGCAAATTCATCTAAATTAGTTTTCCCTAAAATTATCGCTCCCGCTTCTCTTAATTTCTTTATAACAGTCGCATCATAAGAAGCATAATAATTTTCTAAAATCTTAGATGCTGAAGTTGTCTTTTTATTTTTTATTAAAATATTATCTTTTATCGCAACAGGAACTCCATAAAGAGCACCTTCCGAAGTTTTCTCGTCCATCTCCCTAGCTTGCTCTAAAGCCTCATCTTTATATACATCTAAAAAAGCCCCTATTTCAGAATCTTTCTCTTCTATATTTTTTATATAATTTGATACAGATTCGTGTATAGAAATTGCCCCACTCTTTATTCCTTCTATATATTTCTCTATTGTCATAATTCTTTAATTAAAAACAGGAGGAACTTTTAATTTTTTATTCTCATCTTCAGGAAAATCATCAATAATTATTTCTCTCTGCTCATCTCTTTCTTCGTCAGTCATCTCATTTCTCTCACTATCTTCCCTAAAAACACTCTCCAAAAAAGTCCCACCCGCCATCGGCTCAACATTTTCAGTATCAATTTCTTTCAATTGTGAAAAATAATCTAGTATTTTTTCTAGATCTTTTAATAATTTTTCTCTCTTTTCCTTATCCTTTTCTTCCTCTATTCTGGCAAGAGAAAATAAGTGCGATAACCCTTTATCATCTATATTTGACATAATTGAAGTATAAACTTTGCGTAATATTTATGCAACGCAAAGTTTAAATAAACGGCTCATATGCATGACCCGTTTATTTGCATAGGAACAGATTTTACTAAGTCAGAGAAAATTAATATTTCTTTTCCTTTTTTAGATTTAAAAGCACTATGATTCATGCTGAATCTAATCTTTCTAAAATCTTTATATAAATTATATATGTAAGGGTTATCATCGTAGGTCATAACCCATTTTAATGATGTATTTTGTAAGATTTTGAGAAGCTCTTCATGATTTTTATTAGAATAATGATTCAAATATAATGATTGTCCTTTTACATAATAAGGAGGATCAAAAAATATAAAATAATTGTTTTTGTTATTTTTATTATCTATCTTTTTTATCAATTTAATTCCGTCTACATTACTAACTAATATTTTATTTTTAAATTTTTTTATTTTTAATAGCCTTTCAATAATAATATCTTTTTTAAAACGAGCATCTATTAGCCACTCACCAGATTGATTAAATCCTCCTATTGGGCCGCCTTTGATTATTCCTGAACGATTTGTTCTATTCAAAAATAACGTAGCAAAAGCCAAATCTTTTACATTAGATTTTGGATTTTTGTATATATTTTTTTGCTTTTTCCATTCTTCAATATCAATATTTACTTTCTTGATTTTATTTATCAAAAAATCCGTATTAGAAACGGCAATTTTCCAAAATGCAAAAATGGCTTTGTCTAAATCGTTTATAATAACTCTATCAACCCCACCTGAAAACAATAATTTT
>CAYQSO010000001.1:37569-76191 GCA_964420205.1 uncultured Candidatus Saccharibacteria bacterium
GGTTCAACAAGAATAATTTTTTCATTTTCAGAAAAATTTTTTTTTATTGCCTTGTACAAAAAATCTGCCAAGCGAGTTTTCCCGCCAGGATAACGAAGCGGACTTGAAAATCCAGATATTATTTTACTTTTTTCTTTTTGCATTTTGTTTTTTGGTCTTTGCTTTTTTATTCAAATCACCCCAAAGAATCTCAAAGAATTCTTGAAGATTGTCCCACTTGCTTTTTAGTTCGCTTGAGCTTGGTTGAGTCGTTGTTGAGTGAACATATTCGTGAAAATTTTCTATTGATAAATAACTTTTCTGCCCTGTGGACGAACCTACTTTATTGATGTTATTAAACTTATTTTTATCATATTTTTTACTCTCTAAACTTTTAACCACCCAAGAAATTTTTTGATTTATTTTGTCATTTTTCTTAAATCCGTAGCTGTTCATTTTTGCGTAATAATCCAAAGATATTTCCAAAAATACCCTAAAAAGTACCCCGACCGCATTTGGAACGGCATTTTTAGAATCATCAATAAATAAATCATTTTTCAGTTCGCAATAAATGTTATTTATTTTTGTTTCCTGAATATGCAAAACACAAGTTTTCGGAATCAAGTGATTTCGAAGTGAAGATTTTGGAATACTACGATTAGCCCCATTATTTTTTTTAACAGAAGTAGATTCTTTGCCAAAAAGATCTGTCTTGGTTTGTTTTTTTATTTCGTCAGCGACTCTTTTATAGTCATCTTTTGTTATTTGTTTCAAATAGTTTTTAATTTCTTTCGTATTTAAACGCGAAAATAATTTTTTGTTAAATTTACTTTTTTGCAAAACATCAAAAATAATAACTTTCAATTTTTTATCAAAATCTTTATCTTTGATTTGAAGCTCGCCGTTATCGTCAAGACTAAAACCAAAAGTAGCCCATGCGGGGTTTTGTTCAATAAGTCTCCAAAAAGTTGTAACAAAACCATGTCCCAAAACCTGCTCTTTTAGATCTTCTGGGAAATCTAAATCTTTTATTCTTTTGGTAATCGCGACTTTCAATAATTCTTTTTGACTCGCTTTCCCTCTGCGGGCATTGTGATGTGCTCTCTCGTTATCACCCCAGGACACCTCGTTATTGCCTTTCAAGTGCTTTCTATCAATATAACGAAGTCCCTGATCCTTGTCCTTCGTAACTAAACACTCCAGTTTAAAATTATCATTTATTTTGATCCTTGATTTTAATATATTTAATTTGTTCTTAATCTTTATATTATCTGTCAGTTCTGGATTATCTAAGAGTTTATAAATAGAAAGACGACGATTCCCTTCCAAAACTATATTTTTGCCATTTAATTCATATACAACCATTTTTTCAAGTTGAGGTAAATCAAACTCATTTACAATTTCCTCAGCTAATTCAGATAATTTGAAATCTTTTTTAGAAAGAAAAAAATTGATTAATTCTTTTTCGGTTTTGTTAAAATATTTATCAGGAAAACGAGCATTCTCATCCCATAAATGGAGATTTTTTATTGAAATGTTTTTTTTAGTAAATTTATTTTCCATATAATTTAATGGTTGTGCTTCTATTCACAAAACTTGTTTAAATAGTTTTGCATTTCTTCGAATATAATCTTCGTACCTTCTCCGTATCTTCTAATGACTTCATCAATTGCATGTTTTTTTGCAATTTTAATAGCATCATCCTTGTTTTCTATCGTTGGCATATCAGAAGTGTATATTTCAAAAGTAATTATATTCATACCACTGCCAAAATCTTCATAAATTTCAAACCTAGGCTGAAAACCGCCACTCATTAATTTATTATACCCGAGTTTTATTTTTATTCCCATAAAAACAACGCCGAGGCGTGCCGCCTCGGCTTGAAAAGAAGTTCCACGTCGAGGCTCCCGCCTCAAAATATTAAAAATTATATAGTAATTATAAATACGAACTTATCAAAATGCAAATAATCATCTAAAAATAAACGGCTTCTGCCTTCGGCAGACTAAAATAAACGGGTCACATTCGTGACCCGTTTATTATTTAGCATTTCATTGCCGTTTAAACTATTTTTTCCTTGCCACGCCGTAGCCTTGGCGAAGGAGGGTTGCTACTTTTTCCTCTTTTTAACCGCCTTTTTTCTTTTTGGGGCAGCTTTCTTTACTGTTTTCTTTTTCGGAGTTGCTTTTTTCTTCACCACTCTCTTTTTTGGAGTAGCTTTCTTAACTGTCTTCCTTTTTGTTGTCTTTTTTGCAGTCTTCCTCACTGGTTTCTTTGCAACTCTTTTTTTAGTTGTCTTCTTTGTTGTCCTTTTCTTAGTAACTTTTTTCGGCATATTTAAAATTTGTTTTTGATAATATCGACCTTTATAGGTTCAATAATATGATTCAAAAAACAGAAGCCGAGGCATGCCGCCTCGGCTTTGAAGAATATCTTAGTCGAGGCGCCCCCCACACCCCATACCAATATTTAATTAATTTAATTATACCACAATCAATTTCAAAATTTGTGCAAAAACTCTTTATTTTTCAAACAAAACATAATACTTCATTCCCTTTAAATTGTAGTTGAACATTTTATATTTTCTATCTCTGCTTTTTATATTCGCTACATAATATCTAAGATTGCTTTTCTTAATAAACGGATAGAATCTAATTTCTTGTTTGTCTTTATTTTTTTCTTTCCATTTAAAATTTACTATAAGACTTGGAACTAAAAAACCAGATTTTAAAACTTTGTTCATTATATCCCAACCAGCACCTCTAACAACGTCTTTGGGTTTAGAATTTGTACTGGTTTTTATCTGTGCTCTAAAATTACAAGCTTTACATTGAATATCAAATAAAGGATACCCCTCTGGCAACAACATCAATTTTTTACCACAATTTGGACACTTGATTAATTTTACTACTTCTATCTCGCCGACCGTCCCACGTATTTTATTATTTACAAAGTTTTTTTCTTTTAAATTCATATAAATAATTTTATTTGGGTGGTTTATTTACAAATATTTTATCACTATTTAGATTATTGTTAGTAATATGCTCATCTTTTGATATGGATGTATCAAAAAGACCAACATTTTCACCTTCATGCTTATTTATTCCAGTGTATTCTAAACTCGAATCTTCATATTGTCTAAATTTGTCAACTGCATCATTCATTAAAGCATTGTTAAATACATTTAAACTTACCAATAATTCGAAATCTTTTATTGTTAAGCCTGTCACTTTTTGGAATAACGATTGTTCTAATTTTGTTATAACGTCTTTTAAATTCCTTTCTCTGTAATCAGTGAGATACATAAAAATAGGTATTCTCGTTGCAAATTTAATTAATTTTTGTTGAATTTGTTTTCTTTTGCTTTTGTACTCTCTTTCTTCTTCAGTTAATTGTTTTTTTTCTTTTTTAGTCAAATTTTTTTCATTCGCTTTTGTTTTAAGCATAGTCACCGATTCAGATCTATTTATTATAGTTTCAATGTCTTGATTTAAAGATCTAAAACCTTCAATACTCATTAAGACTTCCATGGCTTTTTCGTTAGCCATCAATCTTTGTAGAGTTTCATTATCTACATTAACCAAAAGGGCACTTTCCCATCGACGAGCAAGTAAAGTTGCAGTTGTTCCGCTCATAACAATATCTAATATTTCTTTAGCATTTATTTCTTTCATGGAGCTGCCATCATAGGCTAAAACAGGAAGAAATTTTATGAACTCTTCTACTTTTTTCTCAGAATCACTTTCTTTAATATTCAATTTAGAACTATAATCTGCAACTTGTGATAAGGCTCTGTTTGGAGAAAAATCAAAAATGTAGCATTCTTTTTTTAAAATTTCTTTTTTATTTGGAGACTTGCCATCCGGATTATCGATTATCCATGGAGACTGAGCCCTAAACGCTGTTTGAAAATAAGTTTCAGGACTTTTTAAATTTCTAAGCATAAAAATTCCAGACCACGGCCTTACCGTTACACCTGTTGTAAGTTTGCCCGTAGAAAGAGTTATTGTTTTAGTTTTTAATGGATTGTCCATTGATTTTTTTACTGGGTCAAGCGCTTTAAGCCCTATACCCGCCCTAGATCCAGCAGATACCACTATTTTATAATCATGGTAAAAAGTATTCTGTCTTTCTTTAATTAAATTTTTCATTGCATAACAAGAGACAACAGAAGGTAAGAACCAAAAAGTATGGGTTAATATTTGCTGCAATCGTGCATCCGAAAATGGAAAAGGAGGTTTTCTTGCTCCGAGCTTTAAGTTGTCAACAGTTGTCTCTAAAAAACTACCCCTAATTAAATCGAGCCATTTCTGAACATGGTCTTTATATAAAAATTCTACTTTATCTAAATCAATTTTATTTCCATCTTTATCCTTAGATCTTGCAGAGAAGAATATATTTAAATCAAATTCGTTAAATTCACCACCTTGAGCAATATGTTTTATGCTGTCAGGCATTTGATAGGTCATCATTATCATCTTTGGCAAAGATTCATAAGGATTTGCCCCTCTTGAACTATCCCAATTTTCTTTGGCATTTTGCTCATCGGAATAAGTCCAATTAAATATTTGACATTCAATAAATTCTCCTGTTTCTATTGCTCTAAAAGGAGTGCCTGATAAATATAGGTAGTGTTTTGTTTTTATTGGGATCAATTTTTCAGCTTCTTCAACTCCTTCTTCAAAAGCTAGCTTTGCTATACTGTCTGTTTCTCTAGAAATATCCTCTTCCTTATCAAATAAATCTTTTGCTCCCTCTCTCCACGCACCCCAATGATATTCATCAAAGATAACAAGATCCCAATTAGTATTATGAACCCATTTATTTTTTTCTTTAATCCCCCCAACAGAGTTCTTCCCCAAAAAATCTTGGAAAGAACCAAATACAACAAATGGTTTTGATTTATTTAAATCCTCAAGCTCTAAATTATTACTTTTTGAATAAAATTGCCATTCTTCAAAGTCTTTATGCAACATTAAGTCGTCTTCCCAGGCATTTTCAACAGCTGGTTTAAAAGTTAAAACAAGAATTTTCTTAAAACTCATTTTTTTTGCTAACTGGTAACTTGCAAATGTTTTACCGAAGCGCATTTTAGCATTCCATAAAAAGCGGGAGGGTTTGTTTTTATTTTCTTTTTTAAAATTATTAAAGTATTGAATTGTCTTTGTGACTGCCCTTTCTTGTTCGGGCCTCATTTTAAAATCGAAGATTCTATCTTGAATATTTTCAGTTCTATTTTTTACAGCTAAAATGGCAACTTGGACATCTTTAACACGACAAGCGAACCACTCACCATCAGGATTTGCAAATCCTTTTCTCTTTAGAAATTTGTGAATCTCATAGTCATCAAAGGTAGAGCCGTCATTTCTAATAGCCTCTTCCTCTAAAAGAATATTGTAATTTAAACCCGCTGTACCAAGTTGTTCTTTAATTCTACTTTTAGCATCTCTGACAGTGTAGCCGATTTTTAAAAGGCCTTTTCTATTTTCTGCGTCAGGGATTTCATAAACATAGATAGTGGGCTTTAGTTCTGGTCTTTGTAAAAAATATTCTTGATTCATTTTTTATCTCTTTAAAATTTTAATCCATTGGCCTTACTATTGATTCAATGAAATTGATTTCTTCTTTGGTTAATCTATATTTTTTATACAATTTTTGATCTGTCCAGCATTCAGAAAAGTCTTGTATTGGGATAAACTGATATACTTTACTTGTTGAATCCTGAGTAATTTTTTTCAATGAAAGCAAAAAATGGAAAAATTTTGTTTGTGTGTATGAAATAACATTTTCTGCTTCTTTTTTATCACCAAACACCCCTGCAACTATATAGGTTTCAGTACAACAAGTTCTTGGTACTCCCAAAATAGGCTTTACCCAGTCTTCTCCAACATCTCCAGACCCTATCGCCTTTGGAATGAAAATCTTATATTTATCAACCCAGTCCAAATTTTTAGAAACCTGTTCTTGTTTAATATATCCTATTCCTCGATTTGCATATATTTTTATTGAATCCTTAAAAGGATCTTTTTTGAAGTCGATAAAATTTGTTGGTAATCCAAAAGGCTTTCTTGGACTTACAATACTACTAAAGCTTTTTTCTTTTTTAGCTAGAATTTTATCTAATATAGGAATTGCTTTGTTATATCTAATAAAAACATCTTGCCCATCTTCTAAAAGAGGTCTCTCTGCTTTAGAAACAATCCCTCCTTTGTTATGAGAGATAACTTCACATTTCCCCTTATTATCTCTATCCCAAAGAAAGTAGCAGACCCCTCCTTTTACTTCTACTCCTGGGAAAACTTCAGAAGCATTAAAAAAATCATGCAATTTTCTAATCCTATCATCTTGAAGCATATTTTCTCGAAATTTATCTAACCCTTTCCCACCAGTAAACCATCTTGATGGAATAATCATTGTCAAAAACCTTGGATTAAGTTTTTTAGCTTGTTCCACAAACAAATGATAAATTGGTTTAGCACTTGCTTTAGACCCACCATCATTTAGTTGATATGGCGGATTCCCTATTATTACATCGAATTTCATATTTTTATTATCAAATAATTTTAATACTTCTTGTGGTGTCTTATGTATGAAGGAATAAGCATGGGTTTCTAAAATATCATCTCTATCATACACCCCCTTACTCGCTCCACAAAATTTACAAGCACCTCCAACCCAAGTATGAGTCATCTTATCAATGGATATATTCCCTTTTTCATCATTAAAATTTGTACAAACAGAATATCCTCCATTTGCTTTTTTTGAACAATAAACACTCCTTCTTGATAATAATGCAGTTAAGTCCGTTATTGCAATCCCAAATAATTGTTTTGAATAAATGTGATTTAATCTTTTTTGTAAGTCAGGAATTTCCTTTTCAAGCCCCTTAATTAATCTTTTGGCAATCTCCCTTAAAAAGACTCCTGACTTACATCCTGGATCTAAAAAAGTTGTTTTAGGGTTTTTAAAAATTTCAGGGGGAAGTAAATCTAAAACCTTATTTGCAAGTTTAGGAGGAGTAAAAACTTCATCATTACTTAAATTTGCAAGAGCATCGAGAACATCTGGATTGTAATTATTTTTAATCTTCATAATCAAGTTTTAAATAATGCTTCAAAGGGAACTCCTTTATTGGCATGGGTGAAAATATTACTTCTCCAGTATCCGAGACCTCTCTCAAAGAAAACATCGGCAGCTTTCCTGAATCAAAATCTGCCAATTCACGATATTCAAAATCTCTTCTTTTTATTAAACTACCCTTAACTAAAGACCACTCAGAAAAAGTTATGTATTTATCACCATTAGAAGTTTTCAAGCTTAATGCATCTCCCTGTAAAATATTTCGATTCAATATAAATGTTATACTTTTTCTGAAATCATTTGTGCATTTATCTTTGTATAATTTTAAATACAAATCATCAATAATTTCGTAGAGACGATTGACGCACTTAGAAACATTATCATTCAATAACTCAACCCCATAAATACTACCGACAGATAAAAGCGCCATCCTTTCAAATTCCACTTGGCTAGATGAATATCTCTTTTTAACTTCTTCTAACTTCCTCTTTAGTATTGGAGCTAGAAAATTTCCATCACCACAAGCAGGCTCTAGAAATCGAGAATCTATTCTAATTACCTCATCCTCAACCAAATTAAGCATATCATTTACAATAAAATCAGGCGTGAACACTTCTCCATGATCTCTGATTCTTTTTTTGGATTCCAATTTATCCTTTTTCATGTTATCCCAAAAGTTTATATGTTATTCTCCCACATTTCCGATAAAAAATAAACGGCTCATCCTTGTGAGCCGTTTATTATAGTTCGTCTTTGAATTATAAAAATTTGGTCAGAGTAATTAGATAAATAAAATTTAAACAAGCCAAAATTCCTTAAACGTGACGATCGTCAAAAACAGAGACAGTAAATCAAAAACATTGACAATCCCAACAAAAATCAATATTCTAAAACCAGCAAACTCAAAAGGAGGGTTTTATGGGTTGTATGCATACTTCTTTATCAAGAAAAGATATCGAGGAACACAAAAGTAAAAGAGAAAGAGTATTATTAAAAGCAATGTCAAGATCTCAAAAATACGCGGGGCTTTTAAGTCTTTCGAAAGACGATGTTGTTGCAATTCAAGATATAAAAGAGGGAAAACTTCACCCACAAAAAGAAAAGCTCCCCAAATGGGCTGAAAAATTAATTAAGAGATCATTTTTAGTTATTGATATCTACGACGAAGCAAGATTTTATCTTGTTGTAGTACCAATACACACCTTGTGTGCCACGCGTCGTAGAGAATATGTAAAAACTCATTACGAAATGGAATTTGTAATTATTGCGATAAAATGCAAATCCAGGAAGCATAAAAATGAAAAAGAACTAGAAGAAGACAATGAACATGTAAGAATTGGTGAAAATATAATTAACATCATTAAATCGAGAAAAGACCACGAAGCACTTCTCCAAGCTCTGAATACTCTACATATAATAAGGCAATAACCTCATAGCCCCGCACAGCGGGGCTTTTTTACACAGCTTATTCCTTAAACGTGACGATCGTCACAAACACGGACAACTATAAAATATTTAATCTACACAAATTCATCCCAACACAAAACATTCTGGTATTCTTGCGAATACCAGAATAGATTTTTTGACGATTTTAAAAAATTAATTCTTCCCTCTCAGCTTTTCAATTCTGTCCTTTATAGGAGGATGTGTCATAAAAAATTTGGCAAAGAATTGCCCTTTTACTTTACGACTCGTATCTAATTTCAAAGGCTCAGCAATATATAAATGAGCAATTGAACTACTTACAGGTTTCATTGGCGGGGCTTTAGATATTTTTTCCAAAGCAGACGCAAGCCCCTCAGGATATCTAGTAGCTAAAGCACCACTAGCATCAGCTAAATATTCCCTCTTTCTAGATATAGCCAGCTGAATCAAAGTTCCAACAATCGGAGTAACTACCGCCAACACAATACCTATCAACATCATAAATCCATTTCCACCGTTCCTGTCGTCTCTACCCCTAAAAAACATAGATCTTAAAAAGATGTCGGATATTATTGATAGAAAACCAACCAAAACAATCACAACAGAAGACACTAAAATATCATAATTTTTTATATGAGATAATTCATGAGCAACAACCCCTTCCAATTCAGATCTGTCTAAAATATCCAACAATCCTGTAGTAACAGCTATTGAACTATTTTTTGGGTTCCTTCCAGTCGCAAAAGCATTTGGAGAACTATCATTTATTACATAAATATTTGGCACAGGTAATCCTTGTGATATACATAAATTCTCAACTATATTAAATAATTCCTTATGAGACTTTCTGGAAATTTTATGCGCCTTAGATAAAGCCAACGCAACTTTATCAGATTGAAAATATGCAGAGAAACTCATAAACACACTGAAGCCAACAGCTATGTAAAGAATTGCCTGATCTTGATAAATATAGGAAAAAGCCCAGCCAACACCTATCACAACAAGAAGGAAGACGAAGAATAAAAACCACGTCTTTCTAATATTAGAGTCACGAAAAGAATACATATCCATAATAAATCGTTTGAAATAAGTTATTCCTTGTCTTCTCTCTTCTCTTCTTTTTTGTCTTTGTTGAATTTGCCTTTTAATCTATCCCAAGCAGGAGTGCTGAAATAGAACATATATAGAATCTCTAAGATTCCAGCTGAATTCAAAACTAGCATTACAAGAAACCAATATTTTTGCTTTCTTCCTGCTGACTTCCACAAAGCAAGCCCCTTCCAGATAAGACTCCAGATTATGAGCAGGTAAAGACCTATATCGCTCTGAGTTAGCATGTTCAATGATTCAAACATAATTTTTGGATAATACTTTTAATTAATTATTGTTTATTGCCCTTGTTCTTTTCCTTCAGTCTCTTCTTTTTTTTCAGCCTCATTGTCAACTTCAGGCCCAACTTCCTCTTCCGCTGGCTTTGGGCTACTTGAGAAATCAACATCAACAACTTCTTTTTCCTCTTCAGGAATTCCAAAAAAGTCCTCCTTTTGGAATTTAAATATAGAAGCAATCACATTGCTTGGGAAAGATTCAACACTAGTATTCAATTTCATAACTAGTCCGTTGTAAAATCTTCTCGCAGCCTGAATTTTATTTTCGGTATCAGATAGCTCTCTTTGTAGCTCTAAAAAGTTCACATTTGCTTTCAAGTCAGGATAGTTCTCAGCAACTGCAAAAAGTGTTTTTAATGTATTAGTTAAAGCATTTTCTGCATTAGCTTTTTCATCTTTTGTTCCAGCCCCTTCAGCATTTGCCCTCGCTCTAGTTACATTTTCAAGCACAGATTGCTCATGTTGAGCATACCCCTTAACAGTGTTAACAAGATTAGGAATAAGATCATGCCTTCTCTTTAATTGCACATCTATATCGGACCAGGATTCTTTAACTCTATTTCTTAATCTAACTAAACTGTTATAAATCAACACCACGGATAAAATTAGCAAAACCGCTATTATCCACACGATGTTTAAGGTTATATATTGCATAAATAATTATCTAAGTAATAACCCATTTATTATAACACTTGAGAAATAAAATTACATCATTCCACCCATTCCATTCATTCCGCCCATTCCAGGTGCTGAATTATCATCTTTTTCAGGCAAATCTATGACAGCTGAACCTATTGTTAGATAATTGCTTGCAACTGATATAGCATTCTTGAAAGCTGTTTTAGTAACCTTTAAAGGATCAATAACACCAGCTTCCTTTAGATTTTCTACTTTGTTTGTTAGAGCATTAAATCCATACCAGTCATCCTTCTTTGATTCCAATTCTTTTAAAATATCGTCAGCCGCTTCTCCACTATTCTCAATAATTGCTACTATCGGAGCTTTTGTTGATATTTTGAATATCTTTTCAACTGCTGAAATAGTTTCCTTGTCGTAATTCTTACTTGCTGGCATTGAAACAGAATGAAGATTATATAAAGCCATCCCACCCCCAGGGACTATTCCCTCTTCCATAGCAGCCTTTGTTGCATGAACAGCATCTTCAACTCTTTGTTTTAATTCTTTCTGTGCAGATTCAGTAGCAGCTCCAACTCTTATAACAGCAACTCCACCTGATAACTTTCCTAATCTTTCTTGGAACTTTTCTTTGTCATAACTAGAATCTGAATTTTCTAATTGAGCTTTAATTTGAGAAATTTTTTCTTTAATTGCGTTCTCTTCTCCCTTTCCGCCAACAATTATTGTATCGTCTTTTGTTGAAATAATTTTCTTAGCCTTACCCAAATCATTTATATCAACACTCTCTAATGTTCTTCCTGTTTCTTCTGAAACAAGTTCAGCTCCAGTAAGAACACAGATGTCCTGCAACATTTCCTTCTTTCTATCTCCAAATCCAGGAGCTTTTACAGCAAGAACAGTAAAGATTCCTCTTAATTTGTTTAGGACCAATGTAGCAAGAGCTTCCCCGTCAACATCATCTGCAATAATTACCATTTCTTTCTTACCTGTTTTTACAACTTTTTCAAGAAGAGGAACTATATCGTTAACAGCTGATATTTTCTTATCAGTTACCAATATATAAGGGTCTTTCAATTCAGCCTCCATTTTATCAGAATTTGTAACCATATAAGGAGAAAGGTATCCCCTATCAAATTGCATTCCCTCAACTATTTCATAACTATTTTCAATAGTATTTGAATCTTCAACAGTTATAACTCCATCTTTTCCAGTTTTCTTTATTACTTCAGAAATTAATTTCCCTATTTCAGGGTCTTTAGATGAAAGAGTTGCAACTTCAGCAATCTTTGAATCGTTTATTGGCTCGGCCTGTTTATCAAGTCCTTCAATTATATTTTTAGAAAAATCTCTCAATGCTTCTGATAATTTTATAACATTGAACCCTTTGTCTTTTATTAATTTCTCACCTTCTTCTATCATCGCACTAGCCAAAACAACAGAAGTTGTTGTTCCATCTCCAACATCATCATTAGTTTTATCTGCAGCTTGTTTTATAAACTCAGCTCCAAGATTTTCATATTTATCTTTTAAATCTATTTCTTTTGCAACAGTAACTCCGTCAAAAGTAACTTGTGGAGCTCCAAATCCTTTTTCAATAACAGCCGCTCTACCACGAGGACCAAGAGTCATTTTTACTGACTTAGCAATTTTATCAATTCCTTTTTTTAATGCTTCGCGAGCATTATCATCAAATTTTATTTCTTTTGCCATAATTAAATTAATTAATTGTAATTATTATTCCAAAACTCCAAGAATACTGTCCTCTTTCCCAATCAAATATTTTTTACCATCTATCTCAATTTCACTAAATCCATATTCTCTAAATAAAATTTTATCTCCTTTTTTAACTGAAACTGGAATAAGGTCTCCATCTTCATTAATTCTTCCAGGACCAGTTGAAACTACCTCTCCTTCTGTGGGTTTTTCTTTTGCGCTATCTGGTAAAACAATACCAGAAGTGGTTGTAGCTTCTTTTTCTTGAATTTTTATCAAAACGTTATCGTGTAAAGGTTTAAACTTCATATTTTTTGAATTACTTATAATTCCATGTAAAAACAATTTTATATCAAAAAAATCAAGAGTCAAGATTGACAGAAATCAAAAAAGTTTTCTCTAAATAAACCCAACTACCCACAGCCTATTACCTATAACCCATCGTTAATCTTCTTCCTTATGAGGGCCATCAACCAACTCCGGCTCAAAATCAACACCTTCGCCAGTTATTTTCAAAACGTCTTTATCTATTTTCTTAAATTCTTTTGAAGCAGAATTATAAAAATTAACAGTGGTCCCCAAATGCTTACCCATCTTATTTATATTAACTTGGTACTCAGTCAAATGTTTTTCTAAATCCCCGACTCTTTTTCTTATCTCTTTTGCAGATTCTTCTATCTGCATCGCCTTCAATCCCTGTAATACAGTTTGAAGATATGCAAAGAAAGTTGTAGGAGACACAATCATAACTCTCTTTTCTCCAGATGCATACGAGACTATATCCCTCATACTAGATTTTGTTGCTCCTATTTTATTAACTAACAAATCGTAATAAACAGCCTCAGATGGAATAAACATAAATGCAAAATCAACCGTCCCTTCTTTCGGTCTTATATATTTAGAAGTTTCGTTAACCCTGAATTTTAAATCATTAATAAAAGCATTTGAAAATTTATCTCTCTCTTCGTTCGTTTCAGCCTCAAGCATTCTATTATAATTTTCTAAACTAAACTTTGAATCAACTGGTATTATCTTATCTTTTACAAAAACAACCGCATCAACGATTAAATCTTTTTTTGTTAATTCGTCTGTACCCAAATTATACTGCATCTGATAAACACTAGGCGGCAATATATTTTTTAAAACTGTCTCTAAATAATATTCCCCCAAAACACCTCTTTGTTTAGGATTTTTTAAAATATCTTGCAAACTCTTTAGCTGATCACCAACACCAACAACTTGTTTACTAGATTCATGAACTCTCGTTGTTTGCTCAATAACATCTCTCAACACTTTTGAAATTTCATTGAACTGTCCTTGATGAGCTTTTGTAGATTCTCCTAATCTAGAATCCAAAACTCTTGAGATTTCAGCTATCTGATTCTGTAACATTAAAAACTCATTTCCTTTTTCAGTGCCATTTTCATCTTTTTTTCTAGTATTCAAATATAGGCCTATAAAAACTACAGCCACCAATACACTTATTCCTGTTAAAATATAATTAAAATCCATTCAACTTTATAATTAAAAAATAATATTCTATACTTTTAATATAATATCATTATGACATTAAAAGATAAAACTATATTTATAACAGGCGGAAGCACTGGGATAGGATTAGAAACTGCAAAAATGCTCTTAGAAAAAGGTGCGAATGTAGGAATATATTCCATAACTCCACTTAAAGATAAAACCCTATTAAAAAATAGTAAAATTTTATTTATAAAAGGAGATATTACAAAAGAAAACAAAGTAAATGATGCAATAAAAAGAACTATAAAAAGATTTGGGAATATAGACGTTTTAATAAACAACGCAGCAATAGTTCAGAAAAAAGAATTTATAAAAACAGAAAAAAAAGATTGGGATAAAATAATAGATGTAAATATAAAAGGGACTTTAACTGTTACAAAAGAATTTACAAAAGAAATTCTAAAACTTAAAAAGAAGAAAAGAATGATAGTAAACATATCATCCGGAGCAGGGATATACGGAGTAGAACATTTAAGTATCTATTCATTAACAAAATCTGCAATAATAAATCTTTCGCAGACGTTAGATCAAGAAATTTCTAAATACGGAATAAAAACAATAACAATAACACCCGGCTCAGTTAATACAGGGATGTTTAAAAAGGCATTCCCTAAAAAAGATGCGAGGCACTCACCCGAATACGTTTCTGAAATAATAACGAAAGCAATAGAGGGAAAAATAAAGCCCGACAAAAATCTCATCGTAGACAGATTCAAACACGAGAGATAAAAACTATAAATTGACTTTTTATTATTTTCGGGGTATAGTATCCGAAGTTCTTTAATTTCACAAAGGGAGGCTTGAAATGACTGAAAGTGGAAGACTTTTAGCTATTCACGTTCACAACAAAAGACTCGCGGAAGAAAAACTTCAAAAACTTCCGGAATTGGAAAAACAAGCGGTAAAAGAAATTGCTCGTAAAATTCAGGAAGTGAGATTTGAATACGACAGAAAAATTGAAGAAGTTATCGCAAATGGGTCTCCTTCATCTAAATCTGAAAATATGGAAGATGCGCTTGAGTATCTTTTTGAAGAAGAAGACTTGAAAACTGACGCATTGAGAGAGAAAATGGCAGAATTGAAAAATATGTATGTCGCCGAAAAGGTCCGACTAGAACAATTAATCAAAGATGAAGAAAGCGACATCCGCACACTTAATGAAATGGGTAAACGATAACCTTCCAAAAACGGCTCATCCGACACGTAGGACTGAGCCGTTTATTTTTGCCCAAAATATTTATCCACAAAACCATTGACAGTAATTACTTATTATGATAGGATAACAAACAGTTCATTTTTTATTAACCTTCAACCGAAAAGAAAGAGGTGAAAGGATGACGTAGCGAGGGTAAAACTTTTTCACGACAGGAAAAACCTGGAACCGGGAACAGGCTTGTGAAACTCACAAGCAGTGAAAGAAAGAAAGGAGGAGACTATGAAACGTCCACGTGATTGGCCCAATTTCTCGTCTCTGTCTACCCAGGCCACCAACCGTGAAAACCAGGGACAGTCCGACAGCTCCCGCACCGGGATTATGGCAAGCTGAAAACACGATGAAAAGTAGGTGAGCCATACAAAGTTGGACAAACCCGCAATCTCGCAATCGCCACGGAGGCGCCGATGAACGAGGCATCATCCTTCCCGTAGCAAACGAAAACCGAAAAGACCACGGTGAATCACTGGTAGCGATCCTACTTCGCGCTTGAAAGAAGAGGACACGCAAAGAACCGAGTGAGCAAAACCGGCCCCATGTTATACATGGGGCCTTCTTTATTGATATTAATTTGACTTAAATTAAAATTTTGATAATATTAAATCAGAACCCTGTGTCCTGGCTAAAGGAACTCACACCTTGACTAGGGGAACTAGGAAAAAGGCTAAGAAGCCCGCTCCTCCCCGATGGCCCCGCACCTTGCGGGGCTTTTTCTTTTTCTATTGACAAATTAATAACCATATGTTAATATAACTACAGTTCAACGAATTTTATTAACTGGCCTGAACGGCTCCCAAATGTGCCACAGGAGGTACCGTATGAATCGTGGAAGTCCGAACCACCTTCACAACGTCTCCACTTATTTGAACGAATCAGCCTGAAAAGCCCGGCCAGAAGCCGACAACCAAAAACCAGCCCCGCACTTTGCGGGGCTTTTATTTTTCCTACTTAATAATTTCAAAAATCTTATTTTTTGAAGTCGCTCCCCTTTTTAAAATAACTCCAGATTTAGGAATACCAAAATAATCAGAGAGTTGACGAATTATATCAAAATTAGCCCTATTCTCTTTTGCAGGCTCTTTAGTCCAAACAATATAATCATCCATCAATAACTTTTCCACTCCTTCCTTATTTTTATTTATCTTAACTTTTACAAAAATCCTCATAATTATTTTATTTAAAACCTTTACAAATTTTCTTAAGCTCTTTTGAATTTTTAGCTTTCATTAGTAAAGATCTAAAATCTTTAGCTCCATTAAACCCGAAAATATAATTTCTTATATGCTTTTTAAAAACGTCAAAAGGTTTTAATCCTAAGAAATTCTTTTCAAATAATTTTGCATGCCTTACCATTAATTTCGCTCTATTTTTAATAGAAATTTCTGAGAAGTTATGCCCACTAAACAATTCAAGATTTTCAAATAATCCCCTCCCTATCATCACTCCGTCAAGATCGTATTTTTCTGATTTTTCAATCGCTTCTTCTTTACTTTTAACATCGCCATTCCCTAAATATAAAATTCCATTCTCATGTGCAATTTTTGCACCTCTGGATATCAAACCCCAATTCGCAGGAACCTCAGACATCTCTTTTTTAGTTCTTCCGTGCATTATTATAACTTCAGGCTTGGCAGAAGAAATTTTATTAACCCCATCTTCAACGTTTTCTGAATTAAATCCTATTCTAGTTTTTACAGAAATGGGGATATTTTTTGCTCCTTCTTTTGCTGAATTTATTATTTCTATCGCTGATTTTGGATTTTTTATCAAAGCAGCCCCCTGTCCACTTTTAACAACCTTTTTATCTGGACACCCCATATTTATATCAACCCCATCAAAACCGAGATCTTCAATTATCTTAGAAGCTTGATAAATTGTTTCCGGATTTGCACCAAAAATCTGAGCCACAATTGGTCTCTCATTTTTCTTATAAGTTAAATGTAGTTTTATTAATTTCTCTCTAGACTTTTCATTTGCCAATCCATCAGCAGAAACAAATTCTGTATAAACTACGTCCGGCTTTCCCAACTCAACCAACATCTGCCTAAAAGCAACATCCGTAACATTATACATCGGCGCCAAAGCAAGAATTGGTTTATCTAATTTTCTCCAAAAATTATTCATCTTAATTATTTAAATACTCTTACTATATTTTTTGATAAACCCGAAACTATCTCATAAGGAATTGTTTCACATAATTTTGCAATATTTTCAACGGAATTTTCTTTTTTCGGATTATTTGAAAATACTTCTGCCTCAATATTTTCTAAATCAGAAACATAATCATTTTGCGAACCATCTCCTACAGTTATTAAATTCATACTAACCCTGCCTAGAATATTCATTTTTTTATCACCAAAATAGACACACCCTTTATTACTCAGACACCTTGGGACTCCTTCGCTATACCCACAAGGCAAAGTATAGATATTTATATCCTTGTCAGCTTCGTAAGTAAAACCATACCCAATTCCATCTCCTTTATTTAATTTTTTTATATTTACGACTTTCGCCCAAAAAGAAAGTATTGATTTAACATTTAAAACTTTATCTTTTGTTGTATCAAATCCGTACATGCCAATCCCAAGCCTTACCATATTACTTTCATAATTATCTATATATTCCAATCCGGACGTAGCAGAAAAATGAAAATCGCCATTACCGCCTAATATGGATTTATAAATTTTCAAACCATCTTTCCACTTTTCCAACTGATTTATTGTTTTTTCTGAATTTTTATTATCAGCATCTGCCAAATGAGTCATCATACCTCTTATATTTATATTATCTGCGTCTTTTAAAATATTGATTGCGTTTTCAAATTTATCATAAGATATTCCATGCCTATTCATACCAGTATCTAATTTTAAATACACATTTAAATCGAAATGCGCCTCATTGAGAATATCTTGAGCCTGTAAATAAGAATTCACTACCAATATCACTCTTTTTAATTTCTTTAATTGACTCAATGTTTTTATAGGAACATAGCCCAATATTACAATGTCCTTTTTTATGCCATAATCTCTTAACAATCTTGCCTCAACAATATTGTCTACGAAAAACAAATCCACACTATCAACTTTATCTAAAAACCTCCCCATTTCTATTAATCCATGTCCGTAAGCATTTCCTTTTAAAACAGCTCCCAACTTCCTATCTCCTATCAAGTTTCTAACATTAGAAATATTATTTAGTAAATTACTTTTGTTTATTTCTATTCTAAGAAGATGATTATCTGAATTATATTTTGGTTTTTTTATCTCTCTTATGATATTTGTTATTTTCATAATAAATTAGTATTATTCTATCTTAAAGATGTATAATTTTAAAATATGCCGACCAATTTAAAAACTATATTGTATATTTCTATAATAATATTGCTCATATTTATAGCAATATATTTTATACCCACAAAAGACCTAACTTTCCCAAATAATAGTGCGGGCATGCTCACATCAACATCAACAGAGGAAAATAGTATCAGCACCACAACAGAAGAAAAAAAGACAGAAGAAGAATATCATTTTGAATTACCAACAAATTTTGAAGTGACTCATTTAGAAACTCCCGAAATTGTAAAAGGTGTTTATATAACAGAAAATACATTTGCAGATGTTAGTAGAATGAATCAAATTATTTCTTTTGCATCTTCAACTGAAATGAATACGGCTTTAATAGATATAGGCTCAGATGGTGGTCCTATATTTAACATAAAACAACAAATAGCTTTGGCTAGACTATCCCTTTTGCATTCTAAGGGAATTTATCTGATTGCTAGAATAGTAACCTTGAACGATGAAGAAGGGGGATGGCATGCTCCAGATTCAGAAGAAAGAAGAGAAACTTTAGCAAGAATATCTAAAGAAGCAATAGAAAGCGGTTTTGATGAGATTAACTTTGATTATATAAGATACCCCGGCCCAAGCGAACCACAAAAATTTGACATCCCAGTTGAAGAAAGGATTAGCAAAATAACAGATTTATTTAAATTCCTAAAAGAAAACGTGAGAGATAAACTCAACCACCCCATATCAATAGATATCTTTGGATCTACATTTATATATCCCGAAAAAAACATTGGCCAAGATATGGAGGAAGCCTCAAAATATTTTGATTATATGATGCCTATGCCATATCCATCACATTGGGCAGATTGGACTTTTGGATACGAAAAGCCAGGAGAACATCCATATGAAGTTGTATTGGGCGCTTTAACTACTGGATGGAACAAAGTAAAAAACAACCCAGAAAAAATATCAGAATTAAGAATATGGGTGCAAGATTTTAATTTGAGAACTATAGCCCCAATAACATACTTGGAGTATACGCCAAAAATGATTCATGAACAAATTTACGCTTGCTATGAAGTAGATTGTTCTGGGTGGGTATTATGGAATCCAAATAATACATATTCAAAAGAAGTGCTCACAATCCCACCGAATCCAAATATAAACACAGAGACCCCAACAACCACATCGGCAACCGTTGAAACATCCACAACTACTACTTCTGATTTTTAATATCAGATAGCCATCTATTATTTGCCTTTAGATATATTTTAGTTAATGGATGACTTGAACAATCGTGTTTTCTTGCAGGACAATACTCTCTCCCATATCTAATGAGATAATTTGAAAATAAAGTCCAATCTTTCTTTGGCAATAATTCCATTAAGTCTTCTTCTATTTTTACTGGGTCCAGACTGTCAGATAAATCAAATCTATAAGAGAATCTTCTAACGTGGGTATCAACCGCTATGCCATTTACTATCCCAAAAGCATTTGACAGAACAACGTTTGCAGTTTTCCTCCCAACTCCAGATAGTTTTATTAATTCATCCATTTTTTTTGGAATTTTCCCGCCATAGTCATCTCTAATTATGTTTGCTGATTTGATTATATTTTTTGCCTTATTTTTATAAAATCCAGTAGGCTTTATATCTTTTTCAAACTCCGATAATTTAACATCGGTATAATCATCAAGTTTTTTATATTTCTTGAAAAGTTTTTTCGTTACCATATTCACCCTCTCATCAGTGCATTGAGCAGACAAAATAACAGAAACTAATAATTCCCAGGGATTTTTATATTTTAAAGCAGTTTTGTTTTTATTTTCTGAAAATAGTTTCTTTAATATAGAGACCATTTTTTTAGCTCTCTTCTCTCTTTTTTCAAACTTAATTTTATCCATTTTATCTCAATAAATTTTCTGGCAAAGGATGCTCATGCCCTCTCTTTGATTTTTATTCATTTTATCTCAGTAAATTTTCTGGCAAAGGATGTTCGTGCCCCCTTCTTGATTTTTTGTCTAAATACGCCCTGTGCTTAGTTTTTTCATAAGCAAATGCTTCTTTTGAAAATCTGTATTTTGAAACAATTTCAGAAGCATAGCTACTTCCTAAGAAATACGGCATGACAACATAATCTGCACCACTATTATATAATTCATCGGCTTCACTTATTTGATGCGCGGTCATAACAACAATCGCCTTCTCATTAATTTCTTTCACCCTCCTCAAGATATTTTTATTAATATCAATAGATGGGATAGTTGAAACAATCATATTAGTGTCATTAAAATTCAAAGACTCTAGAAATTCCAAATCTTCAGCATCGCCATATATAACCGGCACGTTAAAGCTCTTTAAATCTGCAATAATTTCTGGGTCCATATCAACAACTAGAAAATCTATATCATTTTTCATAAATATCTCAACGAAATCCCAACCCAATCTTCTACATCCAAATAATATTGCCTCTTTGCTGTTTGAATAATCGTTAATTTCTTCTTTTGTTTTAGATTTTTCAAAAAATTTAAGCGCTGGTTTAAAGACTCTATATAATTTTTCTGAATAATAAATAAGGTATGTGGAAACAGTCATAGTTATTATCCCTATAAGAGTTATTAGAGAGAGCGCCTCTTGATCAACGTGTCCATTTTTCATACCCAGTGCGAGTAATATAAATGAAAATTCACTAACCTGCGCGACTGTTATAGCAGATAGAAAACTTGTTCTTTTTCTATATCCAAAAAGCCCCATTATTATCATCACTATCAAAGGATTCCCAATTATAACAAACGTAGAAAGAATCAAAGCTGGCTTTATTAAAAGTCCTAAACTACCCAGCGATATTTGAGTCCCTAAAAACACGAAGAAAAGTATCAGAAAGAAATCTCTCAACGGCCTCATTCTAGCACTCATTTCATGATGATACGGGAACATTGCCAAAGAAATACCAGCAACCAAAGCTCCGACTTCCAATGAAAGTCCAGTTATATAAAATATTGAGGCTATACTCAATCCCCAACCTAAAGTAAATATAAACAAAACTTCCCTAGATTTAGCGATTAATTTGCCAACCATAGGAATTATTAATTTTGCCAAACCTATAACTAAAGCTGTTCCAACAACAGTGCCTAGTATCATTAAAATTATCTTTCCATAAGCGACCGATGAATCAGGAGATGAGAAAGACGATGATACTATTAAAGCAATCGCCGCAACTATATCTTGAAATATTAAAAATCCCGTCGTTATTTTCCCATGTAATTTATCTAATGCATTTTTATCAGAAAGAATCTTTAAAACTATAATTGTGCTACTAAGAGTTAAACCTATGGCAAGATAAAGAGAAGTAGCCAATTCGAAATGCATCAATCTTAAAACCGAATAACTAACAACATATGTAAAGAAAACTTGTGCCATACCGGTAAAAAGAGAAACCTTACCAACTTCTTTTATAACTTTTGGACTCAAATTTAACCCCACAATAAAAAGAAGTAACGCAATCCCCAATTCAGCAAATGCATCCACAGCTTCAGGAGTTTTAACAACGTCTAAAAAATACGGACCAACAACAAGGCCGGTTATTATATATCCTATCATTATGGGCTGACGCAATATCTTCATTATTATAGATATTGCTGCAGCGACAGCTAAGATGGCACTAATTTCTATAAAAAGAGTCATGGTTAGTATATTAATGATCCAATAAGTATTGATAGATTAGTTATAAACCACAAAATATAAGCTATAGTAATTGGTTTATCTTTGTGGACAATCCCATAACATATCCATGGAATATTAAATAAAGTAAAAAAGAAATAACTAAAAGAAGAGATATCCCCCGCACTATGCCTCATAAAAACTCTTAGGACTTGTGGTAAGTTTGCAAAGGGTCCAGCAATAGCTATTACAAACATTAATCTATCCAGAAAACGAATTCCTTTTCTTTCTGATGGATACGGCTCATGCTCTTTTTGGTGTTTTCTTTTACGTTTATGAATATGTCGTAAGCTAAAATAAGGCATTTCGAATAAATTAATGATGTTTTTAGAATTATAGCAAATAAAAAATCTATTATCATCTGAAAATAAAAAATATTGTGGATTTCTAATTCTGATGATATTATAAAATCAGAACACTAATAACGGAGGTATTTAAAATGAAAAGAATTTTAGCAACAGTATTTATGGTTGTTTTACTAGCTGCCGCCTGGGCAAACTCAGATGTAGATCAAAAAGTTGTGAGAAGTATTAGCAGCTCTCCTAAAAACAACATTATGTCCATACCAAAAGGACAACAGTTGTTTGGAGAAAAAATACTTATCAATTCTAGCACTCAAGATAGGTTTGCCGGAGCAATGGCATTCCACCTTGATCACAGCCACAGAACAGCTGTAATTTTGGAAAGGCTTAGCGAGCTAGATCCTTATCTGACCCGAATTCTTAAATCCCACGGATTAAACCCTGACTTCAAATATTTATTTGCGTGGGAATCTGGGCTTGATGCAAGAGCTAATTCTGGGAGAGCTCTAGGATTTGTGCAATTCGTAAGAAGAACTGGAATGAGATACGACTTAGAGACAACGTCTCTAAGTGATTCAAATGGATTATGGGATGTTGATGAAAGAATGTGCCCGAAAGCATTTGAATCTGCAGCGAATTATCTTGTTGATTTACAAGAAAAATTTGGAAACCCACTTCTTGTAGCAGCTTCTTACAATGCAGGAGAAAATCACATTGAAAGAAAGCTTGATGAACAGGAGAATAATTCTTATTGGGAGTTAAGACTCAATAAGGAAACTGGTGATTTTATCTATCATATTCTTTCATTAAAAATAATCTATGAGAATAGATCGCTTCCATTCAGAAAGAGAAAGCCAATTGATTTTGAAGTAATAACCGTAAAGCTCAAAGAAAACACATCTCTAAAGAAATATTTTGAAGAAAAAAATATCAACTTCGGAGAAAATTCAAGATGGAATAGGCATTTCAGAGAAGGCATCATACCAAAAAGAAGAACTGAGAGAGTGTATGTGCAAAAACCCTTTTCTGAAATTTAAATTCACGCGTCAAGCAAAAGCTTGACGCTTTTTTATAAAACCGCCGCTCATAACCTATTTCCCATTACCCGTGACCTATATTACGGTTGAAATAATTCTTCTGGTAAAAATTCTACTTCTTCAACTCCATCAAACTGCTCAGCTGTTTTCTTAATCTGTTGCCACAATATTCCCGTCCTACAAGAACCTCCAACTGTTTTATTGTTTGGATCTTCAAATTCAAGTTTAAGAACTCCATCTTTCAAAGATGCTCCTTTTAAATCAAACCCGTCTAATGGAAATTCAGTGCTTGCACCAAATGAAGCCTCTTCATCTGTTATCTCCCCAGAAATCAAAAGTTTTACAGTGTCTTGAATAGGAGTTTTTCTTAGAGCAATCTCTCTCTGAACAGAAACAAGTCCATCACTACTACATTTTATATTCCCTGAACTGTCTTTATCTAAATCTGGATTATAATAATAAAGTAGCACATCTCTAGTTTCTCCAGGAAAAGCAATTGGCATAACTAATTCATCTGAATTTTCTTCTAGCCCTGAGGGATTGTCTTTTTCAAAAATAATCTTACCAGTTTTTGTGTCAGGATAATTAAAAGAAATTTCTGCCTTGAAAGGAACGAAATTTTCTGTCATCCAATCTCCTTGTGCATGTGCTATCCCTGTAGCTATGGGATTATCATTACCATCAAGGATTTTTATAGGAAAATCACCTTCAAAAAACCAATACCCTCTTGCCTCTCCTTTTATAAATAAGGGATTAAAAATTTCTCGCCCAGCAACAGGATACTCAATAGTAATTAAATTTTCCTTAGGGCAAAGCTCAAAACTACAATCTGGCGCAACTCTTGAGACAAAAGAACCATCAGGGCAAGCTTTTGCATCCATAGTGCAAAATACATTGTCATTATTATTTTCATCCCCACAAGGCTTATCTGGTATAGGAGCAGAAGGGTTACCATGTTTCACCCATTCACCATTATCACATATCCAATCATCTTCTGGACCACCAACCAAAAACCTTACACCTACAATGATTACAAAAATTACTAATAAAGAAATTACTATTTTAAATATTTTATTCATGTTACTTGAAAATTTTATTAATTATATATGGGCCAAATAATGTAAAAATTAAAAATAAAGACCACACTCTTCCTTTTAATAAATTGTAGTCTTCTAGTAATTTAGATAACGTATGTCCCGCAACAAAGTAACCGAAAACAAATTCAAAAATTATAGTTAAAACAAACCAAAACAATCCGACCAATAATAATTCCTTATCCGAAAAAGAGTTATTAATTATCCAAAAATACATAACCAAACCAGAGAAAATAACGCCAGTAATAGTGCTAATTTGATGAGAAAGTAATTCGGGCAATAATTTTTGATACGTAAAATTCCTAATAGATCCGTTAATAATTGCTACAATTGCTAAAATCAGCCATATCCCAAAAGCTTTTAAATACATCATGCTTTTAATTTAAAATATAAAAAATAATATTTTTTAAGAAACATATTCAATCCACGTCTCCATTAGTCTATCTGCAAATTTCTGATCCATTTCTTTTTCATCTGAAAGGTAATTAAACATAACATCTCTCATTTTATAAGCTACCGCTTTAGAATGAAAGATATAATCTTTCCTCGTATCATCGTATTTAAATTTCTCCAACTCATTTTTATCGCTCATTTTCATATAGACATTTGAGGACATTTCTTTAACAAAATAACTAAAATTTCTGCCAGCAATCATATAAATTATACTTTCTATAAGCAAATGCCTCCAACTTGGTCCATTTTCTATTTTTTTAAATTTATTCTTATTTTCTATAAATTTATCTTTTATTAATTTCTCTTTTCCAGATTGATTTATCATAAGATGAGATAATTCGTGAAAAATTGTATTAACAGCCTTATGAGTATAATTATTTTCTAAAGCAGAGATTCCTAAAATTATAAAGTTGGGAAATTCTTTTTTTGTTGCCCCTATTGCGGAATCATGACTTGAGCTAACATGTAATTTTATTTTTACAGGGATCTTTGTATTTGAGCCGAAAAAAGCTTTGATTTCGTTAAATATTTTTAAAAAATCATTTTCAGTAAAAATCTTATCCAATTTTTCTTGCCACTTTACTAATTTTGGATATTCATCATCCCAAATTTTTTCAAAAAAGGGCTCTAAATTATTTTTAATTTCATTCCATTCTTTATTATCATCGCCCGAATACAACCCCCACAGCCACAGATATCCATTCCCACCCCTTCTTAAAACTTCTGATAATTTATTTAAAGACTCTACCTCTTCTTTATTTAAATCTCTTCCTACTATATCTATATAGTAATTTTGATTATTATTTCTGTTATACCATATCCAATCAACCATATACTGTGCCCAATACAAAAAAGAAAGTTCTTTATCTATTTCAAATTCAAATAAACTCATTTTTAAAATTATCTCAAACTACTCAGTAGAAATAATTATATTCCCACAAACCCCTTCTGATTTTAAAACGACATCCATAATATCATCTATCCTAGACTCTGCTACAATGAGCTTTTCTCCATTTTTTAAATCTAATTTAACTATCCTATTATGACCTTGGAAAACTTGTTCAACATTACACCCCACAATAGCATCTAAAGCCATATCCCAAGTCCCATTTGTTTCTTTTGTAAAAGTCTCTCTATCAGGAACAGCGCATTGTGGAGGCATTGATTCCATTATTGGAAAGCCGGCATCAACACACTCATCAAAATTTCTTATTTCATCAAGAATTTCTTCGCATTTTTTATGACTCTCATTATCACTTTTTGGCATGCATTCTTCCAATTCAGCTTTTTTATCCCTATCTGAATATTTGTAAATACTGTTCACGTCTAACCCATCAGGGTTTTTCTGAGTCGCATTAAAATAATCTAAGAATATAAACACACCTATAACAAAAACTATTAATAAAGTTATTGTTAATATATTTTTAAACATATTCAATGTTATTAATTTTAAATATTACTTTGATAATAATAGGAATTAATAATTCTCTGGCTCACAAGATTCTTCCCAAACCCTTATACACTTCTGCTTATATTCACACCAGGAATATCCAGCAGAAGCTTTACACCCATACTCATCAGAATCTCCACCAATTATGAAACCACCCGTGTCATCTTCCCTATCAATAGAATTACTAGGAGAATATGCAAACTCATAAACAAAACCGGCTACAATAAGAATAACTATTAGAACAACTATGAATATTATCTTATTGCTCATATTTGATTTAATAATTTATATAGCTTTTTCAACAAATTATCGTATAGTTTAATCCATCTTTTCTGCCAACTTATATCGCCTCCTATTTTTTTCCATTTACTGTTTATTTTTATTAGTTCTACCCAATTTTCATGAGTCTCTTTCCAAAATTCTATAAAATCAATAGCCTTTTCTATATCTTCTCTTTTGGGTCGCTTTTTTTCTAATAAATTTATTACAAAATCTTTCTGTTTTAAAATGTCTTCATCAAGTTTCATCGCGTCACGATGCAATTTCTTAGCGTATTTTAATTCTTTTATAAAATTTTTCATTGTAAAAATTTTTAATGGGGAGGGAGAGCCTCCCCATTAATTTTGTGCAAATATTATTTCCCCGGTGGCTTCGGTGGCGGCGGGGTGGGCGGAGGAGGCCACGGTCTTGGCACAGTGCCCATAAAAATCACCCCCTTTACAGCAATTGCACAAAGCTGTATTTATATTATATATCAATTATTCAAATTTCACAGCAGTTCCATATGCCAACATTTCAGAGGCGCCACTCATTACCATTGATGTAGAAAACCTAACATTAATAATCGCATCCGCCCCTAAATCAATCGCCTCATTCACCATTCTATTATAAGCTTCATCTCTAGCATCTTTTGTCATTTCTGTGTATGTTTTCACCTCTCCACCAACTATGCTTTTTAGACCAGCGCCAATATCTCTACCTATGTTTCTAGATCTAACAGTGCTCCCCCTAACAACGTCTAAAATTTCTTTTATTTTCTTACCTGGAACCTCGTTCCCAGTTGTTATTATTATTTTTGTCTTGCTCATATTATAAAAAATTAAATATAATTTTATTTGGAATCATCTTTTATTTCTTCTATTTTGTCTTCCTTTTTATTAAATAGTATGAAGATGCCTATTACTAAAGGGATTATACCAAAAGCAATGGCCTGAAAATCTATACCCGGCCCATCAATAAATCCTGCAAAAATTATAAACCATGCAGAAAAAATTATAATTATAGAACCTGTGATTATTCTACTAATTGACTTCATATATATATTATACAACTCAATCAAATATAAATCTATAAATAAACATGCTCTACCTAAAAATAAACGGCTCACATAAATGAGCCGTTTATCTATAGCTAATAATTACAAAATACAAACTACTAACTACTCAAAATCTATTTATAAAAAATTTTATAAATAGATTTTACTTTTTAGCCAATTTCCCTGAGATAACCAACATCCACAACGCTGACAATCCAACTAACACATACACTATTCTAGCTAATGTTGACATTGCTCCAAAAATTGCAGCAACTAAGTCAAAGCTAAACAATCCAACTAAAGCCCAATTCAATCCACCAATTATAACTAGCAATAATGCTACCCAATCAAAAGCGTTTAATTTATTCATGATACTATTTTAATTTAAATTATTGCGACCTTTGAGTTTTATTACTTGGAAACTATATATATTATACCACAACCACAAGACTCATTGTGGAAATCAAAATTTTTATATTTCTTTTGAGTAATATTTTATAAATTTTCCAGCGCCCTTAGCATAATCTATTTCCTCTCTCGTTGAATCCCCTATATAACCTCCTACATCTATTACAAAAATGCCATCTGATATATTAATTTTATCGATATGTAAATCCCAAAGCTTCTTTTCCATTTCTCCAGAATATTCAAGGCCTTCTGATTTCCCATAAAAAGCAGGAGGTAAAACAATATACCCATCTAAAGTTAATTTTCTCTCAATCTCTCTAAATTCATCTCTGAATCTAGTACTCCCGCACAGTGTAATAATTTCTCTTTTCATATATTAATTATACACAAAAAAAGACGCGATTGAATCGCGTCTTAAAATAATCAAGCCTCTTCTTCAATTTCAACAATGCCAGGATGAAATCCCTCCAATCCAACCACCTCAATATCCAACCCGAGATGTTTCAACTTTTTAACAATTTCTTCTGTGTTCCACCTTTCAGAATTTGCAACCTGTAAAAATGGCTGGGGATTCCCATTTCTGTCTCTAACAGATGTATTGTGTATCGTCACAACAACATCATCTGCATAAGACCTATCAGAAAGGGTTTTGAATATATCCTTTTCCAAAATTTTCGCACTTTTTTGATTAACTCCATGGATATGAATGTTTGGCATACTTCCTCCTTTTCATTGTGTGTTTTCGAAGCATTGCATCATCCGAATATAAACCATGTCTTGGATGACTTCCTTTCAATTTTGATAAAGATCCAACCGTGTTGAGAGCCAAATTGATTAAATCTTCATCAACAAGAAAAAACATTTCTTTACACTCGGGATTAAGACAAATATAAGGAACTGGCGCATCCGATAAAGGATTGCAATAAGCGGTGGGGTGTCCACAATAAGGACATCCGAATCTTTGAAAGTCTCGCAATAAAAATATTTCGTAGGCACTTGACCTTCTAAGCCAAGCCTTGGCGCCAAATCTCGGATGTATCTGCCCTTCCGGATAACCGCCCACTGTTAAAATGGTTGATCTCTTAAGAGATGAATCCAACGAATGAAACTCTCTTTTGCAATGTAAACAATGCCTTGAAAAACAACCACTTTCTTTTTGTGACACAACTGATTTGAAATATCCACAATAAGGACATCCAAATTTTTTGAAATCTACAAAATATATAGCGATTACTTTCTGCAATTTAGCACCTCCCTTGTCAGGAGTTTGATTTTGGAGACCAACCTGGAATTCCATAACGGGGATACCCTTGCAATCTTGGGTAAAAACTTCCTTCAATTATATCTGAGATTTCTTGACCGTCTTCAACGACAAAATATCTTTCCCGACACCCTGCTGGGCTTAGACATCTCCACCATCCTGTTTTTTTAAAAGTAATTACAGGATATCCATGTAGACATCCGCAACGAGGACATCCGGAAAATTTATGTTCTCTTTGAGAAATACAAAAAGACTTCTTCTTAGTCATCACAAACCTCCTTTTGGTTTTGATTATTAAAATACTATTACTAATATACTAATTCTGAGGCGTGCTGTCAATACAAGGTAAAAAATAAAAAGCGCCGTACTTTTGCACGGCGCAAGAATTGAAAATCCAAATTACTATTTTTTCTTTTCCATTTCTTCCTTAATTCTCATCAATTCACGCAACTCTTCAGGAGAAAGATTTTCAAGCTTCCTCTTGTCCTGTCTTGGGGTATTGAAGGAATTTGCTTTTTCTTCGTGTTCCCGCACTTCAACCTCATAGGATTTTTGAATATCTGATTTCTCCAATTCAACTTCCAGAAGATCGAACTTAATCGAGGGCACAATTTCTTCATTGGTATCAACGAATGTGATGATTACCGAATCACCAATCTCAGTTATAATCACTTCGGGGCTATTCACACTGGAAATTGAAAAAAGTTTGTCTGGGACAGAATCTAAAAACAGAAATGAAACAGTTGACCCGTCTTGTATTTCTTGCCCTTTTCTAAGCACATTCCCAGAAACCTCTCTGAGCTCTTGTGCATAGGTTGGAGCAACAACATTCCCATTTGAAGAAAGAATTCTCTGGTATTTACTCAATGCACTTCTTTTGTCTTTACCCATTGCCACGTTGAGATTTGATGCTCTTACAATAGCTATTCTCTGTAATATTGGCTTGTCCTTACCAACAACAGGGACAACAAAAGATAGTTCTCCGTATATCGGATAAGGGATTGGCTGAGTTGGGCACCATTTTTGGGCATCAGCCCCAAGAGCTTGGTTCACAGCATCAATAATAGCATTCTCATTTGAACCACTAATACGATAATGCTTCGCTACTCCCGTCTTTGTGTCCATCAACATCACACCAACAAGAGCTTGGTCAGACGAAGATGAAGAAGTCATCCCTGTATACCAGTAATTCTTGCCATTTTGATCTGGGACAAACCAAACATCAGAACCATACTCTTGTTTTGTCGGGATTATTATCCCGTCTTCAGCGAAAATAGTATTCCAGAATCCCTTGACGTAAACTCCCCAATCATTGATATATTCTTCGGCAATCATTTCTGGCACGACTCTATCAACCCAATTTGGGACATCTTCAATGTCATACCAATTAATATCGCCTGTTTGGGGATCAACAATAATCAGTCCTTGTGTTCTTTCACCCCCAAAGCCAATTGTTGGAGAAGTTGCACTAATTGTGAAATAAGGGTTGTAATCATCGTCAAGCTCAAAAGATATTTCCCTTAAGATATAATTGTTATACCCGTGGGTATAAATATGCCTTCTAAGACTGTCTCCGAAATATGCACTTTGCAGATATCTCAATTTGAGATTATCAACAAGAGAAGGCTTCCGATTATTATCTTCAGCGCTCACAAAAACATATCCTGGAGTTGTTTTGAAACGATTCCATTTCCATAATCCGCGAAACTCAAGAGGCGCAACCCACACAATTTCGCCGTTGACGTTGCAAACGCTAACATCTCCAACAAAAAAGCGCGAGCCCAAAACATCTTCCGACTCTCCAAGCACCTTATCAGCAAGATACTGTGCCTGCTCCTTACTCACAACTCTCATATGAGCCTCATCAACTGGCGCCATATCTTCGGTCCAATTTCCATTTTCAACATTACCTATCATCGCTCTGTAATCGTTGGCACGAAATGCCGGACATCCAGAAAGACCAACAAAGCAAAAAATGAAAAAGAAGAGAAAAAGCATCCACCATCCCGATGGGAGCATCTCATTCACTAAAACTGGGATCATAACAGACAGAACCCAATATATGAGAATGAAAACAAAAATTACAAGATACGGAGAAACAATCGCGGGGTTAAGTAGCCAGAAGATCCAACCCGTAACAATCACAAAAACAACTGAAAATTTCATCCACCGAGAAAAATACTCCCCGGGGCTTTCTTTGAGCATTTCAAAATCAAAATTGAAACCCCCAACAATACCAATAAGCAACGCAGGAATCACAAATTCCAAGTTAAACATTCTGAGACCTCCTATTCCAAAGGATTAAGGTTAATAACCAGAAAAATAAGACAGAAAATACCCCTTTCTTTATTAATTCAGATTATCAAATTGCCAAAAATAATATAATATAATTAGATTATTTAGTCAAGATATGATTTACTCCATAATTCTATAGACAGGATCTGGATTATTATCAATAAGCCCCTCCACCAATAGCACTACAACCTTATCTCTCCCAAAATATCCTTCTGGAGTTTCATCTATATTGAATATCAATCCTGGAATTAACATTTCTTCTTGATTATTATTTTTGTAATTATAAACCCTTATTAATCCCCTCTCCGGAGTTCCCAACTTAAGCTCTATTTTCTCGCCATTATCATCTCCGTATGTCATATAAGGATAAAATCCTCCTTTTTCTGCAATATTAATAACTTTATTTTCATCAGTTATAAGATTATATTTTGAGCTTTGATAATTTTCTGCTCTCAATCCATGAACTCCAGAAACTTTCATATTTTTTATATCAACACTCACAGAAAGCCCAGTTGAATAACCAGCTTGATCGTAAACTTTATAACCATTGACTAATAATGGATATATCACCTGCATTGACTCAGGGACACTTTGAACCATTTTATCTTTATTTTGTTCATAATATACCCTCCAATCATCTCTAACTTCAGGCTCGCCATAATTTTCTAAACTTATATTATATTCATTCAAGAAATTATTTGTCAGATTTATAACCTCTTTATCACTAGGGACATCTTCTATAGATAACCCAGACTCTTTTATGCACCTCAAATCACCTGCGCACTCTAATACTCTATTATCCTGAGGCCACTTCTCCCAATTCTTTTGAATTGATATCATTCCTATCTTTAAATCAACATAAACGCTATAACCAAAGCTCTTATCTTCATAAAAACTTATATTTTGGATTCCTAAATTACTGAAACTATTAACGTCAACTAAACCAAAATCCATGCCTTTTAATAAATTAACTATACCGCCAGAAGAATATTCTGAAGTTTTGTACTTATATACAAAATCTTCATTTTCATTCAAATCAAAATCATCTCCTCCATATATATATTTATATGTTTTTGGAGCAATTATTCTGGGCTGAGTCTCTATAGGAGCAATAGAGGAAGAAAAACTTTTTTCTGCTCCCCCTGCGCCACCTAAACCACCAAGACCAAGATCACTGACTGAAGTTTCTCCGTATTGATCTGATAGATTTATTTCTCCAAATGCATTGTTTGATAATTCATCAACATTAAATTCCCCCAAACCCAAAACTATTTGGCCATCACCAACAGGATAATAGAACGAAACCAAAAGAACTGCGCAAACAACAGCGCCGCCAGCAACATATGCAAATTTTTCCATCATATTAAAATTCTTTTCCGCCTTTTTCTCTTCGCTTATTAAGTATTCTGCATTCACAACTAACTCTCTACGCAAATCCTCTGCAAATTTTTCATCAAGCTTTGCATTTGGCCTAGTTTCCAACATTTTATTTATAAGATTTATTAAATCATTCTCTTTCTTTTTTAGAGATGGATCTAATTTATACAAATCTTCTAAAAACTTTTTTATTTCTTTTTCCATGTTTTTATATCAATAATAATTTCTCTCACTAAATACAACGTTTATATTTAAAAAAGGTAAGCTATGAGATTAATTGCAAAAATATTATGAAACCAGCTAAATTAGGTTCATTTTTAATTTTCTTTAAAATTCTTGAAACTGTAACTTTTAAAGCACCTACATTTTTACCGGTTATCTCAGATATTTCTTTATAGCTTAAGCCGTCCCAAATTCTCATCATTATTATCTCTCTTTGTTCATCTGAAAACTTCTTAAGATATTCTTTAATCTCATCAAGCTTCATATTAGCATCTACTCTGCTATCTAAATTGCTATCTTCGCCTAAATTCCAGAAATCATCTATGTCATCTACATCTTTTTTGCTTCTGTAATAATCTATTACACTATTTCTGGCTATTTTATAAAGCCATGAAGAAAATGTTCCCTTTTCAAAACTATAACTTGAAATTTTATTCATGGATTTCATAAAAACAACACTAGTTATATCCTCAGCTGTTTCTTTGTGGTTCGTTCTATAATAAACAAATCTGTATATTTTATTTACATAAGCATCATAAATCTCTGCAAATCTATCAAGATTTCCATTCTGACACTCTTTAATTAATTGAGCTTCACTCATCATATGTAATATATAACTATTATAAATTAAAAAGGTAACAAAATCACAGACAAATAAACGGTCCGCCTAGGCGGACCGTTTATTTATTTATTTTTTTCTCTCTTCTTTGCTTTTTCTTCAAGCATTTTTCTCTTTATCTCAAGACGTTTTGCTGTTTTATGAGATTTTGATTTTTTATTAGGGACTATCCCTTTTCTTCTTTTTGCCATAGGGTTGTATTATTAATTAAAATTAAACTTTTATCAAGTTATTTGTCCTCTGAAAAATACACATCTAAATAATGCTGGAAAATGCCTATCCCTCTCCATTTATATTTCATATAAAAATACCCCGACAAAGAAACGAGGAATGCTCCGCCCGTATTAACAATTAAATCCCACATTGTATCTGTTAATCCATTTTTTTGCATATTAAATCCAAAAATGCTATCCATAGAAAATTCAAATATCTCCCAAATAACACCCAGAGCTAAAGCAAAACAAAAAGAAAATAATGAGAGTAAAGATGGTTTTATACTCAACCTTTTTCCCCTATACAAAGAAAAAAGAATTAAAAATCCTATAAAACCTAAAGCCACTCCAGACATAGTATGCAAAACAACATCCCACCACCAAAATCTTGTATAAAATCCTCGTATTTCTCCTAGAAAGATTGAACTATAAATAAATATATTTAATATAAAATCAAACTCCAAAGGAAAACGAACTAAAAGATTTCTCTCCAAAATAGAAGGTAACCATATAACAAACAGAGCAATTACCGATAAAAAAGCTGGCAACCAAGCTCTTTCATAAATAGCAAAAATAAAAGCACCAACAAAAGCAATTTGCATCAAGATTATGAAAAAGACCGCGACCTTATCACTTTTATCCAACCTGCTCCATTTTTCTCTTACTTTTGACATATTGAGATTATATCAAAGAATAAAATTAAACCAATAAAAAAGAGAGCCAAATGGCTCTCATTAAAATCAACTCATGTTGGGCAATTCCAAGAGAAGTTTATTAACCTTTTCCATGATTGCCAATCTCTCAGGAGTTTCATCCTCCTTATAGCAATCAACTCTGAAGCCACCCCCATCGTTCCAGAACTTCCCGCCAGGTCCCAATTTCCCGCAGAAACGAAATTCCGATGTCCCCCAATTATAAAGAAAAGATTCACGCAAATCCTCACTTGCACCAGCATGCTTAACAAGAATGTTAAAAATAGCGTGTATAAGGATTTTTTTAGGAAGCATGATCACACCCCATCATCAAGACTGATAATTTTTGGAAGACCCATTTCCTGAGCTTTTTCTCTGGCTTTTTTACGAAGCCTTTTAATTTGTTTTATATCTATGTCTTCCACTATTGAAAAAATTTCAGTTGATCCTTTCTTGAGAAATCTAATTTTTGGAGAATGTATGGTTGAATGATACATGCCATTTCTTCTCCACACCGTAATCTGAATTTCTGGCATTACGACTCCTTTCTTTCATCATCAAGGTTGTTGACGTGCGAGATCCCTCTTTCCCGAGCTTCTTTGCGAGCTTCTTCGTAAAGATCTTCAAGGGTTGAATCTACGAAGTCTCTTGAAATTGAGAAAACAACCTCCCCTTTGAAAATCTCCGCATTTGGCTTAGATTTTTCTGCAACTTGAACCTTGAGATAATGCTTTCCATTATCAACTTTGAAAACAAAAGCTCTGAGCTCTACATCCTCAATACAAAAACCATTACTCACTGCATCCTCCTTTCTATTGAAAAGTTCTAATAACATAAAACCACAGATATCTATTTAAGTCAATAAATAAAAGCAGACTATACTTATTTGAAAACTATAAATTATCTTTTACAATACCCTCTCTTTCCTCATATGCAATACCTAAAATATCAAAAGCATCTATTATCTTATCTCCAAAATTAGCACTAATTATCTTATCCACGCCCTTATCTTTCATGACTTTTGCTATTGCTGGACCGACTCCACCGCCCCCCATTCTAAAAACATTTTTCCAAGATTCAATCAACTCACCATTTTCAAATATAAGATAGTAAGGAGCCCTCCCAGCCTGAGGACTAATCTCAGAATTTATATCATCATTTATTGATGCAATTGCTATTTTCATAATTTTATTTTAATTACTAGTAAATTTTGAAACTAAATAACCATTTATTAAAGAGAATAATACCATAAATCCCGTAGTTATTATTAAGAAAGGCAACCCAAAATAATATATTATCATCGGCATAAGAGGTATTTTTACAGATCTGTTATACAAAAATATAGCAATAAAGGAATTATCTAAACCGCCCTCTTGCAATTCACTTAAAAGCGGATACCACATATAAATAGGTCCGCTAGATAATATCCCAAATAACACTGCGCTAAAATATTTCCAAAAACCACTTTTTGAAGATAAAACCTTTTTAGCTTTATTATTTGAAAGCCATATATTGGCAAAGAAAGTTAATACAAATACAGCCACAAGAACAGGAAACACTTCTATAAAGATGCTCTTTGCATAAATTAGCATCTCAATAAATACATTTCGACTTATTATAAAAGTAATTAAATACAACAAAATAATAGAAATAAAAAATATCCAATTAAAACCTATTCTTATTATAAATTTTCTAATCACAATAACTGCAAAAGTAATACTGTTAATATTGAAATAACTATTGCAAATACAAAACTGATAAGATTCCTGACCAATGCAAATCTTTTACCTAATAACATCGCTTCTGCTGGCAATTGTATAACCCCAACAGTTACCCAGCTAATTATAAATGCCACCACTGCAACCAAGCTAACCCCCTGGCTTAATAGCTCCGAACCTATAACGTAGCTATTTACAGGATTCCCAGCAGCAACGCCGCCAATCAAAGCACCCAAAAAAGAATCTAAAATTTTATTTCCAAAAAAAATCTTACTGTATAAAGTTTCAGGTATTATTTTTATAACAAAAGATATCAACAAAATAACCCCAGCTAAAATTGGAATGGTGCTTTTTATATTATTAATTGTATTTTTAAAAGCTTTTTTATATTTATATACATTCATACTATCTGAACTTTTTATATGTATTTATTATTCCCCAAACACCAGTAACAAAAAATACCACCCCCAATAGCTGCCCGCCTGGACTATCGTCATATTCTCCATACACAAACAGAAAGGCTCCGAACGGAATTGCAATTATAAAAAGAAGTTTTTTTATCTTGTTAATAATAAAAATAAATTTTTCTATTTTTTAATAAAAAACTATGGGCCATATTATATGCCAAATCATATAAAATCCCAGCCTAGTAAATATTGCAGAGATTAATCCATATTTTTTTAATATTTTAAAAATCACCAATTCACCAATAAATACCATTAACCCGATTACATAAGGAACGAAATTAAATGACTCGTTCAATGGTATGTTTGGGTTATTAAATGCAGAGATCATGCCAATCGAGCCAGCCAAGCCAAGCAAAAAAGCAATTGCCCAATATATTTTATTTTTATACTTATTTCTAAAAAATAAAGCTGAGATTCCCCAGGTTAACAAAAGAACAGGAAAAAAATGAGATATAATTTCTTGACTAATCGCTCCCCATAAATAAAACGGTCCCGACAAAGGCCATCCTACATTTATATCGCCTATTTTAAATACAAAATCAAAAGAAATAAACACAACACCCAAGCCTAAACCTATTAAGAATGGAAATAGTAATGTATTTTTCTTAGATTCTTTTTCGTTAAAAACTTCTAATAATTTAATTCTTCTAGAAATAGCTAGCCCTATATAACCTAAAGTAAACACCGCCAAAATCTCAATCCAACTAAAACTAGCAATTCTGCCAGGATAAATATGATTTGGAGAGAAAAATACATCAAACAATTTTATAATAAACATTATAAAAAACAGAGTTAATATTATTAATGTATCTTTTTTATAAAATATGTTATTCATAGTTAAAATTATACAAAAAAATAAGAAGTTATTAAAATAAAAAACCCCGCCTGTTTAGACGGGGTCAAAAATTATTAATACTACAAAAGCATTTACCGCATCTACTAATATTGTTTTCATTTTTTAAATTTTAATATTAAATAATCTCCCTTATCTCAAATTTATCAATCTCCCCGCCATCTCCATTAAAATAGAATTTTCCTTCAATTTTTTTACCATCAATAACTTTCGGCAACCAATGAATATCGTCAACCCACATTTCTTCATACGGTAACTTATCATTGTCATGCCACATTGGAGCCATTTCCTCTGTCTCAATTGGCTCACCATCCCAATTCCTTATAAAAAATATATGCATGTGCTGATTCCAATCTGGCTTCTCATTAAAATAAAATTCAATATTACCAACACTTTCCAAATGACTGACTTGAGCATCAACCCCTATCTCTTCTTTTAATTCTCTTATAGCCGCATCTTCAATAGTTTCATTGTCTTGTACCTTCCCACCAATTCCATTCCACTTACCAACGCCAAACCCACGCTTTTTCATAGCCAAGCATAAACGATTTCCATCAACTAAAAAACATAATGTTACTTTCCTCATATTTAAATTATACAAAAAATTAAGAAGTTATTAAAATAAAAAACCCCGCCTGTTTAGACGGGGCATAGGAGCCTCAACTCAGAAAATGTCTCCCCCTGAGAATTATCGCATTTTCGAAAAAAGACCTTTTCACATTGAGAATGCGACCGAACCCCAGATCATTTACATGAGGGATATTGCCGAATCCCCCCATTTCAAATTTTGAGACGTCACCCGTGCAGCAGGGGCACACATGGTTGAACTCTTCTTTCAGAGCCACTTCCCCCAGAATCTCGAAAGACT
>CAYQSO010000001.1:76222-80521 GCA_964420205.1 uncultured Candidatus Saccharibacteria bacterium
GGGAACATCTGACAAATTCGTTGCAGAAGATAGGAAAACCCCACCTTCTTTTACATTGCACCGTCGAACTGTAAACAGGTCCCCACAAGACCCAAAGATCTGGAGAAAAGCCACTTCTTCCTTCGCTCTCAAAATCAAATTCTTCATTTCAAACCTCCTATATATTTTCCAGAGTTCTAGGCATATTATACCAAATTAGACTATATTTGTCAATGTTATACAAAAAATCTACAAAATATTGAACTTCAATTAGTTTTCTGGTACATTATATTCGTTAATAAGTATATTCTGCGATAGCGAGATGGGTTAAAAATTAAATATATTCTGGGGTAGCTCAATGGTAGAGCCCTCGACTGTTAATCGAGTTGTTGTGGGTTCGAGTCCCACCCCCAGAGCTTGTAACAAAATACTCTCGTTAATGGGAGTATTTTTGTTGTACAACCCTGCGGGGAGAAAGCAAATTTCTTTGCTTTTGTTGGGACTCGAAGCTCGGAGCTATATGCGAGTTTGACCCGCCGAAGGTGAAGAAAGGCGAGCATAGCGAGAGCCGGCTTGAAAGAAATTTCAGTCAAGAAATTTACTTGAAAGGAGCCCCCACCCCCAGAGCAAATAAAATACGCCGTAATAGGCGTTTTTTATATTTGTGATATAATCAAATTATATGAGCAAAAACGAAAAACGAGATAAAATAATTATAAACAAAGAAGTAATATATTGGGTATTGCCAGCAATCGCAATAATAGCTGTATTGTTATCAAAGCATAAAACCGCGGAAATTTTATTGTTTGTAATAGGTATTATATCGGGGATACTTATCGCTAAAGGATATTTTAAGAAATAATCAAATTATATTTAATATAATTTATAAAGATAAAATAAACGGCTCATCCGCCACAGCGGACTGAGCCGTTTATTTTTTGGTATTTTATACCTTATTCTGAATCATCTGCATTTCTATGAATGCCATTACCTTGCATTCCCTTACCTCTGTTGCCACTATTTCCATTATCACCATCTTTCATTTCTCTCCCTGGAGGAAATGGCAATTCACCCTCTCCTGGCTTTATTATTTTCACAACAGGTTCATCGTCAGCGTTTATACCAAGATAGACTGTTTGCCCATCTTCATTTGTATAAACCATGAATGACACTGGCCTCATATCCTCACTTAAAGCCATATGCTCTTCAACATTTTGACGAACATCTTCTGGAAGGTTAGCAAGCCTCCCTTCAACATCCTCAGGAGTATTCATCATCTTCATACCGAAGGCTCTACCAGCTCTTCCAAAAAATCCTGGGACTGGTAGTTCATCAGCACTTATTATCTGAAGATCTGAAGATGCTTGAGCTTCTGCCAAGGCATCTGTTAAAGAAGCTTTCATTTCTTGATGTCTTGCTTCTATTTCCTCTGGAGACAAATCTTGGAATCCCATAAATCCTTCATTAGCCTCTGTTTTAAATTGCATTCTTTCTTGAAATTTTTGCTCTAATTCAGCACGATCTTCGTCAGAAAGATTAGCAATGTGTTGAAATGCTCTATTTATTGTATCTTGTGCTTGAGCATTAGCTACTGAATATGCTGATGGTCCAAATATCCCAGCCGAAACAACAACTATTGCCACAGCAAGAACACCAACCATCACACCTTTTTGTATTTTTGACATAGATTTCATTATTGAGCCAAGCATATAGAAAGAATTTCTATTTTGGTGCTCCAAAAGCAATGCTGTTCTTAAACGCATTTTGTAATTTTTAATATCCCCAACTTTAGGAACATCAATATTTGATAATTTATTTTTTTCTTCTTTCATAATGATTGACTTTGATTAATTATTTTTAATGGAGTCGACCTTATATCCTCCTAAAGATATAATGCCAACTCATCACTTTGGTTGCATTGAATCGTTCAATTTTGAAATACCTCTAGATAGCAACGATTTAATTGTTCCTTCTTTTTTATTTAATATCTCTGCTATCTCTTTTATTTTTTTGTCTTCAAAATAACGCAAGGTTATAACTTCCTGATATTTTTTAGACAAGTTCTCAATCTCTACTCTAGCTTTTCTCCACTCTTCAGCCCTCATTAATTCTTTTTCTTGTTCAATAATCTCTTCTAATATATTTACATCACTTTCAATATCAAATCCACTTTCTTCCATAAACTCATCTAAAGAATATGCTTTGTTATCCTTTTTTCTAAAATGTTGATTTATTTCATTATTAGCTATTCTGAAAAGCCAGCTTGAAATAGATATTCCACGCCAATTAAATTGCCACAATCTATCAAGAGCTTTAAAGAATGTTTCAGAAACAACATCCTGAGTTATTTGAATATTCCCCACGCGCCTCATAACATATCCGAAAATATTATCGTGATACATATCAAAAATCTCCCCGAAAGCTTGGGGGTCTTTTTTTGCGCGACTAATCAAGTCTTTTTCTTCAGATATATTCATTTATACAATATAAGTATAATACAAAAATCATAAAAAAGTTGCATAAACTCAATTTAAAAAATACATAAATACTGATATTATTAAAATATGAAAATAGGATACGCATGTATAAATCTATCAATCCCCTGCACTTCATCTAGCACTTTTAGGATAAAGTCTTTTAGCAAAGAGAAATTCCTAGAGAAAACGGAAAATAATATTGATTGTCTTTTCAAAATTATAAAATGGAATGTAGAAAATAATATTAACTTTTTCAGAATAAGTTCTGGAATAGCTCCTTTTGCAGACCATCCAATCTGTAAAATAAATTGGCAAAAAATATTTAAAAAAGACTTTGAAGAAATCGGAAAATTTATACGCAAGCACAAAATGCGTATTTCTATGCACCCAGACCACTTCACTATATTAAATTCACCTAAAAAAGACGTTGTTAGAAAAAGCATAAAGACATTAGAATACCACGCTGATATTATGGATTTATTAGGCCTTGATAGCACAAATAAGATGCAAATTCATTTAGGAGGAGTTTATAGTGATAAAGAAAAAAGTAAAAAACGTTTTATATCAAACTACAAAAAGTTATCAAAAAAAGTAAAAAATAGATTGGTTTTAGAAAATGATGATAGATTATTTTCACTAAAAGATTGCTTGAAAATTTCAAAAGAAACAAGAATCCCAATATTATTTGATGTGTTTCATCATTCAATATTAAACAATGGAGAATCAATAAAAGAAGCAACTAGATTAGCCTCTAAAACTTGGAGAAAAAAAGATGGGTATTTGATGGTAGATTTCAGTAGCCAAGCAAAAAACAAAAGAAAGGGAGCTCACGCAGATTATGTAAATAAGAAAGATTTTGAGAATTTTATAAAAGAAACAAAAGGAATAAAAAAAGACATAATATTAGAAGCCAAGAAAAAAGACAAAGCAGTTCTAAAATTAAGAAAATAAAAAAGCACGGTTTGAAACCGTGCTACTTCCTCAAAATCTTTCACCTGTGCCATTGCATTCAGGGCAAGGAATTTCACCTGTCCCAAGACATGCTGGGCAATCTTTCTTGTGGGAAAAACAAACTTTGGAATTAACTTTCCTACGCCCCTTACACTCCGGACAAGTTGCCTCTCCACTTCCTTTACAATTAGAGCACATTTTCCGCTTCGCATTCCCATTAAGAGTCATCAGCGCCCCTCCCTATAAAGTTCTAACAATATAATACATTATAAAGATGCTTTGGTCAATATTGTTATAATCATTGACGATAAATAATTTATATGGTATTATTAACTCAGCAAACAAAAAAGGAGGTAAAGATGGCAAATGTTAAAAGATTTGAGGTCCTAAATACAGCGACGATGAAGAAGTGCCTCAAAGAAGAAAAGTCCGCAATAGAAATTGGGCCCATTGAAAGTATTAAATTTGGGAGAGTTATTTTATTCTCCCAATGCTACACCAAGAACGGAAACCCTTACTGTGTAGTATTTGGATTCAAAATGGGAACCCCAATCAGATCGGGTAATATTGCAAAGTTTGCAACAGAATCAATCCCCGAAAAAAATCGGAAGAAAATCCGTAAAGCTCTCCGGGAACAGGGAGTTCATGGATTTATAACTTTCCTAAACTAATAGAGAGTCAAAAGACTCTCTTTTTTTATCTATATTTATTGACACTTTTTATACAAATTAGTATCTTTTAGTTAGTTCACATCAAATCCAACAAAGGAGGTTGTAAATGGAAATTGCAATATTTTTTTTAGGCTTATTGAGTGTTTTGTATATACTTATTGAACTTTGGAAAATTAATAAAAATTCCGCCGCCGCCGTTTGTTAATCATGCCGGGCGACAA
>CAYQSO010000001.1:80566-85699 GCA_964420205.1 uncultured Candidatus Saccharibacteria bacterium
GGGAAGAGAAAGATCTGGAGAGGAGACAAGATTGATTTTGATTTTAAACGAAATAAAGTCAGGAAAATTATTTTTGCTTCTTGCAGTCATTCTCTATCTTTTATACAAACTTCGCAATCAAATACTTAGTTAAAAATATGACGGGCAAAGCCCGTCTTTTTATTGACAATATATTAATTTAATACTACTTTTAGCTTAGGACTATTCGAAATAAGGAGGAATGGAAATGATAGAGATTATACTTACATTATGTTTTGCTTTTGCAACAATTGTCCTTTTGTTTTTTATTCACAAAGATGTGAAGCAATTCAAAAAAATGAGGGTAATAGAAAAAGAAATACCGACAGGTTGGCAAGATAGAAGAATGGGAGCAATAAGGGGAATTATAACAAAGCTATTCTCAATATTTAAGAAGGTTTTGTTATTTTGGTTCCTTTCTTTGATTACTGTATTGCTTGCATTTCACATTCTCTTTTTCTAGACGGGCAAAGCCCGTCTTTTTTATACACGAAATTATGTGTTATAATGCCAGCATTATAATTAATAAAAAATAAAATGTTATCAAAATTACCAATAGATTTAAACAAATTAAACAAAGAAGATGTGGATAGAGAAATATTAAGACTAGGAATGATAGCTGAACTAGATGCAGTTAGCCTGTACGAGCAGTTAGCGGCAATGACAGACAATAAGAAACTAAAAGAAGTCTTCTTAGATATCGCAAGAGAAGAAAAAACCCATGTTGGAGAATTCCAAGCATTACTTCTTGAGCTAGACAAAGAACAAGTTGAAGAATTGAAAAAAGGAAAAGAAGAAGTTGATGAAATGTCTACAGAATAGACAAATTGGGAAGTAAAAATTTAAGAAAAATAAACGCCCGTCTTTAGCGGGCTTTTATTTGACAATAATAAGATACTGTGGCAACATTATAAAAGTTCCTTTTTTATTTTAGGAGGTTTGCATGCCAAGTAAAGAGGTGGTAGTTAGGGTTTCTTTTAACAGGATTAATTTCGGAAGAAGTAAGGTTCAGGCCAACACACAAGAGCAAGAAAAAGTAATATCTTTGCTCAAAATCGTTCAAAATGGGGGTTGCAAAACGAACGGATGCAAACGTTCAATACACGACTCAGAAATCCACCGCTTTGAGTTAATCGCCAAAGGAGAAGACATCTCCGTAGAAAGCGAAAGACCATGCCTTGTACAAGGGATAGCGGGGAGCGTCCTCAAAGCGATAGAAGAGAAAAAAATAAGAATTGAAGCAATCCACTAAAAACAAAGCTGAGACCGACAAACGTCGGTCTTTTTTTGCTTTTATTTTTTTAAAAAGTTAGTGAGATTGACAATTATTATACCCCGCTACATAATTAGAGCGTGCGTCATATAAGAATACAACGATGCACATTTAGGAACTTGAAAATTGAATAAGGGTATTTTGTAAAAACACCCAGAAAGGAGGTGTTATCATGAACAGGCTGGCTTATGAGGATGTAACCAAATTACTTCCTCACGATCTCTTTGATTATCAGATGGAAATAATCAAAGAGAATTTTCCAAAAAGAATACATGAGGCAATCTTGAAACAAAGAGATATTCTCTTTGGTAAAATTATGCGAATGCGGATGCCTTATGGCAATATCTATTTTGTCCCAGTAATCCCTCCGTCAGGAAAGATTGGGATAAAAGAATTGATGCAGATGATTGAACATAACGGAGAAAAAGGGATTGTTGCCCTCAACACATCGAGACTGAGGGATGTAGAGAGGACTCCTAATGAATTGTACTTCATGCTAAACGTTGAAGATGGGAGTAAAACTCTTGGCAAATCACCAAGGGTGTCAGAGAGGGTAATATGTGAGCAAAAAAGAAACAGGCTGACAGTAGTTGAATCTATAAACCTCTGCATCTTCATGGACGTTCTTGTTAAGCTCAATATCGACTGCACAGGCTCAAGATACGGAAATATTGAAGTTCCTCACATCTGCATAACCAAAAATACACCCACTCTGGGAAAAAGCGACTTGTGTGATGCAAATCAAGAATGGGGGTCACCTTCATGCACAGGAAGACACAAAATTCAGGTAAGTTCCTAAGCCTTTTTTATACTAACCACAAAATACCCGAGCTCTCTTGCACAAAAGTGCAATAAAAGGGGCTAAGATGAAAATCTAGCCCCTTTATTTTATTTACCACACCCTACCTACCGGCAGGCAAGCGTAGTTTTAACAAAAACATGTTCTCCACATCCACCCAAATATCTATAATCCGTTTGTATTTATCTTCAATAATTCAACTTCAAATATCAAAGTAGCGTTAGGAGGGATTGGACCACCTGGGGTGCCAAGCTCACCGTAAGCTAATACTGGCGGTATGGTTAATCTCCTTTTTTCTCCAATTTTCATCCCATTTATCCCAATCTCCCATCCTTGTATCACTCTCCCTTCTCCTAATTTAAATGCAAAAGGCTCATTTCTATCAATACTTGAATCAAATTTTGTTCCATCCAACAAAGTTCCTATGTAATTTACAGTTACCAAATCTCCATTTTTTACTTCTTCCCCCTCTCCTTCTTTTATTACTTCAATTTTTACTTCTTGCATATTGTTATTTTCATAAATTCCTGGCGCGCTAGACTCCAAAGAAGATCTATATAAATAAAAACCACCAAGAACTACAGCTAAAACTATTACTAATAATATTATGATTTTTTTAAACATATAAAAATTATAACATATTTATAGTTTATTCCATGTATAAATGTTATAATTAAAACAAGGTAAATTATAAGTAATAAAAAGAACTATGAAAAATGTCGGAATGTTAGACCGTATAATAAGATTCCTTGTTGGTTTGTTGTTAATATGGTTAGGATACTCAAGTCTTATGGGAACATGGCAATGGGTTGCATACATAGTTGGAGCTATATTGGTGTTAGTAGCAATATTTTCCTTCTGCCCATTGTATAAATTGTTCGGAATGAGTACTTGTAAAAAATGTGGAATGAAAAAAGAAGAAGGAATGGAGATGAAGCAAGAAATGCCATCTGAAGAAGCCCCACAAGAAGAAATAGACAACAATATACAAATGTAATAAATAATAAATTTGTAATAAAAAAGCCGTTTGCATTTTTGCATACGGCTTTTTAGGTTGTGGAGTTTTGATTGTTTTGGTAGGCAATCATGGCGAGATAAGGGATAGGCTTACATGTAGATTTATTTGGCAGGCCACAACCTAATACTGAGTATATTATAACACATTCTCACAATTTTGCAAGTCTTCTAACGTTTATTATCTACTCCCCCTCAAAATCCCTTGACTTTTTTATGTTATGGGTATATACTCATAACATATTTAGACATTATAATTAATAAAATAAAATTATGCCAATGTTAGATGGTACAGGGCCTATGGGCATAGGTCCTATGACGGGCAGGGGTTTAGGTCCTTGTAATGGCGGAACGGGAAGAAGGTTTGGAGGAAGAATGAGAGGATTCGGTAGAGGCGCAGGATATGGAATGAGATTTTATTCTGAAAAAAATGAAATCTCAGCACTTGAGGAAGAGGAAAAAATCCTAAAGCAAGAACTGGAAGCCATAAAAAACGAAAAAGATGCCCTACAAAAACAAGCAAAATAAGCTTGGGTTATAAATAAATCGAGCCGATTAATAAGCTCGATTTATTTTATGTTATAATAACTACAATAAACATGCCTAGACCAAGATTAAGAAGAAAAATAAGATTTAATCCAGAAATAGACTACTTTAAACCATTGGGAGTTCCTTTGCGCATGCTTGAGGAAATAGAACTAACAAAAGAAGAGGTTGAAGCGCTTAGACTAAAAAATGTAGAAGAATTAAATCAAATAGAGTGCGCGAAAAAAATGAAAACATCACAAAGCACATTTCAAAGAATATTATCATCCGCCTATAAAAAAATATCAGAAGCAATAATAAACGGTAAGGCTATTAAAATAAATAAAGAAATATAATCCTTTACTAATAATACTTAGCGTGATAAACTCAAAGCCCGTAGAGACTAAAAATTATAATTAAAAAAACAATAAAATGAACGTAGCATACACAAGAATGACTGATAAATCACCTGAAGAGGTTCGCGACAATATAGAAAAATTAGCGAAAGAAAAGGGATTTACAGTAAAAGATCACACAGAATTAAGTGATAAAAAAGGTTATTTGTTGCATATTTGTAACCAAGAATGGATAGATAAAATTTTATCTAAATACCCTAAAGTTGTTTCATTATTGCCATGTGCAGTATTGGTAAGAAATACCGATAAAGGAACAGAAGTATCAATAGGGAATCCTTCCTTAATGAGAGCTGGGGGGCATATGCATGATATAGAAGAATTATTCCCTGTAATAGAAAAGGAATTGACGACATTGGTAAATGAAGGAGCTGAGGTTGAGCCATTGAAGCCAAAAGACATAACTCTTTACGCAACAGAGGCTTGCCCATACTGTAAAAAAGAAAAAGAATATTTAGAAGAAAAAGGAATGAAATTTGATTATGTCTTAGTTGACAAAGATCAAGAAAAAGCAAAGGAAATGGTTACAAAAACAGGACAGATGGGAGTTCCAGTTACAGAGATAACATTTGAAGAAGGAGATCCTGAATACATAATCGGATTTGACCAAGGAAAAATAGATTCTATTTTAGGGATTGAATAAAATAGGTATCATACATAAATAATAAACGGCTCATTTGTGTGAGCCGTTTATTATTTTGAGTTTATTTTCGTGACTTAATTGTTTTATTTTATATTCTTTTTTCTGCGCGATAGATCTATCCAGACATTTTTCTGACCACATCAGATAGCAAGGCTTATTTTTTTTAGTAAATATAGCACCTTTTCCCGAGTTGTGATCTCTTATTCTTTTTTCTAAATTATTAGTAACTCCCGTATAAAAATTCCCATTTTTACATTTTAAGATATAAACAAACCACATTTTTTATTTTATTTATATAATATCGAGTATTTTGAGCTTATACAACAAGGAGCTACATCTTAGCCCCTACGGGACACTTGCCAATATTATTTCAACTTTGTTGAAGTATAATATTGAGTACTCCGAGAATTTATTTCGAGGAGCTACATCTTAGCCCCTACGGGGCACT
>CAYQSO010000002.1:0-83277 GCA_964420205.1 uncultured Candidatus Saccharibacteria bacterium
CTATTTTACCTTCTAACGATAATTCACCGTTATCTAAGTCAGTAGACACACACTTAAGATACGATATTTTTATAAACTCCTTATTCCGTATCTTAAAGAAGATACGTAATGATTGAGGGATAATTGGTACCTCCAAACTAACACATATTGTTTTTTCTATATTAGAATACACTAGATGTTTATTTTCTATTAATAAATTATAGTTCATAATTAGTCACTATTATTTCTACATTACACTTATTCTCAGTAAGCTTTTGATAACTACAATTACTAAAAGTATTGTTTACTGATATTACTTTATAATTTTCTATAAACTTATCTAAATGCTTATTAATTATACTACCTTTTTGCCACATGTTTGTCAAGCAAAATCTTATACCTTTTTCATTAAGTTTACTTAAATATTCATATAGTTCTACTTCATCTTTTTTTGTCCATTTAAGGAAATTAGATCTACTATATAAATCAGTTGTAATGGCGTATGGAGGGTCCACGAAAACTAAATCACTTTCAATACTATTCTTTAATACAAAATTTAAAATATTTCTATAATCTTTTGATACTAAACAAGGCTTCTTCTCTTGTAAAATATTACAATAATCTATAAAACGTTTTCTTAGTTTTGGATTAAAATAACTTCTACCAGCTCCTGATGGGACTGAAAACTTCCAGTCTTTTGTATAAACCTGCTGGTAGTTAAAAGAATGTGTAATTAAACAATATAAAACTAGATATTTATCTATAGTATTTTCTGAAAGGGTATCCCATTCTTGTAAGGGGGATAAATTATAATACTCTCTTAATTTAAGGAACCTTTCTTTATTTTCTTTACTTAAATTGTGTTCTTGTACTATAAAATCTATAATACCTAAAAGAGAATATGTATCGAAATCTCTCATCATTTTTAATAGATTAATAGTATAAAAATTCCTATCATTTAATAAGTATCTATTCGCTTTCGTGTTTAATGCAACACATCCAGCACCGGCAAACACGTCTATAAATTTATTTATTTTTTCTGGAAAAACTTGTTGAAGTTGAGACAATAATTTATACTTATTCCCTGAATAATTTAATGGGTCTTTATAATACATCTATTTAAACTTTCTATTAGACTTAATTTCTTTTGCACTTGACTCAATATTTCCTAAAAAATCTTCGTATAGTTTTATTTTGCTATGTAGTTCTTTATTTTTTTCAGTTAGCTTATAATTTGTTTCGTTAATTTTATCTAATAAATCTTCTGTAGATTTTAATTCTTCTTCCATATCTTTATAACGAATTAACACTTCTTCATATACACTATTATCTACTAAAATAGGAGAGCCTGCTCCAATTCCCTGTAATTTAATTAATTCAGAATCCGGTATTAACTTTATATTAGGATATATAGAAGCCATCCTATTTAAACTAGTATACGCTTCTGTTTTTACTATTAAATATCCACCGCCTATTTCATTTAGTGTTTTTAATAACGCAAGAGTTCTACCTGAATTTCGAGCATATCGAAATACATATTCATATTCGTTACAATTAATTTTTACTACCATTATTATCTTTTTTCTTTCTCTTTTTCAAATAATTTTTTAACTACAAATTCGATAATATCCCATTTCATATTATTTTCCAATTCAGCTATATCTTTATTATCTATATTGTAATATTGTTGAATAATGTCTAAAGTAATAGATAGTCTATCGTGTATTATGATATCGTTTTTTACTTCTTTTTCTACTAAATTTTTAAATCTATCTTTTTTAGAGATTTCATCAATAAACTGTTCTACCTCAGAGAATTTAAGTTCAGACATATCTTCTACTTCTCCTATTTCTTTTTCTTATTACGTGTAAATCCAAGTGAAACAATAGAATCATAATAATATTGTAGTCTACGTTCCATACATTTACCGGATTTTTTACTACTTTTTATATATTCTTTTATTTCACTAATAGTAGTATACACTATTTTATCTTCTATATCTAGTACTTTTAATCGTTTTATTAATTTATTTAACAATTTAATACACTGATCGTGCTTATAACAAATAGAAAAATCTTCCATATTTTATCCTACTTTTACATTAAACATTTTTTCTAAAATAGTATTAATAGATATAGGTGTGAAGTTTAATACGTCTGCACTCACATTAAAATGCTTTCCAGTACTTTCTAACTGCTCTCTCTTACTATTATGTATGTGAGCATGGATATTTAAATTCATTTTTTCATATTCTGTCGGACTAATAGTAGTATAGCTTTTTCTAATATCGTATTCTAAATTAGGGTTTTCTTTTTCTATTCTTTTTAACATATCGTCTGTTATACACGGTTTGTGTGTTAGTAAAATATTGTAACCATGATAAATTAACCAAAATTTCCTATATAAGTTAGAAAAACCACTCCCTAATATATCTTGTTGATGCTCTCGATCATGATTCCCTTGTATAAGCCATGCATCCTTATATTTTAGATGACCCATAACTTTTTTCCAATTGGAACTATTCCCAAAAGAAAAATCACCTAGATTAATATATAAATCTTTATCGGATACAACACTATTATGAACAAAAATCATATGCTCTGTCATACTTCCAGCATCTTTAAATCTCTCATTTGTGAGAGGTGAGATTCTATTACAAAAGTTTATTATATTATAGTGATAGAAATGCGTACATCCTATTAATTTTATATCTTCATAATCTTTAAAGTCAACCATCTATCCTATTATTTCCTTTCTTTTCATGTAATAAGCTTGTCTAAGATCATAAAGACACCAAGAATCTTTTAAAAATTCTATATTAATCTCCTTTACTACCCCACCTTTTGATTCATTTCTTAGCTCTTTCCCTATCCGTTTCCAAGCTCTCCTTAAATTACCATGTATTATGTAACTTCTAATAAAAACCTCTGTTGAAAAAACAGAATAAAATAATATTACAAAAGGGAGTACTACTGGAAGAGATATTACTCTTAATACCATCATAAATATTTCTTTTATTATTTCTAATTTCTGTTGTTTATTCATTTTTTTACTTCCCCTTCCCCCCTTTTATCCTCTTCTATCATTTCTTTTATATCTTCTTCAGTAAATACAGTATAACGGTCATCTATACAATTCTCACAACCTTCATCAAAACATATTGGACAAATTTTCATCTTCTTCTCCTATAATATCCTGTAATATTCTCTATAAAAATGACGTACTAACCTTATACAGTGATCATAATCATACGACCAATCTAAAGAACACTTTTCTTTTAAAGAATCTGCTTTTCCTAACAGTTCTATAATAAATTTCTCTACTGTTTCATAGTCCCACTTACCTTGTTTAATACTAAATATATCGTCTCTTACTCTACCTGTAAATGGAAAAGTAATTTTACCATCTCTAAAAAGTTCGGAAGTTTGATACAAAGCTCTTATAGCATGTGATAAGGCTTTATAATCCACCCCGCCATCTTTACCTGCTTTCTTAGTCCTATTACCGTAATTTTCTTCTGCTTTAATTATTCTGTCGCAAAATTCCTTAATAGTTATATTATACTGATGCATTGAACCACAAACACACAAATAATCGGTCGTACTACCCTTACAATTTTCTTGCTTATGAAAACAATACGACTTATCTCCATAACTTTTTATTATCTCATCTGCAATTAATTCTAGTCTTGAATCTCCGTGTATATCAAATAAACATTGTATTGAATCTCCCCGAAGAAAATTACGAATATTTTTTAATACACCTAACCTAGTACCCTTAATCCCGTATTTCTTAGCTTGCCCGAGGGCATAGGACGTAAAAGCATTAGCATTTTTTATATCGAGAATTTTATGTATATTTGCTTTTACCAAACACATATTTTCATAGCCATAAATAACTTTATCTTTATTTGTTACAGAATAAAGTAAATCCAGTGCCCCTGTATCTCCTTTACTTAAAAGTTTATGTATAAAATACTGTAACGTATATAATTCAATATCTACATCGTCTTTAGTATTCTTAGATTTACTATCTCCAGTTGTAACTGTAATAGATTTTACATTATTATAGGAATAAAAATAATCTAACGAAGGGAGGAAGACCCCTTTATAATCATGGTCGCTAGACGGACTTTCTAGTCCGTACAAATGACTCCCAAAACTAGATAAGTAAAGAAGCTTACCTTTACCTTCTACTAGTTCTTCCACCTGTTTTATTAATTGCTCTTTACTCATTATTACACTTCTTAATTTCTTTCTGTAACTCCTCAATTAAACAAAAAGTACATATTGCATCATAATCTATAAATTCAAAGTCTTCTCTTGCGTTTGCAATAACGTGCATATGTTTATTACAAACATCTTTATGACACTTATCACATGTATAACAACCATAAAAATCAGTAACTACTTTACACACGCTACAAATACGTTCTTCATTGATATAATCAGTCATTTAGTAGCTGCTCCATTTCCATTTTTTGAATAAACCCGTGTAGCATATACCCTGTTTGTATAAGTGTTGAAATAAGCTCTCTTCTAGTTAACCCTGATTTACTATAATCTATGTCATATATATCTGCGTATTGGCAAATTTTTAATATTATTTCAGGATCAAGTTTAACATACTTTTCCTCCTCCATTATCTCATAAAGCTTATTCGGAATTTCAACCTCATTGAAAAATAAATCAATAATTTGTTCTCTATTCAATTTCCTAGTTTCCATATTTATTCTCCCTATTTATTAAAACAAGTATAACAGAAATAAGAAAACCTGTCTAGTCTTTTTGATATCTATTAAACCTAAAAATTTCTTTTCTTATTTTAGATTCTTCTCAACTTTTCTTTTATTGAAATTTCTCTCTCATGAACTCTCTTTTCACTATCCCCTAACATGTCTTTTATTGCTTTTATATCCCTACACAATTTAAAAAGTCCAATCGGTTCTAGACTAGCTGCATGGTCTGACCCCCACATTGTTCTGTCTAAAGTAAAGTGTCTTTCCACTATACAAGCACCCAAAACACACGCAATAATTGAAGGTGTTAACCCTTTTTCATGCCCACTATACCCAACCAAGTAATCGAATTTTTCTTTAAATGTTTTTATTACATTTAAGTCTAACTCTTCTGTTTCATTAGGATATGTAGAAGTACATTGCATTATAACAATATTTTTATTCCCTGTACTTTCTATTACATCTAAAGCACCGCATATCTCTCCTATAGTACTCATCCCCGTAGATAATAAGACAGGTTTGCCTTTTAATGCAGTATATTTTACTAAGTTATTATCAGTAAGACTTGCTGAAGCTATTTTATAACACGGTGGATTGAATTGTTCTATAAAATCCACAGAATCTTCATCCCAGCATGAAGCAAACCATATAATATCTTTTTCTTTACAGTACTTATCTATTTCTTTATATTGCTCAAAAGAAAATTCTAATCCTCTTTTTAAATCTCCATTAGTCTCCCCAAATGGATTTGGTCTTGGTCTTTCTAACTCCTCTCTTGTATATACTATGTCTATTGTTCTCTTTTGAAATTTAACAGCATCACAGCCCGTACTTTTTGCTGTATCTATAAGTTTTTTAGCAATGTCTACAGAACCATTATGGTTAATTCCTATTTCCCCTACAATAAAAGGGGGCTGATTATTTCCTATTAATTTATCCCCTATTTTAATTTTTTTCATAAATATATTATCCCTTTTAAAATGTATCTGATTTTAATAAAATAGAAAGCACTGTCCAGTAAATTGCTTCTAACATATTTCCTTTATTATATAAATATATAGTTATTATAAAACAAACTATAAATATTTTAAAATTTCTTTTACATGACCTTTATTACAATCTTTTAAATACTCTATAAATTCTTCTTTATTATTAAACTCCATTACACTTTGTATCGACTGATTTTCTAAAACATAGTTTATTGCATCCATGAAATTAATAAAATTAATTTTATTATAAAACCACAAATATTTTTTCTTACTTAATTCTCTAAAATCACAAAATCCTTTACTATTTATCTCGTTTACAAAATAAGTTCCTGTACAAACACAAAAAATAACATAGTACTTATTTATATTATAATAATAAAAAAATTTATAAGCATTATTATATTCTAGTATTAATTTATCTTTAGTTAAGTGTTTCATAAAAATATCTCATTTAAGATACATTATATATCTAATTTTAGTGAAGTAGAGAGCACCAACCAATAAATTGCTTCTGACGTATTTCCTTTTCCATATAAATATATAGCTATTATAAAACAAACTACATAAGCTATGCATTCAATAATTTGTATAAAATTTTTAAAATCATTCATAACTCTATTTCAATACTCTTCTCAGCTTAAATACTTTTTTATTACATTACCAAGGTCAAAAATCAGTTCTATAACCAGTTCCATTATTTTTTATTCCCATTCTATTATTGTAAACATTGTATCTTCATCTATATCTGAATAAATTTCATCTAAAGCTTCTTCAAGTTCTCTTTTATCTTGAAAACCATCAAATTCAGCATCTTGATTAGTTAAGTCCCATAAAGATTTAAATTCTACTCTTTTAAGTAAAGCTTCCATAGGTTCATTATCATAATTATAAATATCATCTTTTAATGGTTTTAGTAATAATTCTCTACTTTCAGATATCCTTATACCTTTTCTTATAGTAATATATTTTTCTCCATTTACTACTAAATTAAAGTATTTATCTTTAAATATTAATTCCATTTTATCTCCTTATTTCCATAACCGTAATCTTTTTATATACTGGGGGATTTTGTCTTCACTAATTGGATAAATTACTATTCCTGTAGTAGTCTGTCCATCAAATTCCGTAATACCATTATCTACTATAAAATCAAATAATATACCTTCTTCTTTTAATTTTCCAGCAAGAGTACATAACTTACCCGTGTCTTTTACTTTTAAAACTATTTTTTTTCTTAAACAATTAAACCACAATAAATTTCTCTCGTGTTGTTCTATATTTTTATTTCCCATGAAATGAATATAATCAACACCATGACCCACATTAATAGCTAATTTTGCTGGTAACTCCTTTAAAAGATCAGCCCTCATTAAAAAATATGCTTTATATTTTTCCATTAATTTTCATCTCCCTCACAATAATCTCCATCTAAACTATCACTAGCCATTAAATAATTAATAGTACTTTTAAGTTGTTCTATCCTACTACTTACTGCTTTACAAAACTCTAATACTTCGGGAGTAATTTGATCTGCCGGTATTTTTATCTCTTCATCATACTCTATACCAGATTCGTTAATTATAATATCATCATAATCGAAAACTACTGTCATTTTTATTCTCCTTAATTCTCATCCTCTAATGTAACTATACCCTTATCTAAGTCTTTTGATTCTTGTTGCAAAAACCTAAAACTTTTTAATTTATAAGCTTCCGGTTGACCATTTTCTGTTTTTAAAACAATCCCTTCTCTTGGTACTTTGTTTTTACATAATAAACAGTCACCTTCAAGATATCTTTGTTTTAAATTCTCTAAAAAATTATTATTCCACTCATGATCTAAATCTAAAGAAAACAGATGTTTTGCATACCCATAATAATGTTCTTCTACTGCTTTAAACCCATTGGTCTCACACCATTGCTGTACCTGCCTCGCTGAAAATTCAAATACTTTTCCATCTGTATTTGTATAGGTTATCCTATAGATATATATCTCATTTTTCCCCACTTCACATCCATAATCATATTTACCTTGTATTGAAGAACCTTCTGAAGTATAACCTACTATCTCGTAGTAAACTGTCATACCATCGAAAAGAAACGGATAAATTTTATCAGCAGTTTCTTTCCATACATCAGAATCATAAAAATGAGAAATCTTCCTACTATTAAAATATTCATTTTTAATAACTCTTCTAGAACTATATAGCATACCATATTCTGAATCAATTACATTTATTTTTAATAATTTTAATAATTTTTCTAATAAATTTAATCGCTTCTTAACTAATACTTTTCCTACTATAGCAGATGTTCCGTGATACTTCTCAGTAATTGATATAATATCATCCGGTTTTAATTTAAATATGTTTTTACCAAGCTGATCCGTATCATAATGTAATCTAAACTGTCCGTCTAATATTTTACTTTCTAATTTTTCACCTTGCGCTTTTTTACCTTTACTAAATCCCGAAACATTTCTTTTAATAACATATTTTTTACATATATTAACCTTATTTATTTCATTAAACTCTTGCCCAACCTCTAATTTATCTTTTAAAGACTCATCAATAAAATCTAATGAATCTAATTCTAAAAATAATCCATTCGAAGCATGTCCTCTAAATTTAACAGCCTTAATCCTACCATTATCTTCAAAATATCCTGGCTTCTCTGCTTCAGGGTTTATATTTTTCTCTTTATGTCTATATAAGTTATTATTCTTAAGAAATTTATTTGATAACTTACACTCAACGGGAAAATAAATACCCATATCTCCTACTTTAGTATCCTTAGATACTATAACCAAATTACCGAAGATATTTGCATGTTGTACATTATCACAATTATCTAATAAGATAACCTTAGTTATTTGAACAACAGTTCCACAATAATTATTATTTGTTAATTTTAAATCCATATTAAACTACATTTCCTTTTAACTCATTACACACTTTACACATTGTCTGGTAATTACCCATATAATTCTTAATTTGCACTTGTTCCATTTTTTTCCATTTTTTCTATTCCCTTCCCTAAAACACGTATTCTATTTCATCAAATTTATCATAAAGAGGTGGTGTAAAAGATTTCATCATATCTAATCTTACACTCACAGGAACAAATTTATTTTCTCTTTGTATATCTCTCTCTGTTATTATATCATTACTTGTACAAAACACAATAGCTTTTTTGTAGTATGTATCGGGAACGTTACAAAGTACCTTATTCCTACTTTTAGAAGAAAGATTAGTTCTATCTATTACTATATTATCATTATTCTTTAAAGATAACTGAACTCTTTCTGTAAACACACTATCTACTTTTTTGTGGTCTGCTTTTACCCACGCTTCATTGTAGTTACTTGTTCCACCCTCTTCTAAGACTATATCATCTCTAGAAATAATAGTATAGTTTTCTGTAAAATTTTCTTTCGCATAAGTTGATTTTCCACTACACGGAAGACCTATTAACATGATAAATTCATTGTTACAATAATTCTTATCTTTTACAACAAAATATTTATTTAATCTATTAAATATATTATTGGCCTCTCCCACAGATAAATACTGCGAAAAATTATTACTTACTTCAGTAAACCTACCATTAGAATCACAATAATAAAAATCAGCTAATGACCTAAGTAAATTTCTATTTCTATTAAACTTCTCTTTTATCTTCTTTTCATTATTTTGGATATTTGGTAAATAAGAATGTAAACCAATAATTTCTAATATATACCTCTTACTTTCATTAGATAAATGTAATTCGGGTTGATTAAGTATTTCAATAGCTTCAAAAAAACTTACCCCACTATGGCCGTAAAAACGTACTTTATTATCAGTCCTATCATTTCTAACAAAACATTTCCCAAGGTCGTGTAAAAGAGCAGCTAATTGTAATCTCTCATCAGCAGAATAAAACTCAGCCATCTTACCTACTAATAAAGAATGAGTCCACACATCACCTTCTAAATGATACGGATTTAAGTACTCACTAGAATAATGATGAGTACAACTCTTCATACTCTCTACTAAGTGCGGAAAGTTTTTATGTAAAAATTTAATATATTTATCCATTAATTGCCCTTTCTAAAAGAGATTCGAAAGCTGCTTCTTCATTACTATACCAAGAATTAGACAACATATCTTTTATCGCAATATCTAACATCTTTTCTAAAGTAGTTCTAGTTATATTAGCTTTATCTAACTCTTCTTGAACTCTTACAAGGTCTGCTGTTTTTTGATTAAGAGAATCCACATCAGATTTTACTTTTGCTCTAATATTTTTTATTTCTGTCCTTAGCCTACTCTCCTTTTGTTTTAAAAAACTTTCTTTCCTAACTGCATCTCCCACCATAACTCTTCCCGAAGTATAATCTATTAATCTTAAATCACACAATTGGGAATGAATTGCCCCCTCAGTTCTTCCAAAATATTTTGCTAATTTCGGTATGGACATACCATTTACAAACATATTTGTAAGTAAGTCTTTTAATTCTTTTGTCCATGGTTCCATGTGATTTCTATACTTCTTTTTCATTTCACTAATTGTCATTTTCTTTCTCCCTATACTATTTCAAATAATAACCTAATACTAAGGAATTGAAATTCCTGTCTATTAAATCTTAAATTAATATTTTGTCCAGCCCAACCAAGAACAGTTTCGTATTTCTATTTGTTAAGTACTCGATATCTTTTTCGTACTCTAAAATCTATTGTCTTAGTTTATAAATTTCTGCTTTTGCTTTATTTGCAAGTGTTACTCCTGTCATATGTTTTACCGGTCTTCCAGTCGTACCGCAAACACTGTTCCGAAGCTTATCTTGGTAAAACACATAATAAGATAATAAACCACAACCTTGCCTGTCTTCGTAAGGATAACTTATTAACTTCTTTCCCATTTTTTCTTCTTCCTATACTCTTGAATATCTACTACACATTTCAAAACAAATATCTTCTTTATTATAAACTGGCTCATACATTTCAAAATTTTTACACTTATAAGCATACCCACACTTACCTTCCGGTAACGCCCTGCCCCTTTTACAGGTAAAACAGCACTTATTTTCTTCCTTTTTATATTTATACATTCTACTACCTATAAGTACATAATTGCAAGATAATTTATTAAGAGATGTGCTGTATTGTCTCTAATGATATTTATCCAAACTATCAACCAAACTGGTCTATCAGATTTATTACTATTAAAATAGTTTATTATATTATCTATATACTCACCAAATTTAATATGATCTATTATAGCATGCGATAAACATATAACGAGCAAAGCTAATGAACTTTGTGTAATAAGTAAAAATGGTAAGATATATGTCGCAGCATGTTGTAATGCTAATCCGAAATTCTCTTTTTTACCAAGTGCCTGCCTATCTGTTTGTAGCCAATAGTCACCTATCAAATGAGCTATTAATTGCTCCATCTCTTAATTCCTTTTCATACTTTGCTAATTTATACGTTATACATGGGGTGCACTTCCCACACTCTATTATTTCTTTATTATCTAAAACAGGTTCTTCACACCACCAACAAAAATCTAAAAGACCTTCCTCTTCTAATTTATTTATTATCTCCAATTTCCTTTTAAGTGATAAAGGGAGCCTCCAAAGAGTACCTGAACACCCCACCATACGAAATGAATTATTAATTATACTTTCTAATTCACTATAAGTATACCATATAGAATCATTATATATATAACCTAAATAAATACTGGTATTATCATCAATAAATGATAGTATATTTGAAAACCAATAAAAAAATTGTAACCCTGAAGTAGTTCCTTGTTCTACCCAATTAATTTTAGGTAGTTTTAAATCTATTTTAACTTTAGCATAATTTACATTATAACCTAAACTTTTTAAATACTTTTTAAACTTTTTTCTACTTTCTTCTTCTTTTTTTATCTTCTCTGATCTTAATCCCCAAAATTCCACAGAGACACAATTAATAGAATGCCCCTCTTTCTTACCATACTTCTTACAAAGTTCATACAATAATAAAGTAGAATCACACCCACCCGACCAAAGCAATAAGTGTTTTGTATGACCTGACTCAGGGTAATCTCCCAGATAGAAATAATTTTCTTCCACTACTTTCTCCTTTAAAACTATTAAACTAAATATATACCACTTATACTACTTTGTCAAGCACAAATAAAAATCCCTTAGTAAAATTTTACTAAGGGAGATTAATTAGAAAGGATTAAAAATGAAAAACAAAAAATTAATAGTATAGGGTGGATTCTGGTATACACACCAAGCTTTCACTACACAGTCATTCACCATTATTCCAGCATCTACCCAACTAATACTTGCAATTATTAATTGATAACAGTAGTAGAGATTTTCACTCTAAAATTTCACATCCAATACCATTTATTCTGTCTACGTAACTGTTTAAGAATGTGGCCTTTGCTACTTTAACCTCGTACAGAATCTTTTATTGAAGAAAATCTTCAATTAACCACAAGTACTTATATTTCCTTTGCAAGATATTTCAACCTTGTTCCAGATAACTTTCCTAAGATTTACGAGTCTGTTATGGCTTATAGTTACTTACTACTTCCTTCGATTCGCTTTTGACAAAGCTATGAAGTCTATTCCAAGACTCTCTCCAGAATACCTTATGTTCTTGATCAACATATTCAGTCACCATACTATTAAATTTTCAAAGTTCAACTCAACTATATAAATAGCTTACCATGTTATTTAAATAAAATCAACTACTTTTTAAAATATATTTCCTAACATCTACTAACAATTTTTCTAAATTTACATGTTCATAGATTCCTGAAGTAGAAAGAGCATTAATTTCTACTACTGCTTCGCACAGGTCACTGCCACTTGCCCAATAACAAACATCTATAGTGAAGCAATCTAAATCTATATTATGTATAATTTCTTCTACGTTTTCAAAAGTAGATTTAAATGGCTTTGGATCTATTGCAACAGTATTGTTTACATATAATGAATAAGTAGAAATCTTCTTACCTACTATATAAAACCTGTATTCATACATTATTTCTTTTTCAGTAGATAAAACAAGAATTGTATCTTTACTTACTCTAAGGTTATTTAATTTCATCTTCATATCAAATGGACCAAAAGCAACAAATGATTCAAAAATCTTATCGCCTCTATCTGGTTTTACAAAAATCCCATTTTTATGTTTCTTAGTATGGGATAGAATACGATCATAATCATGATAAAACTGCTCATAAAAATCCCCCATTAAAGTCCACGCTGGTACAAATAAACAATCTTTATTTAATAAAAATTGTTTAAGAATATTGTAATACCTGCTTACGTTATAAAACTCATCAAAACCATAAAATAAAAAATTATACCTCTTACCAATACTAGGATAATTTTCAAAATCTATATGTTCTGTAAGCTTTCTAATATTTTGAATACTTGTAAAACCTGTATACAACTGATCTTTTTTAATGCTAGGGAATTGGTATCTTAAATTATTTGGGCTACTAAAACAAGTTTGCATATCATAAACTTGTCTACTTTTATCACCAAAAGATTTTATTATTTGTTTAACTTCCTTAAACTGTTCTTTAGATGAAAATATTATATCTTGTAAAAACCATGTAATCTTAGACATTACTATTTTCCACTATTTAATATTACTATAAATTAAAACACAGGTTAAAAGACTTGAACTCTTACTAAACGGGTTGGAGCCGTTTGTGCTACCGATTACACCAAACCTGCAAAATAAAACAGTAGTTTTTCATCAATACGGAACTATAAAACTACCAAAAATAGTCAGCGATTCTTTAACTAGTATTATTCGCTTAGGAACTTTGTTCAAAGTCTTAACAACCTTTATCTTGTTAAGCACTTATCTAGAACAGGGAGAAACACTACCGTCTATTAATATTATAATAGCAAATTAAATATACTATGTCAAGCCTAAATTTTTAAAATTCTATCCCTTTTCTCGCAGGAATGGTTATTAACGTTGCCCCGCAATTAGGACAATAATTACTCCTATATTCAAAACTTCTTTTACAGACCTCACAATGCTTATCGAAATAATGTTTAACACATCTAATGTCTGAAAATAAATCTGATATGTCTTTTATTTTATCATATAAAGAGTCTGACCATATCCTACCCGTTAAAACAAGCTCAAGATTAGATGGTTTTTCTCTTATAAAATCAAAAAACTGTTTCTGAGTAAGTAACCCAAGATTTAAAGCAGGTAATACTTCATCTAAAATCAAGATATTGAACGGGTGCTCATTATTTTCAGTGAGGGTTAGTTTTTCTACCATCAACGACCACGTATTTTGAACGAGCTCTTTATCTTCAGAAGTTTTATTATGTTCCATTACAATTCTATTAGAGTTATGAGACTGGATTATTGTTATTTTATCTTGGAAAAGACCACACGTCTTTATTTCACCATACTCTGTGTTGTCATCCCCTTTTAAAAATTGAACAATAAAAACTTTCCAATTTTTAGCTATTGACCGAAACGCAAGTCCAAAAGCACTAGTAGTCTTCCCTTTCCCTGAACCCGTATAGGTTTGTATGAACCCGTGATTTTTTAATTCATGTCCCAAAATCCATACCTACCTTTCTAACGTATGGGGCATACCCCATTTTCACAATCACTACCTAAATCATCATCTAAATTATATTGTTTTTCATATTTAGCTATCAATTCGGGTGTTATTTTACCAAATTGTTTATTTAACTTATTATATTCTTCTTCTGTAATTGCTTCATAAGGGGCTAAAGGGTATTTAGCATCATACAAAGGTAAAAAAGATATTCCAACAAAATCATCCCAATTCTCATAAACCCAATCTATTACACCTGCCCATTCATTATCTCGAACAGTAACCGTGATAGATGTGTTATGGTCTGTGTAATTTCTCATGAACATTTTATAAGTTTCTAATTGTTCTATTGCACTAATATCATATTTATTTTTACCTTCGGGTGACTTTACATAAAAATCTATTACATTAGTATCACAAGTTTCAGGGTCCTGTCCTACTTCAGGTGATATATTATATCCCAATTCTTCTGCTACTTTTAATAAAGGGTCCCCTGAATTAATTCGCACTCTTCTAATATAGTAAGGGGAGTGTGAATGATGAACACCCGGAGATATAGTGGGAAGTAAACTAAGTGTTCCAGAAGGTTTAATTGTAGTGACTAACTTAGGGGTATTTCTTCCTAGGGAATTTGCTATTTTAGTTGCTTCCGTACGTGCTGTTTCTCTTAGGAGTTTTAAAATAGATACTTGGTTCTCTTCCGACTTATCGTAGAGTAAATTCACTGCGTCTTGCCACCCACTTAAAGCTACCCCTAGTAACATATGTTCTTCTTGGACTTTTTTCCATTCTGGTAACTCAATATTTACACAAGCCATTCTATACGAAGCACGTGTAAACGTCCTAACAGCATTTAATATTTCTTCATTAAGCTCCCCATCTTTTACAAAAGATTTTACATTAATCTCTACTAAATTACAAAATCCTTTAGAAGGTAAAAGTATCTCACAATTATGAACCATAAAACCATTTACTATGCCCCAATGAGATAAAGGTTCTTCGAAATCAAAAACATCATGCTCCCCTATATGAGAAATATCTTCTATCGTAACAGTATTATAGTCACGTATTGAATCATTTTTCTTACAGTAAGACTGAAAAATCAAGCATTTACCTTTTAAATCCTTTGCTTTGCAATTTGAACCATCCTCAAGCATAAAAATATGGTCTTCTGTACATTTTATAATTCTATTATTAGACATTTTTAACCTAATACAAGGTTTACGACCAGTAAACCAAACTTTGCCTTGTGATATATTTCCATCAGCATTTATTATATCTATTTGCTTCTCATTCAGTTCTTTAAAAGTTTTATAACCTTTTGATGTCAATAATTTCATATCCCCCGTAAAACAACAGGGATTTAGCCCTTCCATAGTAGGGAGTCTACGTTGAGCCTCTTGTTTATTAATAAAGCCAGGTTCACCTGTAGTTTTTATACTGTTAAATATTTCTACCAACTCTTCTTTCGACGGTCTTTTATTGAATAGAATACTATTGTTGCTCGATACCCTATGTGTTTTGTTTGGGTCAGATACCCACGCACCATCTTCATTTTGATAGTAAATACCTTGTTTAGCCAGTCTCACGTCTTCATCGTCTTTATCAAATAAACAAACTAATGCAGTCCTTCTTACACCCCCAACCTGAACTGCGCATCCTACTAAATTACATATATCTAAAATGTCTATAGTTTTTAAACTACCATTAGACCTACTTACAATACCTATAATTTTCTCAAACAATATTTTAAGGGGGACATGCCCACTTGCATAACCACCAAAAGTTTTTAAGGGGGCGCCTTCAGGTCTAACATTATCGAAGTCTACTAATATAGTAGATAATAGAGGGTTCTCTAAACATTTGAACAAGTACCTTAAGGCACCTACCCAACCCTCCTTAGAATCCCCTACAACAATAGTAGCGACGTTACCTGTGGTTTGTAATGTACTAAACTCTTCTTTATCTATTTTTTCAGAATATTCTTTAGATAATATTCTAATACTTGTATTTAAATTAGAAAAAGCACTAATATTTTCTATTACATCTAAAAAACCAACCCCACAACCTAATAAGAGGAGATAAAATAACTCACAGATATCTTCTGTATTATCTATTTTTGTAAAAGAACAATTTTTAGTCAATATATTATTCGCCAGAGTAAATGATTCTGTTTCTGGTTCAACAACACACCAAACATCTTCTATAATATCTGTTTCTTCTACACCTTTCACAACCCACGAAGGTTCAAAACTTGTTTCTTTTACACTTGACTTATGTTTACTATTCAAAAAGAAATCATCTGGTACATGTTTTGAATATAAATTCAATCTATAATTCGGAGCGTATTCTCCAGTATACGGTGAAAGTTCTCTATTTAATTCAACTTTTCCACAATCAATACCTAATATAGAAAATATACTTTTAATATGGTCTAATGTGTTTTTATTAGAATTACTTATTGAGATATTACTCTTGTAATAAGACCCATCTGTGGCAAATAAGCCCATCACAAACCCCATTAAATATTCCACATTAGAGTTCAGAGATGGGAGATTTTTCCATGTATTTGGTAGGCCATATATCACTTTCTGGTTATATTTTCCAGCGGTACATTGAGACCCTGTTGTAAAATATAATGCAAGTTCCTGCTTATTATCTACTAAATGAACCCTACAATGGTTCATTTTTTTATTATATGTCCCATCTCCAAAAACCATACCATGTTGTATCCCAACAGAACACGGAACTATATTAGTTTGTTCATATCTTCTTTTCTCTCTCAAAATATCGCCATTTTTTAACTCATTAGTAGTCTTAACAATAAATTTTTTCTCAGACTTGTACCTTTTTACATACCACCTATGATTTTCTGTAGTGTAAATAATATCTTCTCTTTTACCTCTACCAACAATCAACTTTACCAATTTAGACTTTCCGAAATTTCTAATAGTAGCAGTTTTCCACCCACCAGTAGAGGATAATATATCTACGTTATCACCATCACTAAAATCATTAAATGACTTTATTCCTTGCTTTGTTATAAATTCTGTATCTGATTTAAAACAGTTAAAATTACTAGAGGCATATTTTTTAGAGCTCTCTGTTCCACCTACCCATAATGTTCTGCCGCTTAAAAATCCTTTAAGGTTAAATATCGTATCAAATAATTGCTCTGCTTCTCTTATAGAAACTCCATGAACTAACGAACAATTATATTCTACTGCTCTCCTAACTGTCTCCCACCAATACTCTCTTCTATTTTGTTCTGGTAAATATCTTGAATAAGTTCTATAATAAACAAACTCTCCCAATGAAGTCATCGGTGGATTCACATCTTTATATTTACTTATAAATTCTTCACTTAATAACATTAATTTATGCCTCACTTAACTAATAAACTCAATTAAAAAATTGCTGTACCTTGAACAGCAACGAAACCCATTTTAATACACAATTATCTTAAGAATCTTCGCTTATTTTCTCTTCTAGACTCCCCATAAAAATTCTTACTAACTATATTTAGCCGTACCATCTACCTAACATTTGTGCTAATGCTACCCTACTATTTAACTCTATTTCAATATCTCTCAAAATACACTCTATCTCATAAATAGCATTAAATATACTAACATTATCTATTTTAGATTCTATTCGTTTAATATCATCTTTATAAAATAGTATACGAAATAATACAGACCCGTCAAAATCATAATAAATTAAATCAAAATACTTATCTTTTCTATTAAAAGATAACTTTACCTCCCTCTTGCCCAACTTAGTATCAAAAATATTCTTCCCATTTAGCATCTTCGCTATTTTTTCTATTCTTTTAAAAGTTTCTTTATAATTACACATTTTTATCTACTTCTTTCTACTTATATTTATATTTATCATCATATTCAGGGGGTTCATATCCTAAATCTTTTAAGTCTCCTAAATACATCCCCTTATACTTTTTTTCTACCTCTGGTTCTACATAATAAGAATACATCTTACATTTAGTTTTATAAAACTCGCTACCTTTAATTAGTACATTGTGTGTTTCCAATTCCTGTAATAGAGGGCAATATGGAATACCACTTTCGTCCCTATCTTTAGTATTATTTACACATGTACTACACTTATCTAACGGAGATATTGAAAGCTCATACTTCTTAGTACTTTTATTATATACAACTTTCATTACAAAATTTCATCCACTAAATCATCTAACTTTGTTAATTTTTCTCTAGTTTTATTTCCAATTTTACTATTTTTTAAGAGACCTGTCAATATCCTCTTCATTTCTTGTAATATTTCATTATTTGTCTCTACAAAAATATTGGGTCTTTTTACTAAATACTTATGCAATACTGTTTTTTCTAAACAGAATTTTCTTTTTCCACCCCTAGATAAATAATAATTACAATTTTCATATGTAAGCATATATCTATCACAAAGATATATTCTATCTATTTCATTTTCTTTAAGTTCTTTTAAAAGCTTATATGTAAGAATACAACACCTATTATTAAACTAAACTACTAACTAAAAAGACCAAACTTGAAATTATTATACAAATATACACTACACATCTTAAAAATGTGAAGTATTTTTCAAAATTCTTATCCATATATTTCTTATATTGTTGTTTAGATTTTTTTAACCAGTACCCATCTACACAAGTAAGAATTACTCCGGGAGCAACAAACATATAAGTACTAGAATCAAACAAATGTGTAGATACTGCTGAAGCTTTTCTCGGTTTATCCATACTTTGTAAAAAGAATAAATATATCCCCAAAGGGCAAAGTAAAAACAGTATTCGTAAAAATAGATCAATACTTTTGAAAATAACCTCTAATAAAAAGATAAAAAATACTTTAGTATAATCTGCGCCAAGTCTGTTAGCTTTCGCAGATATTTTTTCTATTGCTTTTAATTTTAGTTTTTTTAGCATATTTACTTACCAGTACTTCCCCAACCACCGTCACTTCTAATTGTTTCAGAAATCTCATCCACCTCTCTTATTCCCGCTCTACAATATTGCACAATAACCATCTGTGCTATTCTCTCATTAGGTTGAATAGTATAAGGTTCTTTAGATAGATTAATTAACGGAACACCCACAATACCACGAAAATCTGAATCCAATGTTCCTATACAATTGACAAGTGTTATTCCGTGTTTTATTGATAGCCCTGAGCGAGGTCTTATCTGAGCTTCAGTCCCTTCCGGTAATTCTACTATTAATCCTGTGGGGATAATTCTTCTTTCAAACGGTTGCAGTGTTATAGGTTCTTTTATACAAGCACTCAAATCCATTCCCGAAGAACCTATTGTTTTATACTCAGGTATTATTGCATTTGGGTCTGCTTTTTTAATATTAACTTCTGTAATTTTATTTGAACAATTACACATCATCTCTTTTTCCACCTCTCAATATAAATTATAATTTAACTTTTTTCGAACTTCTCTTTCAATTCAAGGTACTTTTTATAATCTTCTTCATCTTTCTTTTGGTTAACAATCTTATGTCTATCCAAGCGTTCTTTCTGTTTCTTTTTATAAGATTCTTTTATTTCTTCTATATAAGACTGTAAAGCATTTTCATCCCAAATAAATTCTTCTTTGAATTTTTTATAAGTATTATCACCACACTCTACAAAAACCTCTCGATTACTTATCTCGTACTCCGACTCTTCTACTAAGAAAGCCTCCATGTCATAAGCGTAATCCCAGTCATCAAAAATACTGTATACCACATCAAGTTCTATTAGAGTATTCCCGATGTCACAAATTCGCTGTTTTATTTTATTTTCCTGTTTTCTAAACTCATAGTATTCTTCTTTTGTAATCATCTACTCTGGTACCCCATCATCTTAGACAAACAACTTAAACAAATTTTATCGTGGTACGCTGAACATGTCATATTTACCTTCTTCTTACCACATACACCACATTTTTCACCAAATAAAAAATCTTTTACAGGCTCTAAAAACTTATGTATTCTATACGTCCAATGAAAACGTACTTTACACGGATAAATTGTATAATCTTCTCGTTTCATTATCTTCTGCTCCGTAATTTGTATTCAAACATAATCATTCTAAAACAATTACATTTGAAGTTACTAATTCGCTTTTTCTTGCTTCATTGTACTCTCTTTTGTTGTTGCTTGCAACAACTACTTGAGTTTGTTTTAACACTCCACAAGCTTTACTAACTCTAACAGAATTAAAGTTAGTTCCCGACAAGCCATCGGTACATGTATTCCTTACTTCATTAAGTAGGATATAATCTTTACAGTTCTTGAGATTAACTGCTGCATTGTAGTCTCTTTGGTGCTCTGCACCACAATTACTACATTTCCAGTTTCTATCTTTTAATTTTAGTTCTTTATTCTTCTCTCCACAGCTACTACATAACTTACTACTTGGAAAGAATTTATTTACTTCTCTTACTTCTATATTATGTTTTGTACACTTCTGTACAAGAACTTGTTTAAAATAGTAAGGTTTATTTTGAAGAATAGTTTTAGAAAGATGTTTGTTCCTAACCATTCCTTTAATATTTAAGTTTTCAACTGTAACATATCTAGGTTTCCCCTTAACTATGTTATCTATACATTTATTAGTATAAGAGTTTCTTATTTGTTCTAACCTGTAGTACACTTTTTCTACTCTTAGTTTATTTTTAATATAATTGTTACTTACTTTATCTCTCTTTTCTTTCTTCTTAGCTTCGTACTTTCTACTTAAAGCTCTCTGTTCTCTTCTTAATTTCTTTTCTAACTTTTTAACTCTAGTAGTTTTATTAATGTTTTTGTATTCTTCTTTGTTAGAACATGTTAAGAAAGTACTTATTCCCCAATCAATACCAATACCTTCATTACAATTCTTATTATCTTTACTACTCTCTTCATCTGTTATAACAGAGATGAAATATCTATTAGATCTCTTAGTTATTACTCCACTTATTATTTTATTGTTTCCTGTAGGGAGGTATCCTTTCTCTTTCAGAGAAACCTCTCCGAACATAGGAATTTTAATTTTATGCCTAGAACATCTTATAGGTCTGTTTGCCTCTACTCTAACAAAATAAACTCCTGTCTTGTCTTTAGAAGCTTTTTTAAATTTAGGAAATCCTTTCTTTGATTTAAATGCTTTTTGGTAAGTTGAATTACAATTATCTATAGTCTTTCTAAGAGCTTTACTCCCTGCTTCTTTCAACCAATGTTTATCTTCGTTCTCTTTTAAATAAACATTATTAAACCATTTAGAGAACTCGTAGTTATTAAGATATTTTTCTCCTGCGGAGTAACGTTCTTTATTAACAGAAATAAAAAGATTCCAGACAAATCTACATGCAGAAATTGTAAGCTTGTAAAGCTTCTCCTGTTCTTTATTTAGTTTTACTTCTGTCTTGTAAGCTTTCATTGATAAAAAGAAAAGTTCTAAGAAATTATTTTGTAAGCAGATACAATTCTTCCTAGAACTAAAATTAATATAAATCTTATTTAATTGTATCTGCTTAATATTATAATTTAACTTAAAATTTTTCATTTAGATTTCCCTGTAAAGGTATTAAAAATGAATATGTTTTACATATATTTGATTATGTTATGGGAGACTGTTCATTATCTTCTCTCCTCTTAATTAAATACAGTACTTGTTTCACGATGTTTTTCTCTTATATTTCCTATGCAAATGGAGGGTGCTTTTAATTCTATTAAAGTTTTATGGAGAGATATATCTCCCTCCCCTCTCCTTTGTAGTTTAGCTAAAACATCGGCTACTTTTATAAAAGTAATATTTTCTTTTATTACTTTAGAATCAAAAGCACCATCTATAAAAATTTCCTCATCCTGTTTACACGGAACTTTTAATTTTACCATTTCACCAGTTTCTGTATCGAACTGTAAATAAAATATTTGTCTATCTCTATTGTAAGTATTTTTATCATGTCTTGTAAAAGACCCTATTCTATATAAGATACTATTTCCCACAAAAAGATCATCATACGGCGAATGATCATGATTAAGACACACATACTTATAATTAAGTTTTTTAATATCTTCTGCTGTTAAAGACTCTTCAAGGCACAAATCCATCTCGTAATAATTGTGTCCTAAAAGTACACCCTCATTCTTCTCATCTACTGGTATTTTACTAATATTCTTTTCACATAGAGAGACCCCAAACAAAACATTATCTAAATAAAAAAAGTTAGTCTTTACGTCTATTACACCTGTTAACATCAAAGAGCCTAATGTAGTTTTTTCTAAATTATAATTTCTTAACATTACATCGTGGTTTCCGGGAATTACAATAAACTTCCCTTTGTGCCGTTTAAAGAACTTATAGACTATATTAAAGAAAAAAGTACTATTTGCAAAACTATGAAATAAATCTCCTGGGATAATACAAACATCATTATTATTTGCAACGTATTCTAGTTTATCTAAAGTACTTTGGAGAAAATTATCTTTTCTTATACGAGGATTCCTCTCTTGTAAATGTATATCATTTATTATTGCTATTTTCATTATTAATTCCTATATTACTTTTAATTGACAGAACTCTGGTTTGTGTCCTTTTTGCCAAACACAATGACAATAAGCTATCGAATCTGTCTTATTTGGTTCCCCTGGAATAAACCCCATTCTTTTATGATGTACAAAGCAGTATTTAGGCATGTTCTCTTGCCAAAAACTAAAACGATCTTTAGACTCAAAGAAATTTAACCTAAGTAGCATTATAACGTATCCACCTTCTACTGTGTCTAATAATGCTTTCTTAATTATATCTATTGCATTGTAAAACGGAGGATTTGTTATAATTAAATCCCATTCTATTTTTGAAGATACTTCCATAGTTAAATAATTACCTTTTAAGTCAGCCTTACTATCCTCTCTTATATCTACTGTCATTACAAAGTTATCAGTAAATTTACTAAGAGCATTAGGGTAACTCATTTTATATTTATCTGCACCTCCCGCACAAGGGTCTAATATATTTAAAGCATTTTCAAATATGTTGCCTTCTACTTTTATAAACTCCCCTAGAAATTTTTCTATTTCATGTATTGGAGTTACGTAAAAATCTGCTTTATGACGTTCATAACCTCTATTAGTACTTGACATTACACAGCCTCACAACTTTCTATTATGTCTTCTAACATGCTTGCTATTTTATTTAAATAAGTTCTATCTTTTTCACTTTTAAATATCTCTCTAACGTGTAAAGTAACCCCTTCAACATAGCTTCTCTGACTTAGTTGGTAACAACCATCTATTTCATCTAATAAAACTACATCTATTAGTTGTAATAATCCACCTAACATTTGTTCTTCTACCGGATATAAACTAGAAGACTCATCTATAAGCAAAGCACATATATACGACTTCAAGTCCATTAATTTTTGTGTTAATTTACTATTCATTTGTTTTTTCTAAGATAGATACATTCCCATTTGCTACCAATAAAGTTTCATCTGCGTGGTCCATATGCCTCGGATCATGTGTCACAAGGGCTAAAATTACTTCTTTTGAATCTGATAATTGTTTCAAAAACTCAAAATACCTCGGTGCATACGCTGCTGAAATCCCTGCTAATTTTTCATCTAAAAATAAAACTTTGCTCCCTAAATTTAAAATATAGTATAATTTAAGGATATTTCCTATTACTATAGCAGGTCCCTGTCCATCGTCTTCTAGCGGATCTAATCCATAAATATCTTTATCTAGATCATCTAAAGATAAATCAAGAGTCTTATTTCCTCTCTTGTCCTCTAAAATAAGATTTACTTCTAAATTACAATCATAAAAAGTATACTTTAAAGCAGTATTTATAGTATTTTTTAAAGCACCTATAGACTTATCATAAATCACATCTACTGCCTGTGAGTAAAACTTTTTACTATCTCTACTTACACTTAACTTTTTATTCAGTTCTTCTATATTCTTACTTACTTCTTCTATATTAAATTCTATACTATTTTTCATCTTTTGTATAGTATCTAATTCATTTAAACAAAAAGAAAGAGAATTTATTGTACTATCTTCTGTTAACATCTAACGTACTAGCCCTTCATCTAACTTTTGTTTTAAAGCACTATAATCTGCAATTACTTGCTCTGCTTCTTTTCTTTCTTCTGTAATAAGGTTACTTAGTTCTACTTCCTTTTCTCTGAGTTTCGGAATATCCTGTAAAGAAGAAAATCCAAAAGATTTCATTATTTCTACCCCACGCTTCTTCTTCTCATTTGCCCTATCTATTAAAATATTCTTTTCCTGAGCGCACTTATTTCTCTCTTCAATAAGTTTTTTATGTTCTTGTAAATCTTTTTCTGTTAACATCACTATTCATCCTCTTTATCATCTACTTGCGTACGTATAAATAATTCATTAAAAATTTCTTGTATAAGATCATCCGGTAGTTTTAAAATTTCTCTAATTACACTGTCAACATTGGTCATTCCCACATATTCCATATCATCGGTACTATCATAAAACCCTGCCCAATCACAGTAGTCACAACCTTCCCCAAAACATTCATCACACTTTTCTACGGCTTCTCTGAAATCTCCCCTAGGGTCAAGCTGCCCTTCTGTTCCAAATCTATCATTACTTTTTAAATTATTTAAAGCATCTTGAAGCAAATTACAAAGACCACTTGACGAACCATTTTCCAGTATATTTTTGAAAAAATCTTTACTCACAACTATTTCCTACTAATAATTGACCACATTTATCACAACGGTATTTCTCATACTCTTTTAATTTAACATCTGTATCAAATATTTTTTTATCTAGTATATTTTCATTTCTAGTACAACTCTCTATATCCGACTCAATCTCTTCTACCAATTTTATACTCTTTACTACTTCTATATATTTGTCACTAATTGTTTCTACTAAATCTATTTTATCTTGTTGCTTTACTATTTTACAATAATTACTTAGAGATTTCAACTCACCTAAAGCGTTTTTTAAAAGAATATATTTATTCAGTATTTTTAAAGATATTTCTTCTATGGGAATTAAGTCTATTTGAAATTGATTCTCTATTTCTTCCAGTTCTATTAAAGCACTTAAAATCTTCCCGTACTCAATTAAACTATCAAAAGAAATTATCTCTTCTTTATTTTCTCCCCCTATTATTTTACAGTAGTAGTATATCTCTTTGAGTTCTCTTAAACTCTTTACAACCTCAACATACTCATTTAGTATATCGTAAGGCCTTACTTCTACTTCAGTAGTATCCTCGATAATATTTAGATAATTAACTGTCTCTTCTACTGCTTCTATACTAATAGAAACCTTAGAAAAGTCCTTATTTAATTTAATAAGATTATCTCGTACTCTTTCTAAATTTTCTTTTTTAACACTCTTCTGTAAGTCTTCTATTAAAATAATTTTATCTTTATTTCTCTGAAACTCTATTTCTTTCTCTTTTATCTCAGAAGAAAGTAAATCTTCTTCCTGTTTATAGGCTTGAAAAATCTTAGCACTATCTGAAACAGAAAATATATTTTCAAATAATTTAAACAACTCCGAGTTTGTTAGCCCGTAAGGAAATAGTATTTCTTTTATTCCTTCTATATTATAACACTTATTCTTATTCCCGTCATAAGTAAAACCAGTATCTTGTAGTAACTTAAATAGATTAGAGTTCCCTACTTTCTTATACTCCTCACCATTAATTATATACATAGATTCTTTCTTAGTACGTACCCATGTAATATCATTACCATTATATAGCATACGTACTTTTGCACAATCTGTTCCAATTCTTATTTTATTTTGAGACCCCGATGGATTAAGTAAAAGATATTTTAACGCCCTAAAAATTGCAGACTTACCATTCCTACTTTCACCTGTTATAAGAGTTAACCCTTTATTAAAAACAATATGTTCTTTTTTAATAATCTCAAAATTTTCTATAAATAATTCTAATTTATTCATTAACTAGATCTTCCAATTCTTTATACATCTTATCTATATTCATCTTTTTCTTCTTGTGTCTGAATATACTCTTCCACATCTACTGAAATAGAACCGTCTTCATTTTCTACAGCAATGAAATATACTGCTTGCCCATCTTTTAGTAAATTTTTTCTACTCATTTCATATAGTAATTATACTATAATCTTCTAAAAAATACAATAGTTCAAAATAAAAAAACTAGTAGAGATTTTCTACTAGTAAAGAGAAGGATAAACGTACAAAACAATTTCCTAGTCTTCTTCGTCCTCATATTCGTCATTATTATCGTCTTCAACTTCCTGGCTACTTAAAACAAGCTTATATTGGTCTCTTTCCTTTAAAAAACTTATTAACTCTCCTCTATTTTCATGCACAAACACATTTAACTCACGTAAAGTTAACTTTTCTTTTGCACTTTTTACAGGGAGTTCATCGCTTAATAAATAAATATTACTTTTTTTAGTGGGTTTATAAATATAACCAATCCCTTCTAGCATTCTTCTCAAAATATGCCAGTTATGAATATTCTTACCATAATGTACCAACGTACTCACATCAGGAAGTCTAAAAAATCTGTTCTTACAGGTCTTACCTTTTGTACTAAGAGTAAGAATATATTTTTCAGTTATAGTTTCCTCACCAAAGCAAGTCTGTACCTTAACTTTTTTAATTTCTTTATCACTTACTCTCTTAGACAACTTACTAATAATACTTGCATAATGAACATCTGCCTTTGTTACAGCGTACCTGTCTTTTTCATCAAACAGCCCTGCACCTTGGTTATCTCTTACTTGACATATTGATACCAAAGTAATACCTTTAGCCTCTAATTGTGGGACATACTGCTGTAAAAAAACTGAACGTGATTTAGCATTTAATCCAAAATTATTTTTTTCACAATTATTATCTAATAAGGTAGCTGAAATAACAGATGATATACTATCAATTACTATAAACTTAATATCTTTAAGCCTTGTTGGTGGTTTAGATGATAATAATTTCTTAAAAAAATCTCCTAAATATTCGTAAGTTAAACTTCCCCCCCTATAAAGTAAATCCCCTGAATTTATAAAATCAGATACCTTCTCATCAGGGTCATCAGAAAACCTTATTGTATTTAAAAGACCTTTAGACCCCTCTATATCAAAATACGCTACCTTATATGGTACTTTAATTGCTTTATGCCTTTTTATTAGCCTTGCACTACAATCAAGCATAAGAGTTGATTTTCCTACACTTGGAGGGGAATAAAAAAGTAAATACCCACCTTGTGGGATACCTAAACCATTAGTCAACCCTAAGTCAATTAGCATATTTCCTGTTTCTATAAAAGACATTTCAGTCTCTTCTGATGATGTTAAAAAATCTTCTAAAAACGCATTAGCAGTCTTTTTAGTCGTAGTTTCTTTTCCTTCATTATCTATCATATTATATATTATCCTTTATTTATTAACTATCTATATTTTCTATTAAAGTACCTTTATTAACTACCAACAATATCGAAATTTAACTTAACTGAAAATATGGTCGAATTTACATTTCCCATAATTTCTCTAAAGTACTGTCTGGTATTGTATTAACCCGTATAAACTTAAAAGGAGTGACTCTGATAAGTCTACGTGTTTATTTCTATTAGATTTTTGAAATTTCAATAACCCTATTCCAAACTCTTTTAAAAAAGCTTCAAATATTTCGTTTGCTTTTAAAACGGACAATTCTTTATCCCCAGAAAGACCAAAATAACTCTTCCACTCTTCTGGTGTAGGATTATAAAACTCTACAGGATTTAAATAAGAACACTGTCCTCTATGAATTCCACAAGAATCCCCAAAAATAAACGCTGTGTAATGACTTTCACCATATTTTGTAAATACTTTTTCTATTGAATAAATAATTTCATATTTACCATTTACATAAGGTGTATATATTTCTCGTAACTTAGTAAAATCTGTCCACTTAAACTCTTTAAAAGCTTTTTCATACTTCCCTGTTTCTTTGTTTAAGACAAGTTTTTTTCTCTTTAATGAACTGCTTTTTGTAGTATAATAAGGTGCTGTTCTTAACTCCAATATCTTAAGGTCTTCTGTTATTACCGAAATTCCCCCGCCTGATGCGCCTAACCAGGGTCCACTCCTATTGACAATAGTTTAGACACCTATAAATCACCTCTCTTTAATTATTTCTTAAACTATTTATTAATCATCTATTCCCATGAAATCTTCTTCACCATCATTATCAAATTCAAAGTCTTCTTCAGAAAAAGAATCATCTATTTCTATTTCACCTTTTTGAACTATTGAAGTAGATTTAACAACTTTTTGTTCAACTGATTTTACTTCTTCCTCTTCAATATCAAACGGAATATCTTCTTCTACTACTTGATTAGCCTCTTCTTGATCTTGTTTTTGTTTAGACTCTTTATAAGCTTTTATATTTTCTGCTCTTTCTTCATCACCTATAATATACTGGTTAAGCTCTTCAGGCGTCCAAGACATTGTAAAACTAGGTTCTTCTTTCTCCATAAGAGTAAGAAACTCTGTAACTTCTTCTCTAAACTCTTCAAGACCTTTTTCTTTTTCCCAATTCACTATTTTTCTTCTGTCGCCAGATACTTTTGCAATAGCTTGCGCTGAAAACGGAATGAAAGAAAACTTAAGTAAATATTTTGCACTTGACTCTGAATCTGTCACATCAACCCTTACTACTACTTTTGAAAGGTATTTAGTAAGAACATCAAGTAACTCCTCATCTTCTAAAGAAGGGTCTATTATACTCTCCCCAGTATTGTCATCTGCTTTTTTAAGTCTAGTTGCCAAACCCCCTAAAATATCTTGCCCCCATTGTTTTTTCGAGAATTCAAAGAAACAAAACTGACTTCCATCAAACTTAAGATGAGTCGCTTCATAAGCTTGGATTTTAGGATCTGTTAAACAATGTGCTAATTGAAGAGCAGGTAAATGATAAATTGGTTTTGCATAATCAATTAATCTTTTATCAGAATCTTTTCTTTCTGGGAGACGTTCTTTGTCGTGTTCATACAAATTACAACATATTGCAGGTTCTTCCAACCTATTGCCTTCCTCATCAAATGAAGCGCACCTAATTTTAGGGTATGGGTTGTTTTTAAATTTTACTCTATCTGACTTTTTCTTTACACTATGTACCATAGATGAATAAGTATTTTCCTGTGGTCTAAGAAAAATAAAATATCTAGTAGCTCCTATTGTTTTTTCACTGATATCAGCTACTCTTCTAAAATTAAACTCACTACTAAAATACGTTTTTGGTTGAGCGTCTTCTGCTGCTTTTTTTAAACTAATTTTTGCCATCGAAAAATTTCTCCTTTTAAATTTTTTCTTCTACTTAACTAATTATTAAAATACACTTTAATAAATCTATAATTCCACTAACTTTTAAAAATACATTCTAATTTTCCATATTTTTATGAAGCTGTATTTTACTCTGTACTACTTTTTCTTCTAACTGAAGATTAAGAGTTTTTAAAATAGATACCCATGTAATTTTTTCACTTTTAAAATTTTCTAACTTCTCATACAGGGGTTTTTTAATTTCATGAAACTGACTATTTCTATGACTAGACGAAAAATCAGAACTAGTTATATTTATTAACTGTGTGATTAATACAGATAAATTAGAAAGAATTTCTTGTACTGTGTCTATTTTCTTAGTTAAAGATATACTATCTAATACTTCAAATTCTGTTACTAGTAATAAATACCTCTTCTCATAACTAGATAATACTCTTCTTAAAAGAATCTGAGTATCTTCAAACTCTACTTCTTTCTCTCTATATTTATCTATTTTATCAACTAAATCTCTTAATCTTTTTACTACATAATCCGGTTTTTCATCGAAAAGATTACATACATAATTTTTAATATAAATTAAATCCACTATCTATTTCTCTCTAACTGTTTTTCTAATTTTTTATTTTTATTTTTAAGTCTGTTTATCTCTAATCTCATTTCATAAATCTTATTTTTATAAACTTGTGAATCTCCATAACTTCCACTACGAGCTATTTTTCTCTCTGTTAGTATATCTTTATACGGAAAACCTAAATGTTTTGCTTTATTTATAACACGCTGTTTATCAACTCCTAAAACAGATACTAAATCTTCTAGGGTTCTTCCGTTACTTAAATATTCTATAATAATTTTTTCCTGTTCTTCTGTCCAATTTATATAGGTATTATTTCTTTTAACAAAACCGTGTTTATAAGAATAATTGATTACAGAATTTATAGGTTTGTTTAAAATCTCAGCAATTTCGTGAACCATAAACCCGTCTTCTTTTAAAAGCTTAAGCTGTTGCAATTCTTCGTCAGACCAAATATCTCTATGTTCTCTAACAGATATTCCTATGTAATTCCTTCTATATAAAATACTACTATAAGATCTATTAGGTAGAAGCTTCATTAGATAAAATGGGGTTCGTTTACTATTGGTTTTTAATATAGTGTCTTCCTCTTCAGTCCACCTTTTAGAAGAGCCTTTTCTATATAGTAGTTTTATTTTTTCTATTATCTGATCTTCAGATTTATTAGGGAAAACTCTTTTAAGCCCTACTAAAGCTTTATCCATATTTTCTTTTAAAAGACTAGTTTCTTCTTTTGTCCACTTCATTACTAATACTTTCTTCTGCTATTTTTATAAACTCATTATTTAGTTCTATACCAACGTATCTTCTATTATGTTTAATAGCATTAGCTGCTACTGTTCCACCACCCATAAATGGGTCTAATACAATCCCGTTTTCTGGACATCCAGACAATATCATTGGTTCTACTAGCTTATCTGGAAACTGTGCAAAATGATTATTTTTTCTCGGTTGAGTATTAATACTCCATACAGTTCTCTTATTTCTACCACCTTTGTTATAGTAGTCTCTATCCCCTTCAGAAAATCTATTTATACCCCCCATTCCATTATTACAATTTTGTTTTGATTTGTCAATAGGTTTTTGTTTTTTACTTTCATAAGGTTCTAATATTTGATTAAAATAGTACTTTTTATTTTTAGTAAAAAAGTAGAGATACTCATGAGAGCGAGTAAATCTATCTTTTACTGACTCAGGAAGACAATTTGGTTTTTCCCATATTATATCATTTCTAAGTAAAAATCCTAATTCGTCTACCATTCTAATAGCAAATCTCTGTGGAATTTGTATAAGAGATTTCTTGGGATAGTCTTTTAAATTATTCTTAGAAACTTCTTGCCCATTTCTACCTTCTTTGTACTTAGAATCTCTGTAACTACCTTTACTCCCTGTCCCATTAAAACTATCTGATATGTTTACAAAAAGAATTCCTTCATCTTTTAGGACTCTCTTAACCTCTTTAAAAATACATATTAAGTGGGCTATGTACATATTGAAATGCGGTTCTTGTCCCAATTCACCTACCCAACCATCTGGCCATTCTACTGGATTTGTTTTGTAGTTCCTTAAAGCATAATACGGTGGTGACGTAATAACACTATCAACACTATTAGAAGGTATATTTTTTAATACTTCTAAAGAATGTCCTTGATATATGTGATTTATTTTTAATTCTTTCATTGTATAAAAACCTTAATATAATTCGTCTGATTGTACAGGGGACTGCTTTATAAAATCAAAAATTACCGTAGACGGTGTATTCCAACTCACCAATTCTTTCTTTCCTGTACCACCATCATATTTTCCATGTAAATAATCTTTATTATTCTCTGAAACATCCCAACATATCTTATCTATATAATGTACCCCGAACCACTCCATTCTGTTACCTATTTGCATCCTATAACCAGATTTCCAAATCTTCTCAGCGTGTTCTCTTGCTTTAAATTCATTTTCTATTTCATACTGGCCTACGCTTCCATTTGTAAGATAAATATAAATTTTCATAACTACTTCCCTCTCACAGTAATTAGTGTTTGTAACTCTTCTCTTGTTTTTACACATTTATTCGGAGTTTTATCGTGCTTAAATTGTAACCCTTCTCCGTAAAGTACTGCATGATTAAATTTCAATTCTTTATGACTCAAAGAACGCCCATTTATAGCAAGAACTTTACCTAAATATTCCTTTTTAATAATAATTTTACCATCAAAATCTACCTCACTTAAAAGGTATTTATCTTCATGTCTTAACCCTGATATATTACCTATTATGTGTTCTGTAAATTCTCCATCATCTTCTTTAATATAAATAGATACTGTTAGAGCTGCAAATAATCCTTTTTCTTTAAAATCTTTACTTTTAGGTTGGGTGCATCCAGAAATAAAAGCATCAAAATCTTCTACTTCTCCAGTATTATCTAACATATGGGAAATACTAGTTTTTATTTTATACATTGCTCTATGAGACCTATTATCTGTTGCAAAATACGGTGCTTCTAATAACTTTATTATACTCCCTTCTAAACCATTTCGTATCATCTCATCAGCAAATGCAACTTTATCTCCATCATCTGATTGAATATGGTCAAACGGTAACCCCTGCCCCTTTAAAAAATTAATTATATTGTTTCTTAGTTTTCTTCTCTTTTTAAAAGCCCAATGTCTTATATCACCTTCTAAAGAATCTTTTAAACCATATAAATAGGCATATAAAGATTTTCCCGGAGACTTCTCCCAACCTTTCTTACCTTTTTTACCATGTTCATCTAATAGACAACTAGTTATTAAATAAGATTTAAAATTATCTTCAACCCATTTCGCTTCTTCTTGTGTTACTTCTTCTTTTCTAAATTTGTACTCCATTATTTGAGATAATATTTCTTCAATTGGTTTTGCTTCTTTCTCAAAATAAATACAATCGAAGCCCCTAAAATTTAAAGTCTTTCCTTGTAATTGTAATTCATGCGAACGTTGTGGCAATGACCCTAATATAGATTGTAACAAATCTTCTACTGAAAGATATTCAACCCCGTCTGCTATAAGACTTGATTCTGTCATAGCTCCACAATCTAATACAAATCTATACGGGAAAACACCTTTATAATCTTCCGGTCTTCGTACTATTCCGTTTTTTATAAGCAAAACATTAGGGGTAAAATTATTAAATAGATACGTACCTACTACCTGATTCCTGGAAAAAAACTCAAAACCCTGCTCTGGTGAGTATGAAATTAGCATTCTAAAATCGTCGCACTTGAGTTCACTTACCCAATGTTGGGAATCTATTGGAAGGTAATCTTCTGTATATCTATGTTTGTTATCTTTATAGTGATTCACAAGGCAGGGCGATTCTAGCGCACAGTTACAAAAAAGCTCCCCAAACGTATGAGTTTCAGGGTTATTTTTTATATAGTCATTTCCTAGTACTTTTATACTATTTATAATAGTTAATTTTATATCGTCTGGTACTTGAATACCTCTTTTTGATATTTCTTCATTAAGTGCATCTTTTTTAAAAGACTGTGACATCTTACATTATCTCCTTTTTCTCTAAATACTTTTCATATGTTTTTAAAAATAACTCGTGCCCCCATTCAGAGTTACACAATAATTCTATACATTTTAAAGAGTTATCCTTATAAATATTTTTTCGTGACCCGTTACAAGAAGAACAAGTAACCCAATCGTGGTCTATGATATTTGGGACAGAATAACCTCCCAATCCCTTGCATTTTACACATCTTTCCTGTTCCTTAATAGCAGGTTCTACTTGATCTAGAATATTTGTTATTTCTTTATGTTCTAGTAAATCTTCTAATAATTTATGATGGATATTCGCATAAATTAACCTCTTTATTTCTATTAAACTAGATAACTCCTGTAATATAAAATCTTTATCTATTACAGTTTCATCTACTATAGGATTCCTTAAAAGACTCTTAAACTCTCCTAAAACTCTTTGTACTTCTGAATATTGGCTGTATGCTTTTTTCTTTAATTCATCATTATAATACTTTTTACTGGCTTTCTCAAAAACATTTCTTAACTCTATTAAATCCATTATTCTCTATACCTAGTCCCAGTTTCCTTATACTCTCTTATTTTAATATTATCTTCTTCTACACAATCACAAGTAACATATATATTATCATCACTACACCAGAAGTATATTTCTTCTGCTATTTCGTCCCAGTATTCTACTTCATCTTCTTCTATACAAAAAGTATTATGTACTATCTTCTTAAATTTGTCAAACTTTTTATAATACTTTTTTATTTTGAAAGAATTTAAATGTGTGAACGGAAATACTTGAATCCAATACCCTTTCCCTAATTCATAATACTCTTTAGTTTCATCCTTTATTAAATAATATTCTACACCCACGTTATAAACTCCTTATTATATTTGTTATTTTATTTAAAGCGTCTTCAAATTTTTTCTTATAGTATTCTTGACAATCATTTAATCCGTAATTTTCGCTTACTATATTAGACCAATGTAAAGGGCTGGTGATTAGCTCTATTTCATAACTATCATCCAAGTCTATCCCATTATCAGAAAAAGCATCTTCCCTAATATCAATGTAAATACCTTTTTCAGAGCTTAAAATCTTATGAAAGTATTCTGCCCCTAATGCACATGAGCTGTGCCCATACCTATAAAATGGGAACGTAACTTCGATTTCTTTTGTTTGAGTAACAGTTTCTTTAATTTTAATCTTTTGTTTCATCCCTAGTACCTTTCTTATTGTTCCAATACACCTTGTTAGAAAATAACATAAATAAAGGAATTCCACTCCTATAAGCTAAGTTATAACATCTTACAAAACCAAGGTCAAACCCTGCTCCAAACATTAACATTACTTAATCCTTTAGGTCGTACCGTTTATTTAACTTGCTTTTATCTTCTAGAATATCGTCCATCCACCTACCCTCGAGTAAAACCTCTTCTAGATATTCGTCTAATTCTTCATTTATTGGTTTATATTCTTCCATTATTTATTCTTCTCTAATAATTCTTTTAAGATATTTTGATTTAATTTGTATAGTCAATATATTTTCTAAAAACTTTTCGCTAAGTTTAGTTCTTTTTTCTACTATGTTTAACAGTCCCTCCGAATCACTATCCTCTAGCACACCTATATTATCTACTAGATCTTCAAAAACAACACCAAACTTACTATTCAAATCTTGGGAACTTTTTAAATACCCACTTAGTTCTTGACTTAGGGAATTATATTCTTCCATTATTTAGTCCTTAACTGTAAACTCAAATATTGTAAACATTGTTTCATCACCTATGTCAGAGTATATTTCTGTTAAAACCTCTTCTAGCTCTCTTTTGTCCTGAAAACCGTCATTTTCAGCATCTTGATTTGTTAGAGAAAATAAAGTTTTAAATTCTAATCTATCTAAGGTTGCATAAGCAATATCTTCTTCAAAATTATCATTACTGTCTCTTAACGCTTTTAAGACTAAATCCCTACTTTCAGGGATTCTTACTCCTTTTCGAATAGTAGTAAATTTTTCTCCTGATAAAGTCATTTGAAAATATTCATCTTTAAATAATAATTCCATTACCTATTCCCCAATCTTTTTAATAACTCTTAGTTTGAAATCCACTAGCTTTTACATGTCCGCCACCACCGTATTTCTCAGCTAACTTAGAACAGTTTATGTTATCTTTCTTAGTATAAATAGAAATAGTGTATTGCTGCCCATCATAGAAGAAAGGCATCATCAAATCAAAGTCTTCCTTTACACTGTCAAATAACTTACTCGACGTTTTCGCTACGTTACAGCAAACTGCTTTATGTCCCTCAAACTCTGCAAAAAACCCAACAGCTTCTATAACCTCTTTATATAACTCAGTTCTATATTGTAAAGCATTCCTACCCTTCCCCAATACTTCTTTTAAGCCGTTCCCAAAAACCCAACTCAACCAATTATTACTATTCGGTGAAGTATCAAACAAAACTAAACCCGCTTGTAAAACATCTAATTGTTTTCCATACTTACCAAAATCCCAGACATCATAATGTCCTACCATTTCTACTGCTTTTGGAACTTTAACATTTGGATTATAATATTCCCATGTTAACATGCAACCGGCAGTACCATCTCTTCTTATACCATCAAGAGTTTTGTTCTCTTCTTTATTTTTATTAATCGCTGAAATATGGTGATCAATCCATACCACATTTTTAGTAATATCTAATAGTTTTTTAAACTCCCCTTCCTTTTGTAAAGAGAAATCTACTATTATTACTTCTTCATCTTTCTTTATTTTATCGAATGGAAAATCTTTATTATAATCCATTTCTATAAGATCGTTATTTTTTACTTTATTTATATTTGCTCTATAAGCTATAAATGCAGAGCATCTTCCATCTGCATCATTATGATAAAATATCTTCATAATTATTTTCTCCTTTCCTTCAGATTATTATAATCTCTCTATTATATTTTTGTCAACTACTCTGTTTATATTTTCCAACTATATTCTCCATTAGGTTTTTTCAAAATGTTAATTAGAGACACACTACCATTTCTGTATATTATAGCAGAGCTATTCAACCACGTAGATGGTCCATGATTATAACCCATCCTCAATTTAGATAAGGTTCCTGTTTGGACTACATTCCTATGTATTCTAGGGGAGTGTGAGTGTCCTATAATTGCTTTAGGATAGCACTTTTCTATATTTACAGCAGAACCTCTAGCTCCATTTGGTCCTAAAAAACCATGATTAGCACACTGCCACCCTTTTACACAATAGTCCTCATCGAAATCTAACCACCTCATACTTATATTGTCTGATAAACCTACCTTTTCCTCCAATGTATACTGTAATGGATTCTTACCCTCCATATAAGCTTTACATATATCTAAAGCATAATAGCAATTTTGAGCATCATTAAGAAAACGACCATCCTCAATATAGCGTGTCAAGAAAGCGTCGTGGTTGCTTCTTATCACTACTACTTCCCCATCAATCCAACTACCAACATCCTCTAGATACTCTGCTGTTTGTATACACTCTTTTTCCAAGGACCCTACCCCATTTATAGCATTAGTCGCTCTTATAATAGGTTTACTGTAGGTGTGGTGTGATATAGAACCCCCCTCAAACAAGTCATGGAGTAATACAGAATTTGTATTAGTCTCGTAAACTATTTCTTTCATTATTTCGTGAACTTCATCATCTTTTTCAGAAGCGTGAGAATCCCCAAAAACCATAACAGAGTCTTCCAAATATTCTATAGAGCCATCAGAAAAATACTCTGTATTAATATCACAAAAACTTTCAGATTCCTCTATATACTGTATTTGTCTAAAATGAAAAATTTCTTCATCTTCAACTTCTACTACTACTGCACTTACCTTATGATCCTGATCTGCAAGCTTGGAAAGCCGTTTACTCATATAAAAATCTGTTTCATAATTATTTACTGTGATTGCACCTGTACTCATTATAGCAATAGGGACTTTATTATTCCCCGTCGGAACAAACTCAAGAAATTGCTTCGGCGATGCTAAAACCATTGACCCTCTTCCTTGTCCCAATCTAGAAAGCCCTCTAGTAGGGAGTAGAAATTTCGCACTCACCTTAATATCACTGATAAAAATATTATTATTTAAATAAGTATCTTTAAATACCACGTAACCTAAATCTCTTAATTTTGGATCTAAGTCCCATTGACATGGCGATTTTCTATTACAAACATCCTCACAAGGTAAAATAAGAGTAAGTGCTTTTTGTCTCTTAGCGTAGTTCTGTAAAGTTTTATAAAATCCTTCGTGTACTTTCTTACCGGATACTGCTGTAGTTATTACAAACCTCTTGTATTTTTTAACCTCTTTTCGAAACACTGTATTATAGTCCTCCGTAAAAGATGTCTCATTAAATACTAGTTTTTTTATTTCTTTATTCTTTTCTGCTGTCTCATTAAAAAGTTCTATAATAGAATTGAAATGTTTCCTTATTGTTCTCCTATCAATCATAGAATAAGTGACAAATTCCTCTAATGACGGAATTCTATTTAATTCCTTAATATAGTCTGAGAAAACCTCTATTATCGAATCTTTTTCTACTAAAATCTCATCTTTCTTTTCTCTGTTTTCTTTTATAATTATTGGCTTAGGAAAAAATAGATTTAACGCATTCCTGTAACCCCCGATCTGGAATAAGTTATCTTTATGTAAATATACAATTTTGTTTTCCAGGCACGTTCTACAATACTCGTCTCTCTTAATACGCCATGGTTCTTTTTTAAGTATTTTAGCTACCTCTTGTAAAGACTCTTTAAAAATACACGTCAATTCTTGTAAATTACTACTTCTTACCATTTAAATTCCTCTATTTAATTAAATACTTTTATATTTTAATGTATTTTACTCAACGAGTACCCAATTAAAGAATTGTTTTATATTTAATAAATCCCCTGAGACAACTCTTCCATACACCCAAAAAACATTAAACAATAACCCATCCTTTATTCCCAAAATAATTAAGTAAACTATTCCTATCTTTTGTTTCATATACTTCTAAATAGGTACCGTTATCTTGCATTATTGCTAATCCATAAGATAATACCCCCATTTCTAATTCACTGCCACTAGTTTCTTTAGGATAAGATAAACACTTATATGTTATTTTAGCACACGGAATAGTAATTGTGAAGCTTTTATGAGAAATTTTATTTAATAATCCGTGAAAATCTATACTATTTTTCATTATAAAATCTTTCTAATATATCATCTGTTATTTTTCTAACTGTGATTGAATAAGAATACAAATTAAACATATTAATTAAACTTAAATGTTCGAAGTACACGTGTACTACCTTATTACTTTTAAACAAGACAATAATTTTATATTTAAGTGTTCGATGATCATAGTCTACTGCTACATAATCTATAATATTCTTACTTCTTAAATAATATTTTAAATATTTAAGAAGTCTATCTACTTCGTTAAACTTTTTCCAACTCTGTTTATGTTCTACTTCAATAGAACTGAACCAACATAAAATATCTTCTTTTATTTTATTGAAACTTAAACTTATTCTCAACCTAATTCTATCCCATTATCGTTATAAAATTCTATCGCAGAAGAAATAGCGTCCTCCATTTTTTCTACATCATCTGTCCTATAACCCTTTTCAATAATATAATAAAGTTCTTTTATTAATTTGTATTGCCTATTAGCCTCATCTATATAAGATTCCATATCATTTATTGTAAAATTTAAATCATCTATTTTTTCTTCTAACTCATCTATTTCTGACACTAAATCTTGAGAAAAACCACGTCCCGTTTCTAATTTTACTCGTTTTTCTAAACATTCAAAAGAACAGTAAAAATCTCCATTATATTTAATAGAGTTCTCGTCTATTCTTGGAGAGTAACATGTATTACATAAACTTATTATCATCTTATCCTTTTATATTTAATTTACTACCAGTATGTTTATTATACAAATTATTTTGTTTATTAAATAGTATATCCTCTACCTTATGCTTCATTTTATTGTGCCATGCTAACACACTCTGTCTTTCCGTCTTTTGTGGATTAAAAAATGTTACTTCGCTTTTATTAGTTGACAACATCTCTTTTAATCCTCGAATTTCACCTTCACTAAATTTAAGATAAAGTGGGATATTTAAAGAATTTAAACTACTATAGCCTACTCTTACTTCCACTTACTTACCTCTATTCTTCTATCTCATTTGAATCTGGTTCAGCAAAACACATGTTTTCTTTCTTAGGTTTTAAACCACAACTTTTAAATTCATTACAGTACCCTAAAGAAAAACATTTAGGTTTAAGATACGGTTTAAGCCAATTCTCCTTTTTTAAAACCTCTAATGCCATTTCCTTAACCAACGCCCTAATTTCTTGTTGAGCATTATTACACATTCTTAAGTTACATAAATGTATCAATGCTTGTAAATTACACGTAACTACTACATTTGTTTTGAAATTTAACCCTAAAATACCCCTAGCATCTTCTGCTTTTACCCCCCTTTGAACAAGTTGTCTATAACTCAGCATGCTGTTAAAACAGGCTACTTTATATAATTCTAGTTGTTCCTCAGTTTTAAGATTGGGTATTACATAATACTTTTCTACGTCTACTTTTTTTAACGTTTCAAAATCAAACTCAACATATCTCATTGACTGTTGAGAGTAAGCAAACCCTGCAATATGCCTTTCTAACTGATTAATACAAGCCCTACTTACACCACTTAATGTAAATACAAAATTAATATGTCTAAGTACTGATAAATGCCCAGAATTAATAACCTTATTTACAAGAGATAAAACTTTTTTAGTATTTACTTTATTTACTTTTTCACAAGTACCTAACTCAAATAATAGACAAATAGGATCGTGTTCACTTGTGCAATCTTTACAAGGGTTAATAACTTCTTCAAAGATTGCTTCAGGCGTTTGTTCTGAATAACACGTCCTACACGCTGTATATATTATTTCTTTTAAATTATTTGGTTTACTTATTAATTTTACTTCCATCCTATTCTCCTACTTTATGAAATGCAGATAACCTGTTTTAGGTTTCCACTTTATTACATCGAAAGCGCTATTATGTAAAAAATAATGCAGCCCCGTAGAATCTACAATCCCATGCCCATTTTCACTTACGTATAGGGCGATAGGTTCGTTTATCTTCTCTACTACACTACTATCTTTTAAATATACTCTGTAACTTTCTGAAGATATGTCAGTAAATTCTAAACCAGACTTATTTATTAAGTCTTCAAACTTTAAAGTGTTTTCAACAGATTTTTGCTTTACACTTGGTGGTCTTTCCTCTGAACAATCTTTTGGCGGTTCATTTGTTCCAAATTTTTCTTTTTTAAATTCAGTTAAATAATCCCTCCGAGAATCATTCAGCACATGAACGTTATCACTTAACTCAGAGTTTGTAAAATTCCCAATACTTAAAATATTATCAGAGTTTTTTAATTCCAGGGCGTCAGCAGCTTTTTGTGCTAATTCAGATTCTAACTTTAACTCTTCTTGGGGGTCATACCTATGTGCCCTAATTTCAAGTTTACCGTCTATTACATATGTATAGGTTTCATCCCAATCCCCAGACTTTTCTCTTCTATTACTCACATCTTCTACATTTTCAAACATCACTGTGTTAAAAGATATGGGATAATCTTTCTTTCCTGAAGAGTAATGGTAAGAATAAATTTCTTTTAGATAAACTCCAGAGTTGCTTCTCCCTATTCTTATGGGTTCTGAAACTTCATATTCTTCACCTTCTTTTAAGAACTTATTTGCGTATTTTCTCTCGCTATCATACCCATTTTTATTATGATAACGTACTTTATCACCTATTCTTGTTTTATAAATATCCATCTCTATCCTCTTTTATAGCAATCCATTAAATAAGTATAGTCCATGTCACTACAATCCCCTTTATCTGACCAAAAAGACCAGTCTACAGTGTCGTCTCTTTGTAATACAACACTATCATCTTTAGCCCAATTTTCTATAAAATCCCACTCTACTTTAGAAAACTCGTCTGCTCTATCGAAAAAATTTCTCGGTCTCCAGTTAGGTATTTTAAAAACATGCATTATGTCGGGGAAAACACTACCTATAAAGCTACCTTTACCTAAGTGTAGGACTTCTTTTATATTTGGTTTTACTAAATAAAATTCTGTTGCCATTTTTATTCCATTGTCTATAAAATTAAATAAAATAAGTTTACTTCCTAATATGTCTTTATTCCTCGTAAGGGTATTTCTTTATGTTTAACCAAGTCCTTAAATCTTCAAAACAGTCCCAACAAATATAACACAATGTATCTGTTGAAAATCCCGAATCTAATAGTAACCTTGGTTTTCTGTAGTCATTTTTTTAACTCTTTTCCACACTTAAGACAATTTTCTTTTAACATAATTAATCTCCTATTTACTAAAAATCTGCCTCTCCAATTATTCTACAAAAAGCGTCTTGCACACTTTCACCGTTCTTCATTTTTCTGCTGAACCCAACAACCCCGCCTTTCCAACTTCCCTTATCACTCCCTATTTCCCTATCAAATTCTATGTTAAGATCTTGTATTACTCTTTTCGGAAACAATTTCCAAATACCTAATTTCTTTAGAATTCTCCAACTACCTATCCATCTTTCCATTGAACAAGTCGCTACTGCTTTCTGATTTAATACATCTTCTGGTAAATGTTCTTTCCACGATGGTAAGCAGTATCTTAAACCAAATTGCCATGTCTTTAATCTATTCTCTTTAAACCAATAACGTTCTTTCTCTGTTAAATTCTCCCAGTTTTCCTCTTCTATAATGTCTTCCTTCCACATACCATTTACTGTATAATACTCTTTCGCTACTTGCTCTATCATCCACGGCATATAAAATATTCGCCAGTTCTGTGGTATCTCTTTACCTATTGGTTTAAAACCTTCACAAACTCCCCAATGAACATATAAACTACCATTATCATAAGATACCTCATATTTGTATGTAAGTAACCTATCTAATGATTTAGACACTGGAATGTACCACTTATCATTTATTTTTAAGCACCAAGGGGCTTTTTGCCCCACGATGCTCTTTTTCGTATAATTAACTAATGCAATACCAAATTTCATTTAAAACTCCTAAACCTACAAAACAAACACTTTATTTTCTTTATCTTCCTCTAACATGTCGGGTAAATGAAAACTACAACTATAAGTCAATTCGTAAGGTTTATTTTGATATTGAATTTCGAATTCTGCTTTTCTATTACATTTTTCATAACAACAAACTAAAGTATCTTTCATAATTTACTCCTCTTATAACTACTAATCGTTAATTATCTCACCACCATCATCTAACTGTTTTTTAAACCAATCAGGTTTAGAATTATTAATAGAAGTATTTTGATCTACTGCACCTACTACTTCTTTTCCATCTACCATAGAACCAAAAACCGTTGGTAATTGAATTCCAGCTTGTTTAGCTAAGTCCTGCATTTGTGGAATCGTACCCATAATATCTCTTGCAAGACCTGAAATAAGACCCTGACCATCTTTTCCACTACTATTTCCAGAATCCCAAATAGTAAGTTTATCAATTTTAAGATTTTCAAGAGCTTTAACCTGTTCTTTAATAATAGGTTCAATCTTATCAAGCATTAAATATCCGTTTGCCATTGCAGGGTTTCCTCCAGCAGCTTCTACTAGCTTTTTATAACCATCTGCTTGCGCTTTCAGAACCTTCTCAATACCATCTGCTTCTGCATAATACTTAGCTTTTACAGCGTCTGCCTCGCCTTGAGCTATTCTACGAATTCTCTCTGCTTCTGCTTCTGCTTGTACTGCTATTTTCTGTTTCTCAATTTCTTCTCTTACAACTTCTTCTTTTTCTAAGCGAGCTTTTTCTGTAAGTTTCTGTGCCTCTGCTACAGCTTTCTCTGCTTCTGCCTTTGCTATGTCACCTTTTCTCATAGTTTCAGCTTCCTTAATCTTTAACTGAGCATTTGTTTCAGCAATCACCATTTTAGAAGTATTCTCACCTTCTACAGCAGTTGCATTTAATTCAGCAGTTTTTATCCTCCTTTCCTGTTCTGCTCCCACCTGACCAATATTTGTCTGAGCCATTTGCTGTGCCACTTCAACTTCTCTACCTCTTACAGCTTTTGCCTCTCCTGTAGCACCGAACTGTTCCTGTTGTGCAACTTCTACTCTTGCTTTGTTTATTGCTTCTGAGGCCGCTTTCTTGCCTATGGCTTCAATATAACCAGACTCATCTGTGATATCTGTTATATTTACATTAATAAGACTTAATCCAATTTTATTAAGTTCTTCTTCTACATTAGTATTGATTTGGTTTAAGAATTTTTCTCTATCTTGATTAATTTCTTCTATAGTTAAAGTTGCTGCTACTAACCTTAGTTGGCCAAATATAATATCCCTAGCCTGTTCTACTATTTCCTTTTCTGAAAAATCTAACAATCTTTCTGCTGCATTCTGCATAAGTTCATCTTTTGTTGACACTGCAAAAGTAAACGTAGAAGGAATATTAATTCTAATATTCGTCTTAGATAAAGCTCCTTTAAGGTCAATATCAGCTACCATAGGATGTAATGATAAGTACCCGTAGTCTTGTAAAATAGGAATTACGAATTTACCACCACCATGATAACTCTGAGCAGATTTACTACCTGTTTTACCAAAAACTACTAAAATCTGATTAGAAGAACAACGTTTATACTGCGCTATAAAAACAGTAGATGCTACTCCTAATCCACCTAAACCAAATAAACTTTCTAAAATCATTTTGTACTCTCTCTTTCTTTTTAATGTGTATTTTACTAACTATTAACTTACTTAATGTATATTATATTAACTATTAATTTTTTAAAACCTATTATACCTGTTATTAATGTTCCTGAAACCCTTATAGAGTATATTATATTATATTTCTTTTAATTTATTTTGCATAAGTAATATTTCTTCTACGAACAAATCTCTCATATCTTTCTCATTTCTAAAATTATAAATTTTAACTACACCTGACTTATATACTATAGATACTATATAATCTGTTTTATCTAAAAACTCACCAAAATCAATATCTACTTCCATTGAAAGTATCTCATCTATATCTATATAATAATCACTACAAATCTCAGTTAGCATACTACTATCCTAATTTCTCCATATTAATACAAATCTACATCTAAATAATCACATTGTTCACGTATTTCGTCATCTATAGACTATCTTCCTTTATCTATGCATCCTATATGTTTATTAATCAATGCTTTCACATAATCATCTTCTCTATTATCTTTCAATTCTATTATAATGTTATCTTCAAATACCTTAACAGAAAAATATTTTAAGTCTAAATCAGCTATTAAATCTTTTAAGTTATCTTTAAAATCATCATGACCTAAATATTCAGAAGCACCTGAGTAAGCATTGAAAACTCTCCCCATTATAAACTACTTTCTACCTCCATAAATAATTTGCTTACGAAATAATCTAAAGAATTATATGTAATTTTAATATCTTTTATCATAATTTGAACAGGTTTTAAATCGTTAATATATTTCAATAAATGCGATATATCATCATAATGAGTTGAATCTAGTTGAACTAATAAACTTATACAAGCTACTCCTGTCTTTTTAACAAACACTCTTTTTACAGATGGCCTTCTTTTTAATTCCTCTATCAAATATTCCTCACTTCCAAATTTAGACATCACACCTTACCCACTAATATTTCGTAAATATCTCTAACAATATATATGTCATCCCATTCTTCATCTGTAATTTCAATATTAAACTCATCTTCTAAAGCCATCACTAGCTCAACTTCATCTAAATAGTCTAAGGATAGATCTTCATAAATATTAGAATCTATATCTATTACTATATCACTCCCTCTTAAATAAGTAAAGTACTTATAAAGAACATCATAAATTTTATTTAATACATCATTATCTAAGGAATCTTCTCTATCATTTTTATAATAATTCTGATAGTAATAATAAACATCGTAACATTCTTCATATCTTGTAATATAATCGGAATAACTATGTATTAATTTAATAAGTTGTTCTTTATTTAGTTTTTTAAGGTCTAACACTAAGACTCTCCATATCTTCTGTAAGCTTCTGATTTAGGGTCAAATACCCCTTCGGATTCTAAATAAACCAATTTAACACACCCTAATTCCATACCAACGTCTTCCTGTACATATAAGTCTCCTAAGTAAGGTGACTTTCCTAATTGCTGTGATAAATAACCTATCCAATTAGTTTTATTTTCTTTGTACGTTTTAGGATGAACCTTTACTACAAATCCCAAATTTATTTCTCCTTAAATAAAAATAGTTTACTATTTATTAGAATAATAAACTACTTTTTATCTTGTGTCAATACGTAGATTTATTTTAGAGCGGTTTCGGTATTAAAGTAGTACGTGATTCATCATCTACCCATTTAAAATCGAATATTTGTCCAAAACGATACCCCAGTCCAATTGTAGCTTTAATAGGCAAAGGCCAATCTGGTAAGCTAAAATACATTATATCTTCTATTAACCTAGTGTATTCTACTATTTTATCTAAATCAACATAAAGGTTCACTTCGTCATGTATTGTCGAAAGAAAAGCACACTCTTTTTCTTTTTCGGATATACTAAATATTTTCTGATACATCTTCTTAAGAACTATACGCATAATATCCCCCGCACTTCCCTGGATTATGTGGCTGCTGACTCTTCTCTCAGCAGCAGATATCATATTATTTGACTCTCTTTCACCTTTCCTAGGGTCTTCTGCTTCTCTTTCTATCCTCTCAGCCATATTTACATATGACCCGAAGCGTCTGGGCCTCCCACAGAACGTAAATGTAGTTCCGGCATTATTCCACATCTTATTTATTTCATTTTGTCTCCATTGCATAGCCCCAAAAAAAGCTTCACAATAGGCATCATAAAGAGCTGTTGCGTGTTCTAACGGGATTCCAGAATTCTTAGATATGGAATCAGAATGACCACTATAATTTATAGCAAAATTCACAGCCTTTGCTATTTTTCGTAGCCCCTTGTTATAATTTTCTCTACCCCATATAGCGTACGCTGTCGCAGTATGTGGATCAATACCTTCCCTGAAATTTGATAACTTTACACTATCTTTACTGTAATTAGTAAGGAGAACGTCTTCCTGTGAACTGTAATCCACACTCAAAATAATCTTTTTCTTACTATTAACCTTTTTAAATGATGGAACTACTACACAATTTCTAATATTAAAATTAGGGGAGAACCCTTCTACTAAATAACAGTCTTCTGAGTCAGTGTGGTTTTTAATGTCTTCATCAGACATTAAATCAAAACACCAACCTAATATATTACCCTCTTTCTCAGATTTGTATGCTTTATAAATCGCTCCTGACGGTTTACTAAGATTCTGCGCATTAAGATCTATATAATAGGGGTTCTTAGTCTTCTTATCACTCTTACTCCCATTACCACTTGCAAATCTCCCTGAAGCGGTCCCAAAAAGTTTATATCTCATCCTACACTCATCTACCTTAGTCAGTTTATCAATGTAACTATTGATAGCCTTATTCATAGTAGAGTACTTCTGTATCTTCTTTAAAATACTTAACTTTTCATTTTCTTTTTTAAGCATTATTTTTAATATTTTTAAAAAATATTTTCTATTGAGAATTCTACTTCCTTTTTTAAGCGGAACTAGTTTCTTATTTTTATTCTTTCTTTTCGCTCTGCTCAATACTCTTATAGTATTGTTATTCAACTGCATTACTTGGAAATAGTCACTCCCATGTGCTTCTAGTATTTTATATAAATAAAACATATCTACGTGTTCTCTTATATGTAATTCTGAAGCACAAAATCCTTTTGTAAAATAACCTTCTTCATTCTTTTCTAATTTTTCTATAATACCTCGTAAATCTGTTAAATTCTTAGAAAATATTCTTGTACCATCTTTTTTACCAAAAGAAATCTGATCTGTATCTGTCCTTGCCCCAGTATCTATATTCTTAGATGCCATAGCATTTTTAAACTCTTTAGAAGAGGTACTAAGGTTGAATATTCCTATATCAAAATAATTATATATTTCCTCCTTAAGCTGAGTTATTACTTCGATAGCTTTTTCTTTATATTTTTTAGCTTCTTCTTTATCTATATAAAGTTTAGTATGTCCATAATAATCAATCCAATACCTTATAAGAGTGTTGTCTGATTTTATAACGTCAAATTTTTTACCGTTAAACTCTACTATATTGGGGTAAGTACTTATTAGTTTTTTAACTTTCGGATATAAATAGTAAAAAAGTGCCAAGCAGCAACATGAGTCTGCACAATTACCCGAAACCAAGACTTTACCATTTCTTCTAGTTATTAAAGTGTGATTTGGTACTTCTGCACAATAAACCACCCCACTATATGGAACAATTTCTCTCTGGTATTTCTTGTATCTAACACTTTTCTGTCTTTGTGTGTACACACTATAAATTTGGTGCACATTTTCTCTTTTTATTACACGTCCTCTAATAACACAGTCTTTTTTAGGTGGTGCTTTTAAAGTTAATATACTAGTCCTACCACCCAACATTAATAGCTCTTGTAACTGATTAGCCATTTTGATAGATGTAGTATAAAAAACCCACGCTGAGTCAGTTTTTCTAGACCCATCACAATAATTAAAATATTTTAGAAACTCATTTATACAGTACGAATCCATTTTAAAAATTTCAGGTGGAATATACTTTTTCTGAGCCTTACCTTCCATATAAGGTTTTATCCAATTATAAAACTTTTTATTATAACAAACCCAGCTATTCCCTTTTTCTCTTTTGTTAGGGCGAAACCCCATATTAGTTTCCATTAACATATTTTCTAACTCTTTTTTGAATTTATCGCTACAAACAGCCAGCCCTATGTGATAACAAACTTGCTTGTCGCCTCTTTGAACAATCCAACCATCTGCCAACAACGCACCTGTTAATCTGGCTAATTGTACAGGGGTTAAATTAACATTCTTACTAAAATGAAAAGAATCCTTCCCACTACCTTTCTTCTCTGTGGGAGCTTTATAACCGCTTTCTTCAACTAAAAGATCTTTTGCCTGTTTGAATACCCATTCTTTATGTTGTGCTCGCTTAACTAGCATATTATGGTTGGGGGTAACACAAAAATCAAGATGTTTACTTTTATAAGAAATCATCTCTCCTTTATATTCATACGCATATAACCTTAGAGGACGCTGGTACTCTAATTCATCTTTTTCCACATTTACAGTAGCTAAAAGGTCTTCTCCATTATAATCTTTCCACATTACCCAACCATTTTCAGTCAATACTTCAGTCTGATCATCGTGGCATGCATAAATAACTGTGCTCCTATCGTAGGGGCATACATACTTGAATTCACCCGGAAATTCTAACATAGTACGTCCTAGATACAATTTAGCACTTAACTTAAGTCCTGCCATTTTTGACTCCGCATCAAAAAGATACGGAAGTATCATAGAGTCAAAAAAGTTAACTTTTTCAATAGAATAACCTTCTTTCTTATACATATTAAGGTCAAATTCAGCATTATGGATTACTACTAACTTTGCACTTGTTAAAGCTTTATATAAAATATCAAGGGACTTTTTTGCACTTCTCTCATTTTCTTCTTCTGTTAAAACATAACTAGAAACTTCCATTTCAGATAAATGCTTTTCAAAGTCTCCTATCATACAGTCTATACTACCAAGTTTAGCTTCTACTACTTCTTTTTCTAAATCTTTAGAATTTTCAAGAAAGTTTTCTTTATCTTGTTTTAACCCATCTATTAATTTTTGCGTCTCTTCTCTTTGTCTCTGTAATTCTAATTGCTCCCTTACTTCTTTGCTACATATATTTCCATTATGTAATGAATACTCATACGTCTTTACCGTAGTCTGACTTACTCTTCCTGTTTTAGTATATACTACATTTCCTTCTTCATCTAATTTAGGAACTTTTTCTGAACCCACTTCTTTTTTTCGCATATGTCTCAAAGGGCAATAAATCCCCGAATTGTCGTCCAGTGAAAGAGAGAACCCTACAATGTAATCACCACCTTCTTCTCGAGGTGAACTGTTCAGTCCAGTAGTTTCAGTGTCAAACCCGATTATCTTATCTTTACAAAGTTCTACGAATTCTTCCAACTCTTCTAAAGTATTAACAAGTTTATAGTCCCCTAAATAAATAAGATTCCCTTCCTCATCGTATTTATGAAACTTATTATCAAACTCTCTATAACCATGTACAGGTATATATTTGTACAACGTTTTACTGCTTTTTTTCTTTTGTTCTACCTTTTGTTGAACATATTTTTTCTTATAATCTTTTGTCATTATTAAAATTAACTCCTGTACTAGATAAACCAACATTAGTGAAATTAAAATCTTTGTACTTCCACCAATCTTTTTTCTTCATCATCTTTTTAACTTTTCTTGGGTACTTATCCCACCTACAGTACTTCCCGATACCTAATATGTAATTAAATATTATTAATTTTACTCTATTTTCTATATTAGTTTGAATTTCTCCCACACATTCGCCATAGGGCTCTCTTACAGCAGAAGTAGCAGTATCTCTTGACTCACATAAATATTGAGACGATATTCCTGTTGCCATAACAATGTCTTGTCTTAATTTATATAATCTCTCTTCTATCATCTATTAATTCTCTCTACTACTTCTCCTACACCTAAATTCATTAAATATTCCTGAGCTGTTGCAGGTAAAATCCTAATATCATCTCTTAACTCTTTTTCTAATATCTCACACTGCTCCTGTTCTAAAATATTTTTCGCCATATTATCTATTAAACACCTTTTATCAATATCTTTTAACTCTAACTTTATATCCATCCTACCATCTCTTAAAAAGGCTCGGTCTAATTTATCAATATGATTAGTTGTGAAAAAACAAATAAGACTTTCCGGTGTATTTATTCCGTCAAAAATATTCAAAAGATTTGACAATGATAACCTACTGTCACTATCATTACTATTATATACAATACTACCTTCCCCCCCACTATTTCCTCTACTCTTACTCAAACATCTCTCATGTACGTCTACTCCCGCTGCATCAATGTCCTCTATGAGAAATATTGTATTTTTATTACAAGCCAATATTCTCTGTAAATCATTAAAACTACCCATAGTTTCTAAATTAACTATACATATTTTAAAACCAAAATAAGAGGCCAGCGCCCATACTAATGAAGTTTTACCTGTCCCTGGAGTTCCATAAAATAAATAGTTTCTCTTATAAGAAATTCCTTTAGACCTATAGGATTGTTTACTGTCTAAAAAAGAACTTATATCTTTTATTAAAAAATCTTTATCTTTCTGCGAGAGAGCTATTGTATTTAAAGGTCTTTTACCCTTTAAAAACCTAGTATACCCTGAAATAACTACAACGTCATCCTCATAAGCAGAATCATTAAACTGCGTTACCTCATCTAATATAGTACTAACATCTTTAAGGTTTCCGAAAAAAACTTTTATTGTAATAGAATCTATTACTTTAAAACTTCCATTTTTATCTATTCTCTCTTTTCCCACAGAACAAAATTTCCCGTTGATATTATAAAGAGACTGGCCATATCCTACACCCAAAAAAGTTTTTTCTACTTCTTCATTTTCTTTTAATTGATAGGTATTACAAAATACTACCTTCTGTTGCCCCAACCACCCCTCTAACTTATTAAATAATTCTTCATTTACAGAGTTATCTATAGTAATCTGTTTATAAACTAAATTACTTATTAAATCAAATAAACTAGTTACATGATTTTTTAAAGTAACGAATATTAACCCGCCTATTCCTAATTCTATTCCTGATATAGTCAATTTATAAAACCTATATCTTTCCTGTTATGTATAAATGTAAACAATAACAATAATCACAAATAATTTTATTCTCTAATAAATAAGAAAATCCTTGAGGAAATTTTGTCCTACATTGTTCACATATTATTTCTGTATTAAACCATTCCTCATTTTCTTTTCTCATTTCTTCTATATCTGATTTAAACAACCTCACCATTCTACCACCATAACAGATGCCATAGTCCAATTCTGTACTCTAAAACCTACTATATTACTCAGTAAAATTCTCTTCAGAAATTTTCCTAGCTTCTTTAGCCGTTAACATCTACGCACCCCATTTTTTCTTTACACATATAATATTCTCTTAGACAATTTCCACAATCCTTACACTTTATAACTCCGTCACAATAATATACTAACTTATTCTTATAAATATCTTTTAGCTTATTAATATAATCTATTTTTAAACACCAGTAACTATTAGTAACCCGTTGCCTAAATTCATAATAATCTTTATAATCTTCAGGGCCTCTTTCATTATAATATGACATAAAAGTCAAGACTACCGGTATATTATTATCTGTATAATAATGTATCGCAGGTTCTACTACACTTTTTAAATTCCACATATTAACTCTAACCCTAACAAACATCAAATTACTTGGTACAGGACTTAATTTATGAAAAAATTTATCTGTCATTTCCGCAGGGTTAACCGTTAATACCACAGGGGCTTTAAAACCCTCAATATCTCTTGGGATAGATGTATTATAAAAATAATCATCAAATTGCTCTGCCGTAGACATTACGAGTTCTCGTTGAATATTTGAGTCATTCCCGTCATTCATACGAACCACCTTTCCTTTAGTCATTTCTAACGATGGTATGTGTGGTAAATTTTCTGACAGCGGCTCTATATACGAACGTCCACTTTGAAAAAAACAATCTTTACATCCTACAGGACATTCACCCTCTTGTGGAATACATTCTATTATTCCACTGCCTATTAACTTAGGATTTCTTTTAAACACCTTACTACTCACTTTCACAATTGTTATACTTAACTATATAATCATATAAATCTTCTATTGTCTTTATATTATTTACTACATAAAAACTATCATCTTTTGTTTTATACACAAAATCCTGAAATAAAGCTAACCCGTCTTCTCCAACACAACCTTCTAATGCTACTTCAAACGAAAATAAAATACTCTCGTAAATTTCATCTGTATTTATAAATCCTGTGTCTTCTAATTTTTCTTTATCCTGTACATATTTTATATAATAATCATAAATACGAATAAACTTCTTTTTAGATATATTTATGTTAGTATCCAAATAAACAATATCCCCACTCTCCACTAGGTAGTCATTTGAATTTATAAAATAGCCCGTAGTGCAGCCTGTATCTAACCTAGAATTTGGTTCATATCCAACCTCATAAAGCTTACACTTACCCTCTTCCCAAAAGTCCCCAACGTGTTTTTTACACACATGCCAATAATTAACAGAATAATTAAGACTACACTCATCCACTACCGTAAAATAAGCTGGACTCTCACACCGAACACCATCTTTACAGTAACAACACTTAATTTCCTCTTCTTCACTCATTCACTTCACCCACCCAAACTGTAAACTTTCTCTATATAATCTGACACATCTTCTTCACATTCTATATAAGTATTATTTAAATACTCTATTTTCTTTTCTAACAGAGCAGAATCAATATTAATATATCCTTTTTGGAGTGCTTCATATAACGGTAAAATTTCTTCTTTATTCTTATTTTTTATTAAGTATTCATAAGGGTCTTCTTCCATTACCATTGTTACGTAATCGTATACAGAATAATTTCTTCTTGATGTCCAGCAGTGCAACTCTTGAATATCTTTTTCATCGTTATAAAACATCTTAGAAGCAGGGGATCTTAAATTTTCCGAATACCCTTCTGCTGGATGAAACTTACAGTAAATGTTTCCTGTGTTACTATCAACCCCATCATAATAAGAATCTAACTCTGCAAAAGTAAACAATCTTTCTACTATTACTCTTAATATTTTTTTATTGTTTTTTAACTGCTCCATTTTATATTCCTTTTTAAATTATATTTTTTTAAATATTCTTGTAATGAAATTTCTTTCCTGTACGGTATAGAGATTGGTCTAAACCAGCGTATTTTCCAATATTTTTCCACCGATCTTTGGAAAGAAATTTGTGACAAGCTCTCTCATAGTTTAACCCATATATTACCCGTTCCATTTGTTTTTCCGTGAAACTGTATCTTTGTTTTATGGTTTGTATAAATTCTTTAGTATAGTCTACACTCCCATAGACATTTTAATAAAATCATACCACTTAGGGCTATCAAATGGAACTAGTCTTGAAAAATCTACAATAACAGTTGAATATTCATCTCTTTTAATCAACATCCATGAAATCCTCATCTACCATTGCTTCTACATCTTCTTGCGAACAATCTTCTTTTATATTCGTAACTTTTTCTCTAAACTTATCTATATCCCCCCTTCTTTCAGTTAAGTCTATTATTGCTTCACCCCCTATAATACCTTGTGCAAAATTAGAATGTAACTTTATAGGTGTACTCGGCACTTCTCCTTCTCTTGATTTAGAGAAATATATATTAACTCTTTGTAACGACCTCATCGGGGGGTCCGAATAAATTACCATACCTACTGTACATCTATCCCCCAATGCTCTGTATTGTCTAAATACTGTCGGGTCTATTTTTACATCACTTTTCTTTTCCCCGTCAGTATTCATGTTTTTTTCATTTTTAATTATTTTAGCAATACCCTCTTGACTTAATTGTGTAAGGAACAGAAATACAGTACCATATCCATCACAATATGTTTTAACAAAATCGTCAGTCTCTATTATGTGGTTATTAACATTATCATTAGCGTCTGACGATACCCCCCTGAATCTTTTTAAACTATCTACGTTTTCTATTATAACGAGGTCAGCGGGTCTCCCTCTATCCCCTGCTATTTTCTCCAACTTAGCCTTAAACTCCCCATAAGTGTTCATACTGAAATCTTCAGCCCCCAACGGGTTTAAAAATCCATCAGATTCCTTTAATTTTGCAAGTAATGATGTCATGTTCTTTTTATATAGAGTTTTTCCACCGTCATCTAACTTGTTCTGCCTCATATCTTTATAAATCATATTATCTTTAGAATAATAACTCTCTATAGCTACCATTCCCATCCAAATGTACTCTTTAGGGTCTTCAAAAGATATGTAATCTACAAACTTACCGCCATGAACCGATGCATTATACGCTATCGTTCTTGCTAAAGTTGATTTACCAGAAGCATTTGGACCTCCCAAGACAGCAATACTTTTATTTCCCAATACACCTATTATATTATCTATTAAAGGAATATGCGTTTTTATACCGTTATAATTTTTAGAAAATTCCTCATAAAGATTAATAAGAGATTCTTTTGTTTGTTTATTATCCTCTAAATTTCTAAAGGAGTAGTTAGTTAGGAGCTTTACAAATTCTTGTGCTTTTTCAGGGTCTACATTATGGGGGTCACTTAAAAGTAACTCCTTGTCCAAATGAATTATTTGTACATCTAACCACCTTAAAAACTCCTCATAAATATAAAATGACCAATCATACCTATAATCTTCTTTAATTATTATATTCTTATCTTTAAATCGTGCACTTAAACATTTTACATCAGGAAATTTACCGTGTTGCTTGAAAAATTGATTGTAAGCGTAATCATACCAGTCCCACATAGTAAGAGCCGGATTACTAAATCTCTTTGCTACAGGGTGGTACTTTACTTTATCCAATCTATTCATAATAGCTTTAATAAGTTCGGGTTTTTTATCAAACTCAACTAAAGAATTTAACATAATCCAATTAAGTCTCTCGGGTGTGAGTTTCTCTTGGAATTCCTTTTTAAATACTACCATTTAATATACTGCTCCATTCGTAGAAATTGATTGTGGGGTACTTGTAAACTTACCTACACCTTTAATATCATCCGTTCTTAAATATACCATCTCTATCTCATCTTCTATTTTTTCAAAATACTTTAAATTCTTTTCAGTTAATATTAGAGTATAACAATTTTCTAATCTATTTCTATTTCCTACTATATCTAATAATACATCTTTTATATAACTTTCAGTATTCCCTGTTTCTATAGTATTCTTATGATAAACAATTATCATTAATTCTGGACAAGGTAAAGGTGTATTAGAAAACTTGTAGTCTAACAACTCACCTACTGTAAAAGTAATATAACTATAGTAATCATTATTAGTATAGAGTAAAAAAGTATTAACAAATTTCTTAAGTGTTTTATAACTAGTAGAAAATGCCACATAAGACTTTTTCTGTAAGTTAAGAGCATCAAAATATTTTGATTCCTTCTTAGAAAAAGGTACATCATACTTTCCTAAGTATATCTTAAGTTGTTCAAAAAAATTATCTGACAATCTCTACTACTCCAATAAATTAAACTACTATATAGAATAGCAGTTTTTTAAAAATAAATCAAGTAGTAAAACTATTTTTTAAGTTTCCTACTTCTACGTCGCCATAAAATACTTTGTCTTACCTGCTCAAAAACATGCTTATGGTAATTATCATATTCTGCTGTAGGTATTGAGTTACAATGTAGAAGCCCCTCTTCTATAGTAGACCTACTACTTAGTAACTCTTTAGAATATTCATCTATAGTTCCATTAACTATTATAAACCTTATTTTAAATATATCAAACTTACCAAACATCCTAGCAATACGCCCAATAACCTGCCTAAATTTGCGATACGCAGTGGGTACTGTATAAAGGATAAGTTCATCAGTAGGATTAAGATTAAGAGAGGCTCCCCCCGCATCACTAATAAAAACTATCTTTCTTTCTGGATTATCATGAAACCAGTCTTCTACTTCTTTTCTTTTGTGTGTTTTCTCAACACCTGTTATCTTTTTACACTGAACGTTAATGTCTTTACTTTTTATAAATTCTATTAAATTAGAGATTGTTTTTACTCTTTTTGCATAAACAACTACACCTTTATCTATAATCTTTTTACCAGAATCCTCATCCACTACCTCAGCCAATACTTTAAAGAACAAGTCTTTTTTCTCATCGGTATTATCTACATATTCCTGCATATCGGCAAGAGCAGCACCGACATTTAACTTCTTTTTCTTCTCTTTAGAAGAGTTACTCTTCTTTATTATATTTAGTGCTTTTTGTAGATTTAGATTTATCTTTGGCATTTTTTTCCAACCCTATCTTTATTATACTATCATACTCTTTATAGTCTTTTAACTCAGTAGTATATTCAAAAAACTTTAAATTTATTTTAGGGAAATAAAAATAAGTAAACGATTCGAGCTCTTTTCTTAGTCCTGAAATATTAATGTACTCTACAGGGTCCATTCTAAGAAACTTCCCCCTCCAATCTTTAACTTCTTCTTCTACTATATATTTTTGTTTAAATTCCTTTATAGCACTGCTTAAATATTTATAATATTTTTCCGGTCTTACCAAACACATCATACCTAAAACCTGTAACAAAGAACTCGACCACGGGGTAGCTGTCATCGCTATGATTCTATCCCACATAAAATAAATTTTCTGGTAAGCACCGTGAACTATAGAATCGTAGTTATTCATTTCGTGTGCTTCATCTATAATTAGTAATATCTTCTTATAATTCTTAGTTAAAGACTTTTTAAAGAATTGAATGTTTTCTTCATCTAACCCAATATCCTTAATCATAGAATGTTTTATTAAAATTATTTTATCATCACCCTCAACAGCCTTTTTAAAATCTTCTACTAATTCAATTATACTTAGTTTTATACCTAATTTTTCAGCATCTTTAATAAAAGGAGTCGTTGCTGAAGGTGTTGCTACAATAACTATTTTATCTATCATTTTATTTTTATACAAATAACGTCCTGTAAAGACCGAGGATAGGGTCTTACCTGCACCTGCTGATACAAACCATAAACACTTCTTAATATTTATAGCAAATTTAGCTGCGTTTTGCTGATAATCTCTTAAAACTATTTTTTTCATTATGGATTGAATACCTCTGGGTAACCTGTAAAAGTTTCAATCCCGTCTATATGAACATACCCTTTAGGAACAGTTACTTTGTCTATTTCTATTCTTTTAAAAAATTTTAATCTACCTTGTATCATCAAATCCCATATAAAATTAAAAAATAACTGATACTGCTTATTAGCAGGTTCTAAATCAAAAGCTCTAAAAGAACAATGAGCACTTAAATAAGGTATTTTCTTACCTTTTACAATAGAATCTATGTTTGACCTCAATCCTCTCTGTGTCATATTACCATTAAAAGCCCACGTATTTATAAAAATGCCCTTAGACAGGACTTTAAGATCAGAGAAGGTATCACAATATTCTTCCCACTTTTCTCTTATAAAATCTAACTCCCTCGGAGCTTGTTCAGGGAACATTAACCATAAAAATTCCTCTCCAAAACGAGGAACATAATAATTATATACTAAAGGGCTAACTAACTCCTTTAAAATAAAATGTTCACACTTATACATACTACACACCAATTAAACTTAAATTAACTTTATAAAACTGACATAACTGTGTTAGTTCTTCCTTAGAAATTGTGCTAAGTAACATTTTAGTGTTACTTAAAATAGATTTATCTTTCCAACAATCCAACAAAGATACTAATTTATAATTTAATAAGATAGTATCAAAATTTTCTGCTATCTTATGTTTTAAAGACATATCTGTTAGATTACATATTATGTTATCTGCTAAATTCCCCTCATCTAAATATTTACCATTCCACTTCTGTATTATAGCTTTCACATCCTTATAATTTATTTTCGGAATTGCTGGTTTAATATTATCTGAAATATCACCTTTAAAAGTTTTCCATAATACAGATGTTTTTAAATCCTCCGATATAAAACTATAATCATTATCTTTACCTACTTTAAACTTTTTATTAAGGTCTTTTTTAGATAGGGTTATGAATTTCCCGCCCCTATAGTTATTCGAAAGACTTATATTAGGAAATCCGCACAGTTGGATAAGATCCTTATCCCCACTATGTATTGTTGCTTCTTTACCTTTTCTAGACTCTTTTACCGCTAGTGCTGCAATAACTTCATCTGCTTCATGAAATTTATTTCGTAATATAATGAATTTACTATTAAAAGAAGATAAAATCTTTAAAAAATCACCCCAATTTTTATAAACAGTTTCTTTTTTATCCCCTCTCCCAGATTTATATTCTGGATAGAGTTTTTTCTTTTCGTGGTTCTTTAAATCAGAATCTAATACAATATAAATCTTTCCAAACTCTTCTAGATTATTTCTTGCTATAAGATTTAAAAAATAACAAGTACCATAAATTCCGGGGTCTTTATAACCTTGACCATCATTTACATACCAATACCTATGGAAAACATATGATAAATCTACTATTAAAATTTTTTCCAAAACTATATCTCTATTACTAAATCTTCTTGAAAACCTGTGTCTTCATTAGGGTATCCTAATTGGTTGCTAATAAAAACTACCTCACCGTTAGTAAAGGGTTTACTAATTCTATGAGAACAGTGAGTATGCCCTGAAAACCAATATGTACAGAGTCTCTCTGCTTTATTAAAATCATCAGTCAAATCAACTTCGAAAGCATACTTCAGTACACTATTACTTTCTGTTAAAAAAGGTTGATGGTGTGTTACTACTATACAGACCTCTTTACTATTATTTAACTCATTAAAAATATATTCTTTACTTTGTTCATATAAGTAATTAACGAAAAACGGAGTTATCCCTTTATAATTAAGTTTTTCAGTAGTAATATATTTATAATCATTTAAACCAAACTGGATATTATAAATATCTGTCGAATTCATTCTATTGAAATCTGTCCAAAGCGTACTTCCTATAAACCTGACATTATCTATTACTACTGAACTATTATTTAAAAAGAAATATCTATCATTTTCTTCAGACTTCTCTTTCATTCTCCTATCTATCTTTTCCATCCTATGACTAGAATAATATAGATGATTTCCAGGAACCTCTACTATTTTTAAAATAGGGTATTTTTTTAATAATTTATCAGAAAATTCCCACGCTGTAAGACCCTCACCTATATCTCCAGCAAGACACAAAACATCTATACCCTCTAAATTAGGTTCATAATCTAGTCTAAACCCTAAATGTATATCACTAAATAATTTTATTTTCATTTTAATAGTTTAAACTATTTTAAAAATTTAGTCAAGTCTAAGCTAAAATAGAAATAAGTTTGTTTATTTCTTTTTTCCACTCACCTTCTATGTAATCATAAGTAAGATTTATAAGGTTTGGGATATTCTCTATTGTGTTCATTGCATCTAATTTTTCTGGGAGAATTGGATTAAACACGAATCTACGATCTTCGTCTAGTAATTTTTGAATAGCATAGCTTGTCGTATCACTTTGCCCATCATTCACTATGTCGAAGAGAGAAGATGCCCAATTAAATACTGTCCAATTCTTAATCTTATTAAAAGGTATTGAATAAGAATAACTACCTGTCCCAATACTTACTACTATTACTTCTTTATCTGGGAACATCTTTTTTGCTTCAATATACCCATATATTGTAGGATCATTGGCAAAAACACCCCCATCTATCAGAGACATACTTCCTATCTTATAAGGTGGGAAGTATGTAGGAGCCGCACTAGTTGCACGAGCAAACTTCCATATCTCAATATCCTCATATATCTCTTGAGTAGAATTTATAAAACGGGCTTGTCTATCTTTAGTATCATACATAGTAGTTATGACAGGATTACTTAAAGTTGTTAAAGTATACTCACCTAGCTTCTCCTTTAAAATACCTTCGATGCCCTCTGAAGAATGTTTATGTTTGATATAATTTATAGGCCACTTAAAAATTCTTTTATCAAAAATTTTTTTAGCCGACTCACCTGTAAAGAAATCTATTACGTCTTTTGTAGTATACCCTTGCCTACACGTATAAAGATAAGATAAAATACCCCCTACAGAAGTACCTATAAAAGCATCAAATAAATCTCTCGGCTGCTTCCCCGTTAAATTAAAAATATGGTGAAGCAAAATAGCTTGTATAACTCCTTTACAACCCCCACCCGAAAGACTAAGTAATACTACCCTATTTTTACCTATTTTCATCATCTCTAAAATTTTTAAAACTACTACTAAGAATTATATTAACTTTTGCATCTAATCCTGTTACAGACTTTAATATTTCTGTATTAGAATTTTTTAAATCATTAAAAGCTCTTTGTAACTCTCTTAATGCTTCATTGTCCGCTTTCTTTTCTATTTTATCATAAATTTCTTTTCTACATTTTTGTTGGCATTGTACACAAGACTCATTTGTTTTAAATGCGTTACTAAGAAATTCTATGACTTTCTGAATAGCATTAATTATTATATAGAGTACTATAAAGGCACCTAAACCTACTACATAATATATTGAATCCATTATTGTTCTCCTTACCTATTGACTTTTAATCTGTTGAACTAAAGACTCTATATACAAATCAAACTGCTCCAAATTAGTAACTTTAAACATAATTTATCCTACTTGAAGTTACTAATTCGCTTTTTCTTGCTTCTCCAGTATACCTGTTAGGTATACAATCGTACTCTCTTTTATCACCAGAGGCGACTACTTGAGTTTGTTTTAACACTCCACAAGCGTTAATTCCCGACAAGCCATCGGTATTTACACTATTTAACAATGTGTATTCTTTACAATTCTTAAGGTTTACTGCTGCATTGTAGTCTCTCTGGTGCTCTGCACCACAACTACTACATTTCCAGTTCCTATCTTTTAATCTTAACATATTATTTTTAGTATTACAAATACTACATAATTTAGATGAAGGGTAAAATCTACCTACTTCTCTTACTTCTATATTATGTTTAGTACACTTTTGTGTTAGAGTTTGTTTAAAGTAATAAGGTTTATTTTGTAGGGTAGCTTTACTTAGATGTCTGTTTTTAACCATTCCTTTTACATTAAGGTTCTCAATAGAAACAAATTTAGGTTTCTTCCTAACTATATCATCAATACACTTATTAATGTAGGAATTTCTTATTTGTTCTAACCTATAATGAAGTTTAGAAACTTTATCTTTATTCTTTATATAATTGTTAGAAACTCTATCTCTTTTCTCTTTTTTCTTGGCCTCGTACTTCCTATTTAAAGCTCTCTGTTGTCTTTTAAGATTTTTTTCTAGCTTCTTAATCTTAGTAGTCTTATTAATATTTTCGTAACTAGTACTATTAGAACATGTCAAATATGTACTAATCCCCCAGTCAGCACCAATTCCTTCATTACAATTCCTGTAATCTCTCGTACTCTCCTCGTATACTATAACAGAGATAAAATACTTACTAGCTCTCTTAGTTATTGCTCCACTTATTATTTTATTAGACTCTATAGGAAGATATCCTTTTTCTTTTATGTGTATCTCTCCAAACATAGGAACTTTTATCTTGTGTCTCTCACATTTAATAGGTTTATCTAAAGATGCTCTTACAAAATATACCCCTGTCTTATCAGTAGAAGCTTTTTTAAATTTAGGAAATCCTTTCTTCTCCTCCATAAATTTAACATAAGTATTATCACAATTCATCATTGTCTTCCTAAGAGCTTTACTTCCAGCTTCCTTTAACCACTGTTTATCTTCATTCTCTTTGAGATACTCATTATTGAACCATTTACTAAAGTTGTAGTTATTAAGATATTTTTCTCCTACGGAGTATCTTTCTTTATTAACAGAGATAAACAAATTCCAGACAAACCTACAAGCTGAAGTAGTAAGCTTGTAAAGCTTTTCCTGTTCCTTATTTAATTTTATCTCTGTTCTATAAGCTTTCATTAATGGGACTGTTCTATCTTTTATACTCATCAAATGTGTAAAATAATGTTATTAAAATTTAATTTAGTTTGCTTTTATTTGGCCTATTAAGACGTTAACGTACAAATCAAACTCTACATCCGTCATATTTATTATACTATTTGCATTACCCATTATAGCCATCGCAAACTGATTTAATTGTTGCTCCGTCATAGTAAATACTGCTATTGCTAACTGTTCATTAGCTGTTCTTATTTTATTACTTATTTTTACATCCAGCTCTGTTAAATCATCTACTTTTTGTGTGATCAAATCTCTTATTCTCTCTACCTCAAAAGAATCTATGGAAATTACTTCATCTAAACCTGTATCATAATGTTTAATTTTATGTTTCTTTATACTACCGGATTTCATAGCAGTAAGCACAAGATCACTCAATGTTTCTTCAAGGAGATTTAACTTAGCAATAACTTTATACCCATCTGCTTTAGTTACCTGTACTGGAAACGATAAAGCTCTATATTCACTTGCTTTTTCTAAATAAAAATTAAGCCCGTTTTCTCTAAGTAATTCTATGTCTAATAGCTTTTCTCTATAATAAGGGTAATTATCCATTGGTTCATACTCTTTACCATCATCAGGAATTTCAACTAAATTATAAAAAGAGCTATTTTCACATTCTGTATTATTCTTACTATAAATTATACTTAATGTTTCTTTATCTAATATTCTACAACTTTTATACACTATTAAAAACTCCTCTTTGTTGTAAATATAATTTCCCATTTAGAGTATGTTATTCTGCATTCTTCTATACCCGCTTCTCTAATAACTGCAAATGGTTGAAGAGTTCCAGCAGCTCTAGTTGTATGAGTTATTCCAGTTAATTTATTTAATTTATAAACATATTCACTAGAGTCAAAAACGCCATCAATACTTTTACCAAACCCTTTTGCTTTTTCACCTACCTCATATCCATATTCAGAAGAAATACATATTAATTCATTTTCACTCTTGCAGTCTGAACCAATATTATGGCTAAATGATATATTTGTTAATGCTGTTGATGGAATAGCACTTTGTATGACTGATTTACCATTTAAAGCATAACTTATGGGTGTTCCAAGTATTCCACCTGTTTTTGTAACTTCACCTAATTTAACAAATTGTGTTTCAATCCAAGCACCCCCACCATATTTATATGGAATATATGGTTTAACAGATATATCTAACCAATAATCACCACTTGAAGGTGTTGCTGGTTCACTATAACTTTCGGTTATTGTACCACTACATAATGAAGCAGTTGTATTACCTTTTTCAATTATAATATAATACGTATCATCAGAAGATAATTCACTTGAAATATTTGCTAAACTTTCAAATGTTGAAACAGTTCCATCTGGAAAAGTACAAACTAAATTTTCATAGCTTGTTCCACCATCTACATCAAAACTTACTTCTGTATCTGATACTTTATTAATAAAATCAGCATATCCATCTGAGTCTCTATATGCACTATTTACTGAATAAGTAGTATATATATCAGGTTGTAAGCTTATTAGTTGACTATAGTTTACTGCGTCATAATTAGATACCCCGTTAGCTACTTCAAAATTAACAGAACTATCTCCTAATCTCTTTGCATAATCTCCTACAACACTATAAGCTATTTCTCTACATCCAGTAGCACTAAACTCGTAAATTCCCACATCACCAATTTGTGTAACTCTATTAGTTCCTCTTAATAATACCAAACTTGTTGCATTATATGTTAAAGTTCTCACAGTATTCCAACGTATTACAGCAATACCTTTTGTCCACCCTGTAATAGATGTTATGGTTTCTCCCCCATTCGCTATAAAAGAATTACTTGTCTCATCTAACGTTAATACACCGCCAGATGAAGTTTTGGAAACAGAATTTGGTTGGTGCAAGGCACCTGTCATAGTATCCCCTGCTTTTTTTACCCATCTATCTTGGTGAGCATTGAGATCTAAGTTATGTGCGTTTACATCCCCAGCAGCATAAATAAAATTAAATACACCTGCTCCTGAGCCTTGTGAAAATTGTACTTCTACATCTATCTGATAATTTACAATTTCTGAATATGTAATAGCATTTCCATCGGGAGGATGTATAATTGCTAAAAGATATGTACTACCGCCATTAGTATTCGCATATAAATATAACTCATTTATTAAACTACCGTCTACTATAGGAACTTCATCGGAAGACGGTGGAATAATCATAGATATCTCTATTTTATTATCGGAAACTGTTGCTACTGGATTAAAGGTATCGGTGAACCACGTTGGATTTGCAATTGTTCTTGTGGGGTCTAATGTCCCTTGAACAGATGATACTGCAAAAGAAGTTACATTTATAAGACTTGGATTAGCTAAAACTTCTGATAATGCTTGTGCTGTAAGCACCCCTGTAAATGAATTTGACATATTTTATATTAAACCTGTAAATTGACTGTATTAGATACTATTAATAAAATTTAACTTAAAACTAAGTAAACTTAACCTACTATCTTTAATATTACTTCTATATTTAACACAGTTAGTAGAAATATTTATCTTCAATATTTTAGTCATATTTAAGAGTAAATTTCATTTTCACTCCTTATGGTTTATCTATATAGCCTTCATAATTTCCTCTTGTATTAGCACTTGGGGATAAACCACTTGCTGTTGTAGCATGGGCATAAATAAAACCGCCACTTCTAGCATATAAATCATTTGTAGAGTTACTACTAGCTGTGCCACTTCCAAATTGAACACTTGCGCAAACAGATGCTTGTACTCCATTGCCACCATTACTAGAACAAGTTCCACCAGAAGCATATACCCTTGCTCCATTACTTGCGTTTATACCATCTCCACCATTATTAGAACTATTTATATTAGTTACAATTGAATCCCCACCATTAGTACTATATCCATCATCTAATGCATTTTGACTAATAATATCTTCTGCTCTTAAATAAGAACCACTATGACATACAATGTTTTTATAAAATTCTATAATTTTAACTTGAGGTTCAGCAGTACAATTTCCACCTTCTTTTAACCATAAACCATAAACATCTGATGTAACGCCATCACCTTTAATCGTTACGCCTGATATTCTAAACACACATCCACAATCAACAACAAACCCGTTTGAGCCATTATTAAAATGTAAAATAACATTATCTGCATCTGTCGGGTCTCCCTGGACAAGAATATTTTGCCCCTGTGAATGATTTCTTAAAAATTCATCATTAAATGTATACGTCGTAGGGGGGCTAGAATAATCCAACTGGATCGTAACCAAGACACCTGCCTTGATAACTTTATCGGCAAGATACTCAAATGCATCGTTAAGCGTTGGATAATCTGTTGATGGCACACTTATAGTAGTATCAACAGAAATCATAATAGCTTTTAAAACATCTAACTGGGTCTGAATATTACTATAAACATTATCCAAATAGCTTAACTCAGTAGCTGTAATATCTGAAACAACTATTTTACCACTTGCATCAGTGACTCCTACCCTATCCCCAGTCAAATTAGCATCTATTAATTCACTAACAGCGCCATCTTGTGCACCCCCTTTTACAAAGTCTTGTACAGTGCATTTTTTACTCACGGGAAAGCTGTTTACATCATCAACTATATAAGCTAAATTGTCTACTGCTACTTCAGTTTCTGGATTTAATTGCGTTACTTTTTTATCTATCATACATCCTACCTATTTACTTTAAAATTTAATTAAAAACAAGAATATAAGAGATAGTATTATTATCCTCTGTTAAAACATAATGATTATTATCATTTTTTATAATATTTGCATATACTAGTGAATTCTCAATATCTTCTTTAACAAATATTCTAGTAATATTTAAACTATTAATAAACTCTATAGTATCTACTATAAATTCATTCGAATTGGAACTACTATAATAAGCATTTATTCTATCCCACTCTTGAAAATGTGTTGTAAAATCACTTATCCCTACTTTATCTAAATATATCGCTAAAGCATTATTAATGTTTATTATTGCGGTTTCTGTCAATTCCTCAGCTATAATAAAATCTACATATTTAACACCTATAAACCTACTAGCATCATCTTCCTGATATCTACTTTCTACCTTAGCTGATGTATTTTCCATAGAAACATAAGCTTGTAAAGTATTCTCACTAGTATCTAATTCAGAACCACCCCTAAATATTTTTATACCTGCTCTAGGGTCCGACTCATTTCCATCATAAGTTGCTGTATATAGAGAATTACCAAAATAACTTCCTACATCTGAGTATCTACCTTGTGTAATACCAGAAGAATTATCTGTAAGATAAAAATAGGTTTTGTTATTATCTCCTACATAGAATCTCCATTCTTTATTTCCTGTATAATATTTAGATAAAAATGTTTTTTTAACACTGTCATAATTAACGTTACAATAACTACCCACTGAAAAAGGTGAATCACTAATACCGTCTCCAAAAGAAAAATCATCAGTATCGTTTATATACATATATTCATCTGTTTCTTGAAAAGAGATACCTCTCCCATCTGCGGATAACAAGGAAGCATCTTTTGTTAAATATAACGTATTCCCATTTCCCGAATAATCTGTTATTTCTGTTCCCGAAGTAATATTATAAAACCATAGTCCTTTTATATTACTTTCGCTAGAAATATTGTCTTTTATAACATTATATAAATCTAGTTCTTCCTCTGATAAAGAAGTGTTTTTTTGAATATCGAAATAATCCTTATCACTATTTACTACTTGTTGAGCTAATATTGTATATTCTCTTTGTACTGCTCCTTTTATTATTTTTGAATAAACTCTTGAATTTGGAATACTCTCGGCAACATAAACTCTTGTTGCATTTAAACTGTTTACGTATTCAAAACTGCTTACTATATAATCGTCATAAATCCCAGTAGCATAAAAACAATGTAAAATTCCCCCTGCTAAAAAATTATCTGTATAATCACCTTCTATTTCAAAATAATCTAAAGCACTATTTATTACTTGTTGATCTGTTATTAAAAATTCTTCATAATCTTCTAGTAAAAGCCTCCCTTTTGGGGTACTTATTGTTCCATCATTATAAGTTACACTATAAGAACCTTGTAAATCTGTGTTTAAAGTAATACCAATAGTAGTAGAATACTCTATTTTAAACTGTACTTCGGGGTAAACATAATTACGTATAAAAGTTTCAAATTTTCTATACGTTTCAGCGTCTTCTTGGTCTGCAAAAGTACTTGAATCTATAACAAGAGTGAAAGTATTCGGTGTTCCTACAGGGGTTTCTTCCCACCACTCAGTTATCTGGGCACTTATTCCTACAATATTTAATACTAATTCAAGACCTATTCTACTTCCCTTTAAAAAATGAACAAGCATTAAAAAAGCAACTAATTTTTTAGCTCTCGCTTCATCTAACTGTAAGAAGTCATTAATATATCCATAACCCATTTCATCAATATACTTCACAAGTCCTTCTAAAGGAAGGTCTTGCGTATTAATATATTTATCTATAATCTGGTAAAATGCCTCACTCATTTTACTTTTTTCTACATTATTATTAGATAAAAACCAATCTATTAACGGGATTAACTTGTCACTCCAAAGCGAGGCGTTTTCAATCCACCACCTCGGTAATAATCTTGCTGCGCTGTAACCTAATATAGACAAACCAACAACCCTATAAAATCGTCAAATCATAATTTATTGAGTTATATGACTTCCAACTAGTTAAACACTTAGTATTATCGTCTACTATAACCCAATTTATAAAACCGTCTTGGGTCCCTACATATTCTTTCTGAATTTTTGTATAAGAGAGAGAATTCACTACTGTTTGATTAACAGTTACTCTTGTTCTTCCCGTACTATTTAAATAAGCTACTGTATCTACTGAAAAAGAGTAGTATAAAGAATTACTCACAAAAACCTTTAAAACATCGTCTTCCTTAAAAAATGCTGAGTAATCTCCTGTTATTTCAAAATAATCAGCACCTTTATCTACTATAATATATTCGTCTAGTTCAAATATGGGGGTGGTAGAAAGAGCTTCATCTGTTTTACCTCTGTATCCCACACACTCATAAGAATAAGAACCTACTTTTATATTATCTCCTAAACGATAATTTGTATTTGCTGTTCTATCAGGGTGGGACATATTTAAAAGCTTTCTAACCCATAAAATATTTCCATCATTTACAAAATCACCTATTTCCCCAGTAGAAAAACCAGATGGGGTAGCAGATAATGCTTCGTCATTATATTTTATTAAATCAACAACTTTAAACATATAATATGGGAAAGATGTTGATAAAACATAATCACCTATCTTATACTTAGTATTAGCCTGCCAATTTTCTAACCTAGAAATATCTAATTTCTTGTAAGTTCTCCAAACAATACTATTGTCTATTGTATCTAATTCTGTATCAATATCTGTAGCAGGGATTGATAAAGCTGGGACATTCCATAACGGTTCTAAAGAGTCTGACTGTCCTAGTACCTCACACGCTTTATAATTAATATCATCCTTTAAAATTACATCCCCAATATTATAGTAAGTATTTGCTATACGTGTTTTTTCATTTACAGTTACCCTAGCATATTTAACATAACTTAATTGTTCTATTAATTTTTCTACATCAAAAGTATCTAAAGTTTTATTTACTATATTCTCATAATAAACTTCAAAAATACTATTTAAATCTGTATTAACATTTGCAAGAGAGACAAGATTATTTAAAGGTTTAATACTTATATCTAAAGTTACTAAATCTCTTTTAGGATTAGTTATATCTGGTAAGGGGGCTCCAATACTTCTTTCTCCTTCTAGAGTTGTTTTTAAATTTGTTCTCTCTGTACTTGTTAAAAAAGACAGATCATTTTTTAAATAAGAAACTGCAACATACTCAGGTGTTATATCTATTAAATCAGAATATGTTATTTTTGTATTAATTTCTGGAAATCTTTTCGGATAATCTTCTCTAGCTCGTATTGTACTTTGTACTTCATGACTATAGGGTGCTGTTATTTTTATTCTCTGTACAGTCTCCGGTGCATTATATTTTTCAATAACTCTTGTATTATCTAATGTAAAATAAGTAAACATTCCACTTATGTACTGAATACTAGGGGCATCTGCTAACTCTATATATTTTATAGTAAATATGGACTCTGTATTATAAGTATATTGGGCTCCTACAGCATCGTTTAAATACTGAATATCAATAGAACCAAACGGATTAGTCCTTACCCAGTATTTATCATCTGCCATGTCTTTAGCAACTTTAGAAAACGGTACTTCAACACTGTCTTTTAAAAGAACTAAATCTTCTGATATTTTTTCCGTATAAAAAGTAAACGTCTTTAATTCAGAAGTTCCTGCTCTTTGTTGAATTGTTTTTACTTTTCCAATTACAGTAAGAACTTCTACTTGTACGTTTTCCTGTAAAGTAGTGTCTTCTAAATTAATAATGTCATAGTCGTTATTATACGTTCCTATTACACTAAATTTTGGTAAAACTACTGTTTGTGAGGGGGTAACTGTTATAAGTCTCCTTTGATTTGAACCCCTATAAACTGAATAACCTAAATTGACAGCAATACCTGTAACAGAGGATAGTAAATTAGCTGTACTTATAAATGCTTCTCTAAAATAAGATATAATTCGATAACTTAAATTAGAAAGGACAGTTGCCATAACTCTTATTAAAAAAGTACCTTCAGTAGTTCTTGTTAAAGACTTATAAGCACTATTATTATCTTGTGAAGTAAAGTAAGACTTTATTAAATTAAAGCAACTGGTTATTGATAAAGCACTTAATGTTTCGTTATCTGGGGCTGTCATTTATTATCCTTTATGTATTAGATATAACTTCTATGGTAGGTAAGTTAAATTCTTCGCCTGTTTCTATAATCTGTAAAACAAGGTCAATTTTTATAGACTCATTATCATAATCAACTGTAAGAAGGGATTTATCTTCTAAAATAATAATAGAATCTGAAAAAAATCTTTCTATCTTATCTCTAATATATTCATAAACAATATCACCTGTATCAAAATTCAAAGGCATATGAAGAAACTGTTCAAGGTTTAACCCCCACGCTCTATAATAAGGGGTTTCTTGTTCTTTTGACCTAATAAATAAAATGAGGGACTGCTTTATTGCATCATAATCATAGACAACCATATTATCAGAGTCATCTACTTCTTTAATCCTTACATTTATATCAGAAAAAATACTTACCAAGAGAAGACCTACAAAACCTACTATTATATAAAATTTAACTTAAATGTCTAAAGGATCTGGTAAAGTTGGTGCTTCGGGTAAATCGGGAGTTTCTATATTACATTGTAACGTGGATATTTTATTAATAATAGTTGTTATTAATTCTGTATATTTTTGAACCATTTCAGCATATGTTTCTATTGTATCTATAAGTGGGAGGTAATACTTGACTACTAAATTTTTTATTTTATTTAAATACCCTAAAACACCATCAACGGACGACGGAATCGTTAATAAATCTTCTAATAAAGATTTCAACTCTAGTTGCTTATCTAAAGATTCTATTTGTTCTGCTAAAGCATCTTGTACTAATTGTAATTTTTCATTAAGCAATTGACACTGGTTTTCTTGCTCTACCCACTCTACTGTCTTATCAAACCACTCTAAATTTACTTTTGACATCGCTCATCTCCTTATAAAACTTGAACTAAAATACCATTTTCAAATATTAGTACATTAGAACCACATACTATGGTAGCAGATTTCCCTGTACTTGCACCTAATTTCCCATCTATAAATAAGCTAGGGGCTTTTATCTCCAATCCGCTATCACGGAACTTATATGTGCTACCCTTTTTAGATTGTACTATTATTTCTCCATAATCGTCTAACGTAACTTTAGACCCTAAACTATGTTCTAATTTAGTATAGTCTTCTGTTATTTCTACATAACTTCCATTAGCATGTGTAGCTTTTATATTTCCGTTCTCTATAATCTTAATATTAGTGCCGGAACTATGTTGGAAAATAATTTCTTTTTTTGTTTTGTTTACTTTAAAGAAATTTAAAATACTATCAACCCAACCATACGTTTGAGGATAATTTTCAAACAGAACATTTTCTTTATTAACGTTTAAATTAGTTAAGTATGTTCCTTTATATGCAGGATTATTTTTATCCTTATTTGGAAAAAATACAGTAACATCTGTACCTACTTCCGGTATACTTAACATTAAATTTTGTTTATTATTCCCTAAGAAATTAGGTAATTCCGGCGTGCACCATGGTAATAGGTCATCATCTAAATCTTCCCACATTTTTATGGAAACTTGAACTCTTCCCAATTTCTTAGGGTCTTCATTAAATATAACAGTCCCTTGATGTTCTATTTCATAAGGGTTCTTTGCTTCTCTTACTATTTTTTTAAAAGGGCGAAATAAACTCACTAGGACTTCCTAACTTCTAACTTTACACTACTACTATTATACTGTTCTGTTCCATAATATAACTTAAACGGAATCCTCTTACTCCTATCATCAAATACAAGTAAATTTAAGTCTGTGCTTTGAAAAGTTGTTAATACATCGTTTACATAGAAAGTAAGTCCAGTTTCAATTGACGGGGCTACAAAATAAAGATACTTACCTCCCTTAGCTTCAATATACTTAATACACCCAACTGTACTGAATGGTTCTTGGAAAGACCTTCTTATATTATATTCAGATATATCATTTGAATCTTCCCACACACCCCAATAACGAGTATATAATATACTATTAATATTATTTTCTATCGTATTTATTGTAATAGAGTCTAATACTATCTCACCTAATAAAATCTGTTTAAAGACTGCATTACTAATACCTGTCAAATACCCTTGTCTATCTAATTCAGCAATAATATTATCTACTATAACATCTTTTAAACTCACATCGGTTAAGAGTGCATGGGACTCTGTAAGAGAAATAACAGGTATAGGTATATTAAGTTCCCCTGTATTACCTAGTACTTCCGTTACTATCTTATTAACTCTTTCACTACTCTGAGAGGTTGTTAACTCTAACATACTTATATTTACACCTTCTTTTTCTTTTACATCTTCTTCAATATCGTTAAGTTCTAAATTTATTTTATCTATTAATATTATTACTTCTTCATAAAAATCTGCTATTTCTGTGGGGGCAAAAGAATATACAGCGTTTTTTAATATATTTAAGATACTTAAATCATTACTCCAACCCACATTTTCAAAAAAGTACTGAACATTCTGTGGAACATATAAATCTAATAACTGGTATAATTTTGTCCTACCTAAATTTTTTAAACTTGCTAAAGCTTCTACTTGAGAAGTTAAACTTATAATTTGACCATCTATAGAAAAATTATTTAAAACATTATTTTTTAATGTTATAAAATAACCTTTCACTTCTGTTGCAAGAGTCCCATCAATACCTTTTCTTATATAAGTTAATAAAGTTCTTGCATTACTAACAAAATTAAGTAAGCTCGACCTCTTTGAAGAAGGTATACTAATACCTGTGTCTGCATTAATTATATTATTTTCTAAATTATTTTTAGAATCTCTCGTTACATATACTGTAGTCGTAAAAGGTTCTCCATGAACCATAGAGTATACTAAAGTATCTACTATATATTTTCCATTATCAGGGTCGTTTGAGTCAGCTAAAACGACGTTTACTAAATCCAGTAAATTTAAATCGTCTTTATAAATGCCTATTAACTTTATTTCCCCATAAATACTCGATAACTGTATTAATTTACTCGCATTATAAAAATACGAGTCATAATAAGTACTGTGGACGTTTTCACTACTCCTATATCCTTCTAAAACTTTATTACCTGACCTTGAAACCTCTAATGCTTGTGAAGTAGCTAATGTATTTTCACTAACCCCGACTAAACTGCTGAAAGTACCTTCTTCTGTATTATGGATATTGGTTAGTTTCCCATATCCATTATAAATATTATATATATATGTATGGTCTACTATTTCAAAAGAGTTAGAAAAAGGGATATCAAACTCTGTATTTGCTCCTACCTGTGTAAAATTCTTAACAGACCCTTGTTTAAGCATAGTATCATAATCTCTTAAGAGTAAACTACCTTCCCTAGTTATCGCAATAAGAGGAAAAGACGGTCTCAAGTCCATGTGTAACCACATTTCATACAAAAGATTTCTATAGGACTCATTATAAATAGACCAAACTTGTTCAGTATCTTTAGATTCGCTTAAATCAGATAAAAATTCTATCTCAAACTTATCACATACTTGCCCAATACCTTCAAAAGAAGTCCCTTTTATTGCATACTGTGCTTTACCAGTTAAAACTTTCTTATTTAAAAGAAATCCTACAACTACACAACTATACCCATAACCAGTACTCCCAGCATCTTTCGCAAGAATATGTACATCATAAGACTCCGATTCTTGGGGACTTGTGCCTAAGTAAACCTGTATTACATTATTTTCTAATAACTGATTTTTTACCTTTTCACTATAAGTCATAAAACCTAGCTCAATCGTAGGTAACTCTAAACCAGCAGTTTCTACAATTTCTACTTCCAAAAAATTCTCTTTTTCTACCCCTAAAAGAGAATCTCCTATTTTTATATCAAAATAAATATTTGAAGAAGGTATATGCAAATCTTAAAAAAGTCCTTTTGATATATTCTGATAAAGTATATTTAAATCCGTGAGACTGAATAATCTTAAAGTAGTATCTTCTGGCACAACTTCTGATTGTAAGTCATTATAATACATTATATAGAAAGTAAAAAACGGAGAAGAATAAGCTTCTTGGGAAATCTGATCTAACTCATTATAACCATTTTTTACAGTATAATATCTAGTTACTGGTAGAGTTTTTAGATGATTTAAAAGGGGGCTGTTTATAAAATCATAGCTATCTCCTACAAAATTAATAAATTTTGCTACATCAAAATTTTCTTCACTTGGATAATTACGTACTGTAAACATTTTTATAAATTTACCTTAAATAAACTTTCTACTTCATCTGCGAATAAAAGTCTCCTGCTCCTTAATTGAACAGTAGCTTTAATATAAAGTGGTGTCCCTTTTTCAACTTGTACAGAGCTTCTTTCTTCATTTATATCTTCTAATAACATACCTCGTAAAATACATCCAGAGCCTATTTGAACTTTTATTGTTCCATCGCCCTCTGTGAATACAGAATTATCTATGTTAACGTTTTTTGCATAACCCGTGTCACCTGATATTTTTGGTTTATAACCTCCATGAACACTTACAAAAAAATCATTGTTATTTTTAGAGTATCTTGTAGGGTGCATCAACTCTCTAAAGTAACTAAAATCTTTATCTATATTGTCATCAGGATCAAAAGAAAATAAATAAAAAGATAAAGAAATTTTTAAAGGTTCTGACCCTATCCAAGCTGCTTGAGTAGCATTAGTCCACGTAACCACGGGATTATCTTTTCCAGTACTACCTGTGTTTACAATTTGAGAGATTAACGATAGTTTTTCTGTGTTGGGGAGCAAGGACTTAAAACTATTTTTATAAGAAAGTTGTACAGATTCATCAGATAAAAGACCTTTTACGGGATTATCTTTTCCTGCATTAGGTAACGAAAAAGATACTATACCGGACCTACCGTTATTTATTAAATTATTTATTATCCTAAGCTTTTCGTATTGTACTTTAATCATTAGGTGGGCAACTCCATTTGCGAATTCATGAATCTTACTGCCTGTGCAAGTTCTGTATTACCATTAGGATGTCTAAATGCTCCTTTATTTAACGTACTTGTTTGTGTGCCTAAATCAGATAATAAAGGTAATTTTTGTATTGGCGAGGTATCGTATTCCACAGACCACGGAATTTTAGGTGAGGGTTTAGTCAACCCCCCTAAAGGGATATCCTCTGAATAATATTTATTGTTTTCTTTAACGTTGTTTTCAGTGTTTTTTCTAACGCTTGAAAACTTAACACTATTCTCGTGTGGTAATATCTCTACATTGCTTATAGAATTTTTATTTCTATTATTTTCTAACCATTTATTATTTTCATTAGATTCCTTCCATAACTCCCACGGCTTTCTACTCTTTTCATAATGTTCTTGAAATTCTTTATATTCTTTATGCTTCTTATAGAGATTGGGGGGAAGAACCCTGTTTAAAATAGTATCTAGTAGCCCTTTACCTATTTTATCATCTAACATGCCAAGTATAATACTTGTTATTACCCCTAGAATCCCCCCCCTTAGTCCTCCTTTGAGTCCATGTTTAACGCCGCTTTTAACCTCTTTACCAACTTCTTTTGGGATTCCTTTGAAGAATCCTTTTAAAGGTCCGTCTCCTTTTAATAATTTAGTAGCAAACCATAGGTTAAGCGCCCCTGTTATAGCACCTCCTATGATGTTACCAAGCATGGGACCTATAGTAACATATGCTGCAAGCAAACTACTAGTTACTGTCTTTACAATAGGATTATTACCTGATTTCTCATTTAGCCAAGAAGCTGACGAAGCGAACGCCAGTAATCCCGCCTCACCTCCGATTTCAGATAAACCTTCACTCAACTTACGTAGGGTATTGGACAAGAGACCTACAACTTTTCTACTAACTAATTTTTCGAGTCGCACCAATAATTTTGTCTGTTTCTCTTCACCTTCATTTGAGTTTTTAGGAGTTTTTAACTTTTCTGAATTTATATCATCTAAGGTCTCTTGAATAGTCCTGTCTCTAAATAAGAAATTTTTAGGTATAGTTACTCCTTGTAACCCCGTAGAACGAACCCTTACTTGATTTAAAATAGAATCTTTCTGCGAGGTTCTATTCAATAATTCTATATACTGTGAAGGAATATTGTGTTTTTTATTTTTAAAATCAAAAGAAGACTCTCCAATAACTCTCTTTTTAAACTCCTCAAGAGATTTTTCCATTGACTTCTGATGAATATTCTTTGTTATACTAGCAGGGTCTTTACTACTAATTTGAGATAAAATAGGTATTATTTTTTCATCTAAAATTTCCCCTAAAGCACTTTTCATTACTTTATGGAATATATCAGCGTTATCGTAATTAAAACTTCCTATTTGCTCCATTTACCTTGTACTTTTCTTTAATTCTTCTTCTTGTTGTATTGATTTTTCTACTATTATAAGATCAAATATTTCTCTTACGCTTAATTCTTTAAGTTCACTATACGTTCCGTAACCTAATTCATTTAAATTTCTTATTTGATATAGTATGTCCTTTAATCTTCTTTTACTATACTCAAAAAACTGGTATAAACAAAACTTACTATTGGTGAAAGGGAGTGGTGGGTTCTAATATTACCTCTACCTCCTCTTTGCATTCACTACAAGTTACTTTAATTGGTTTTACTATAACAGCCATGTCTACATCTAACTGCTGCAATACTTTTACATCTTTATATTTAAATAAATTTTTAAAATATGTTATAAGATAGTTTCTCATGGCTTCTAAGTTTGGAAATACTCTACCTTCATTTACAGATTTAACATGAAATGCTCTATAAGCAAAAATATAATCTGTTAAATCTTCCGGTTTACTTGCATTCGATAAATACTTTCTAGAAATCTTAAGAAAATCTTTTATAGTAATAGGGGAGGCAATAATTTTTAAGTCGTCTTCAGTAAACTGATAAGTTTTGTTAAAAATATCTTCTTTAAAATCTTCAAACTCTACTTCGTCAAAAAAGAACTCTATCAATAAATCATTATTACAATGAGGGCACTTTTTCTCTTTTATCATAATTTTCTCATCTAGTTCAAAAGAAATAAGTCTTCTATACAGGTCTATATACTGTATATCACCAAACAATATATTGTTTTTATCAAAATCACCCTTTACTTCAATAGCATTTAGTAAATTCTCATAATAGTTAGCTTTAGAACTACCAAAACGTTCCAAAGTATATGACATTTCCTCTCCTGCTGTAAGAGGTTTTACTAATAACTCTATGTCTTGGGGGTATACTTTACCTTTAGAAGGTAATTTGCTTAAATTAATTAATACTCCGTTCATTTAACCACCATCTTTCTATAAATTAATCTTCCCACGAACCCCTAACCTCTGAGTAGAATCTGATTCAAACGCACTTAATAAAGCGACCTCTAAATTCATTTGTTTAAAATCACTACCATCGTACTCTCTCGTTGTTGAAAAATCTCCAACGGGTATTACAAATATCTTATATGAATTAAATTTTTTCCCACTTACGGTATAACTATCATAGGACATTAATCTTACCATTTTAGACAAGTACCCAACATACCCTAAATAGCCTTCTTTATTATTATACGGAACACACTCGTGATACCAGTCCATTACGTTTTTTTCTATAGTACACATATCAGAATCTAATAAAGTTAACATTGCTCTAGGTATTTTTATTCCTGTCGGTATAGGAAGTTCTTTTATTATCCCAACAGAAACAGGCATAGTATCTATAGAAGACATTGTAAACTGAAGATTTTTTAAAGGGAGAGCTTGTTCAAAATAGTTATCTCCGTTTACTGTGGTATTTATACCTTCTATGCTTACTGTGAAATATCTTGACTGAGCTATATCTATTTCAACATTTCTTTTAATCTGCGGAACAGATACAGAAGTACCCCCAAATAATCTTGGAGATTGTCCTATAAGATTTCTTGGAAGAACCATCTTTACCTACTTTCTTATAGGTAACTGTTTCTGTTATGTTTATAATCATCGTAAATAAGGTTCATAGTAACTTTAAAGAGATCATTACTTTCTGACTTCACTGTTCCATAATCTACTTGAGTAGGAAATGCTTTTAATAGTTCAAAAGTATGTTCAGCTACCCCAAGCTCATTATGTAACACTATTTTTACACCGTCTACAGCATAATTACCTTTTCCAGTATTATAACCTGTATTAAGATCAAAAGTCGAATTTAACCATAATTGAAACATGTTAAAAATATTTATTGCAGTCCCAGTGCCTGTCGGTACTACAAACTCTAATTGAATCTCTTCTGTTTCCCTTTTCCCTGCTTGATGATTTTTCTTACCAAATTGCATGAACCACGCTAAAAAAGATTGAGATGCTTTCGGGAGGGATGCAGAAGTACAATATACTGATAAAGAATCAGATAAACCTAAACTAGATATTGAGGGAAATATTAACTCGTACCTAAAATCAGTTTGAATATTACGAGCCCCTTGCGATCTTAAGTCGAAAAGTGCCATTTTATTCCTTTCACAATATTTAACATTAAATGTATGTATCTATTAAATAAAATTTAACTTAAAAAGAAATAAAGACTATTCGTACAACTTATAGAGTTCTATAAAATCTATGGGAGCTACTAATCTCCCATCACCGTATTTCCTATATTTGCTTTTTAAAGAGTTTAGAATATCTTCTTTGACCACACTAAACTTTTCTATATCTCTATATTTAAATAAATCATAACCAATATAATTAAAATCACACGGCAATAAACACTTTTTGTCTATAAAACCATGAGGATAGTTGTTAAAAGAACTACAACTTATATTGTATTTCCCAAACAATAGGTTAATTATTGCAGAATCTAATTGTATAAAGTAGGGGATTCTAATAATATCATATCCTAATTCCTTATAAATATTATCTTTTTTTAAATCATTTACTATAACAGAAGAACAACTATAGTGCCTGTAACCATCAAATTCTATTATTAGTTTTAAATCCCCATTTCTATAATTGGGTCTTAATCTTATCCCTGAATCAGGGGCTGTTTTATCCCGTTCGAACTTTACGTTAAAACGTTCTTCTAAGAACTTGCCTAATAAATCTTCTGTTAAATAATCTTTTATCAAATCTATAACCTAATAAAATAAACTGCTTTTATTATAAAGCAGTTTATTTTGTAAGTCAATTTAATATTTATTATAATTAAACATTACCTTGTAGAATAGTAAAGTCAAAAGTCTGATTTACTATGTTGTATGTTACATATAATTTCAACAAATACCTTGTCAAAGCCAACGAACAAACATAACGCAAAGTATCATTACTTACATCAGTTGCAGTACTAACGTCTTGGAAAGCAAAATTATCTACTCTACCTGCCGAAAGTACCCCGTTAAGGTAGTTTGTTACTTTATCTATTATTTCTTCTCTAAGTGAAGTTGTAATAGGAAGACCTATATATTCTTTTAAATATGTTCTCAATGTTTTCTTAATATCCAATACATTAAGTACACCGCCTATATTTCTTAAAGCAGAATTTGCTATTTGTAAAGTATTTTGAGTAAAAGCAAGGTACCTCCCTTGTTTAGCATCAAAACCAATAATATTAACAGATGCATCATTTAAAGTAACCGCTTCGCCACTCTCTACTCCAATCTTCCAATCAACAGATACATCTGGTAACTGCCCATGCCTATATCCAGCGAATGCAAAGGGGTAACTAAGATTGTTAATAATATTTAACCAACCAGGGACAATTTTAGTATCAGCACCAACAACTACTTCTCTTGAGTTCCATACATCTTGTATTTTTATATGCGGAGCATACATAGCTGCATAAAAAGAAGTTGAAGCTACACTATTCTTTTTATAATTTACTATGGCGGTAGCCTTAGCAGAATTAGTTGTGGGTTGTTCATCAACTAACCTTGAATTTAAGAAAACAAATATATCTTTCCTACCCTCAGCTAAAGCAACGAGAGCTTTCTGATAAGTTTCTGTTTCAGTAGAACCATTTGTTACTATATCAAGTGGAATAAGTTTATCTTCAAAAACAGACAATGCATTCACTATATCAGCATCTGTTAAAGTGTCCCCATCAGAACCACCAGAGGCTTGTACACTTACTAAAGTATCACATGGTAATTCTGTATTAGTTACTGATGTATTATTTACTACTTTTATAAAAGCTGAGTTATCATTAATAACATCTTCTATATAAAGAGGAGTACCGTCAGTTGCTTTAGATTCTTGATCCCTATTTACAATATAAGGTAACTCTAATTGTTCATTAGTTGTAGAATCATATATTGTAATTTGAATTGAATTTGTCTCTGTTACTGACTCCGGTGTTTCAGTAGAAGAAACTATTTCATATTCTATTAAACCATTATAAGCACCTTCATCTTTACCTGTTATAATAAATAAATCATCTGACTTAAATTCGTACGCTGTCGGATTTACTATACTATCCCTGTAAATGTTTCCATCCGTAGTATCGTCTGGAATATCCGTTGTTACATAAACATCCGTTCTATCTTGTGAATTCACATATGTCGCAGAATCTACTATATATGTTCCATTATTTCCTGTTGATTGTGATACTAATATTTTATCTCCAGCAGGGAAAAAGTTTGTCTGGTCCCCAGCAACACTAAAATAGTCACTTGTGATATCTACTCCTGAAATAGCTCCTAATAACTGTTGGTTAAAAGGAATAGACTGTCTTGTTTTATACGCTTTAGGGTAAGTACCTGAAGAATAAGAATAATTTGCAGTCACGGTTTCTGTTACTACTATAGCTGTTCTGTTAGTAGAATTTTCATAAGTAACTGTTGAAACGGTATATCTACCGTTTATTGTAGTAGAAACTCCATATACTCTCATAGTATCTGTGGGACTTACTAAACTAGAACAATCCCCTGATACATAAATTGTTTTTGTAGAAGAAACTATTTGAGTTATGTTCCCTAATAAGTCTTCTTTTTTAACTATTAATCCACCATATAAAGCATTTTTAGACGCCCTAGAAATATAAAGCTGTGTTGTATATTTTAATATTTCCTTAGCTGTATGAAATGCTTTATCGTCTGTTGGTTTTACAGTCCCATAATAGGTATAATTAGTTAATAGATCTTGAGTTGAGTTTTGCAAAGTAGTTGTTCCCGTAGGACCTTTATTCGATTTTAAAACTAACCCTACTACCATTTCTCCCGACCCTTCCGGTAAGAGAGATAAATCTTTTATAGAGTCGTATACTCCGGGTAATAAACGAACCATAATATTAAATAACCTTTCTATTTCTTGTAATAACTTGTTATAAATAAAATTTAACTTAGTATCTTAATTGACCAGGTTTATTTCTACATCAACAAAAATACCCACTTACAATCATCTCCACTATGTAAAATTAACTTCTAATCTATTGTTACTGCCCTCAATAAAATGTTTATAAAATCTATATCTAAATCCTCAAATTATTTAATTAGAATTATTCCATCATATACTTATAAACTTCTGGTAATTCTTGGTTATATGTCTCTGCTTGTTTTGCAAGTGTTTTAATCTTTTTAAAAATTCTTGAATAATTTTTCTGAAACCTTATATTACCTACCACATCAGAATATAAACTTCGAACGTTTTTCAAGAAATTATCTTGTACCATATTTAACCACCTTTATAATTAAATAAATATTCAAATAGTTCTCAATTTCATAGACAAATATTACTTCATCTATTAAATTAAGTTTTCATGTTAGAGGGACTATAAACTCCTCTATTTCTTATGTTTATAGCAGCATTAATATCTGCATCTATTTCATAAGAACAAGCAGTACAGACAAACTTCTCGCCTTTGCGAGAATTTTTGTCTATGTGCTTACACTTTGAACAAGTTTGCGATGTATATGCTGGTGAAACCTTCACTAGTTCTATACCTTGTTCTTTACATTTGTTTTCTAAACTAAACAATACTCTATTATACGTCCAGTATTGCAACTTGTTTGCAAATTTAGACGAAAGTTTAGAGTTCTTTTTAGTATCTTTCTTAACGTTTTTTAAATCTTCAACAATTAACTTACTAATACTATTAGTAGAAAATAGAGTGTTTACACATTTATTAACTAAATTAGTGCGTTGCACTAATAACTGTTTATAGTTTGTGCTGTTTCTCTTTGCTCTACTAATTTTGTTGTAGAGTTGTTCCAGTTCTTTACCAATTATTTCATATTTAGAAGTAACAAACAATTTCTTATACCCAATATCTACTCCAAGCACATCCGTGTGCTGCGAAGCAGCAAAGTCTGTGTGTTTATAATAGAAAGATATGTAAAAATTATTGTTTATCTTCTTTAGTTGAATTGTATTACTACGTTCCCAGTCTCTAAATTTAAGTGATTGCTTGTGATATTTTATTGGGAAATTAATAGACACGGCTCTTCTTTTATTTTCATAAAAATGCGGGAACCGCAAATGAATGAACTCATTAAAGTAGCTGTCTGTCTTTTCTATGTCAAAAAATCTGTTATCTAGTGTTATAGAAATATTTTCTATGTCTGGTTTAATATAAAACTTTTGCTTTAAATTAAGTTCAGAAAACTTTTTTGCAGTGAAACTGCACATACGTTCTTTTTCTTTAAAATAAGCATAAACTTTTTTATATCTTCTAAATCTAATTTCACTATTCTTCTTGATTGTGCTTCGCACAATTTCTGAAGCTTGTTTATAGACTAGTTGTTTCCATCTTGAATGTTTTATCTCTAAAAGATCTGGAATAGTGTTACAAAATTTCTTAAGTGGTAACTTTTCTTGTAGTATAAGTGTTATACAGAACTCTAAAGCATCTTTATAAATAACAAACAACTTCTCAAGCTCTTCGAGCTTGTTATTGTTTGAATATTTAAGTATATGCTTTGATGTTCTAATTAACATATCTTTTACTTTGTAAGTTTCTTCCTTATTATTAAAATATAATTTAAGTATTATAATACTATTATTTTACCATGTTTATTAATATTT
>CAYQSO010000003.1:0-22727 GCA_964420205.1 uncultured Candidatus Saccharibacteria bacterium
TCGTGGGATGGGTAGGTCCTGTTAGAAATAACCTAGTTATTTCTTTCCTCAGTTTGAACCTGGATTGCTTATTCAAGTAATAACCGGACAGGGGATGAGACGTTAGATTAAAAGGCTGTTAAGTGTATACAGCACGGGTTGTGAGTTCCTTAACCCACAGAGTACGGTTTGAATCTCTGAAACTAGAACGAATATATTCGTATATTCATACCCTTGAAACCTTTAAAGGGCGACCCATATGGAAACATATGTAACACTAGAATGAACATTGGGGCAGAAGCGGGCCTCCTGAAGATAATTAGGCTTTTGAACCGGGTGGTTCCAGGATAAGGTCAAAGGCAATTCCGTCAAGGAATCCAAGCTAGACAACCATAGAAGAAGAAGAAACAAAAGAAAAAGAAGAAGAAAAATTAGAATAATAATAATCTAGTTATTAATTTAAATAGTCTAAATAATAATCTACGGATTATCTAATAAGATTGATTAATAAAGATTCGTTCTAATTAAATTAGAAAGTTCCACTTTCATTAGTAACTACAAGGTAATTTGACAGTATAATAGGCATCACAAGGCACCATAAGCATCATATCGTCCTAGACATTTTAATAGCTATCATAAGCCACCAAAGCCATCGAACGTCAGTAATAAAATTACTTTGAAGTGAAACCGATATAAGGTGGTCTCCCTATAGGACTTAGGTAGATAAAGATCAAAAGTCTAAATTAATAGGAATTATTACTCCAATATATCTATTGGATTATTTAAGTTAATTAAGTTTTAATTTATATAATTAAGTAGGCATTGTTGTAATAAGTTATATTATAGTTATTAACTATAATATTTATTGTTGTACTTTGAAAATTAAATAATTCTTCGAGTTTATATTAATGTGGGGATGTTTTTGGAATTGCTCATGTGAGGTATAAATAAACTTCAAGTCGGAGTACTGTACTTCGTTATCAACAAGTAAAAAAGAAGTAAACGGAAACAACGTATACGATCTTAGCGTTAAATTTGGAGAGAAAGTTGCTATAGCAGCTTAAACTTTCTTAAACGCCTCTACATAAAAGTTATGTTATTTGTATTATGTAGACATTTTAAATAACTTACTATTAATTAGTAGTTGTGATAGTTAATAGGACATTTATACTACAAGTTGTAGAACTTATAATCTAATATAGGAATTTTTATTTTTTGTTTATTTTGTAAAGTTTCTGAGATTTTAAAATAATCTAAACTTGTAAACGTTTATTTGTAGCCATGTGATACGTCGGTTCGAAACCGACCATCTCCACCAATACCAGATAGCCAAGTGGTAAGGCAGGTTGCTGTTAACGATCTTATCGTTGGTTCGAATCCAACTCTGGTAGATTTGCTTTCGTAGTTCAATTGGTAGAACACCATACTTGTAATATGGTTATTTGTAGGTTCAAGTCCTATCGAAAGCTAATAATGCAGGATAGAGAAGTGGTTAACTCATTAGGCTCATAACCTAAAGATCACAGGTTCAAATCCTGTTCCTGCACCCATTTATTTTTTTATTTATACTACTTGTATTTATTTATACAGTATGTTATATTATAAATAATACTATTATTTATAGGTGGATTAATGTACGATATAAATGTTGATGATTCGTTAGAAAGTTATATAGCCCTTTATAATAGGGGAATTAGTATTAAAAAAATTAAACCTTTATCTAATGAATCATTCGATATTTTTATTAAAAGTAATGTAGATATTAGGTTAGTAAAAATACAGGATAATTATGATTTATTAAGTAGATTAAAAAAGATGTACTATTTTATAAATCAGGTTAGGAAGAATGACTCTTATAGAAGTAAAAGGTTTAATGTAGAAATAAAACACAGTTATTTTTACATGATTCCTATTCAAACAGTAAAAGGTACTATAATAGGATTCATATGTAGGTTAATATGTAAGAATTTTATTGGAACTACAAGGTATTTTTCTACACAATCTTTTATAAAAGATAAAATTAGACAAGTACCTAGTATATTTGGGTTCTATAAAGATTTTGAAGATTATAGTTCATATAAGACATGTAAGACTATAATAGTTTGTGAAGGTATTAAAGATTGTATATATTTAAAACAATTTTATCCTTATGTACTTTCTAATAATACATCTAATTTAGGTTCTGGTATCTATTTATTAAGTAACATAACAAATAAAGTAATACTAGCATACGATAATGATAAGATAGGAATTCCTACAGCAGTATCAGATTCTAGGAAACTTATTAAAAGGGGAGTTATAACTGATATATTAGATTTTGATGAAGGTATTAAAGACCCTGCATCGTACATAAAGTACCCTGAAAAAGAAGAATTATTTAGAGAAAAATTATTATATAAAATAGAAAAATTGGAGAGATATAGTGAGTGATAAAATTTTAGATGTTAGTGAAAAGATAATAGATTCGGTTGATAAAGATGAAAAAGAAGACTTTCAGTTAGAATCTAAAGAATTACAAGGGTATATATTAACTTTATTACCTATAGAGAATTTTCAACAATATTATAAAAAGAATTTGAGTAGGTTTAGTAGTTTTTCTGAAAAAAAGTTTTTAAGTTCCTGTAAAATACCCCCAAAATACTTCTTAGATCAACCTGAAGATACTCGTCAGACACTTTTGAATAATCATGAAAGTATTATAGAAGAAACTAAATCTCTTCGTGGTAAATATCTTGTTATATTAGAAAAAGATAATCTAATAATTAATTCTTGTAGATTAGATTATAATGAGTTTCAAGATGTTTTTGAAAGAGTTCAGATAGAACAGTATACGAACCAAACACCTGTAAAGAATTTTATAAAAGAAGGATACTTAAATTTCTTTATACCTTATAAAGAATTAAAACAAGGGCAATATAATATAGGTGTGTTTGTTGATTTTCCTATTATGTGTAACAAGAATCCTGTAGTACATAAAGGATTTTATTATGTACCTACTAATCAAGAAAATAATTATAAACCTATGTATGTATCTTCACAAGAAACGGATTTTAATGATTATCAGACTTTAGAATTACTTATAGGTGATAGCTTAAAAGAGTTGAAAGATCTTGAAGAAGAGCAAGTAGTAGAAAAATTAAAAGACAAAATGTTCCTTAGAGAACTTGAAGATGTATTAATAAAATTATTTGAATTAAAAGCAATTCCTAAAAGTTATATTAAAAGAGTAATACGTTATACTGAAAAGAATAAATTAATTTTATCAAATGTATTTTCTTTAATAGATGTTTTATTAGCATATGATGAAGAGACTAAAACGTATAAAGCAAGTTTAAGTTTAAGAACAATAAAAGATAATTTAGAAAAAATATTAAAAGGGAGTTCAAGTGCCTGAACAACAAAATAAATATACAAGATGTCAAAATTGTAGTGAAGTTTATTTAGAAAAACTTCGTAAGTGTCCTAAGTGTGGAAATAATCAAAAAATTAATGAAGATTTAAACAAACCTATAGAAGAAGTATTTAATATTTGTGATTAGTATTTAAAATTATTTAAAACTAAGTTAAATTTTAATAAATGTTGAGTGTAAAAAAGAATTAGTGCAAAAAAGTTTAGATAAAACAAGCCCTGAATATCTTCAAAATTTATACGAGAAAAACCTTCTAAAAACACCAGAAGGTTATATTAGTATTACTAATATTATAAAAAGCCTCCTTATGAAATATCTTATTAAAGCTAAAGGGGGATATTATAAAAATGGTGAAAAACAGAACAACTTCGATATAGATGATATAAATGACTGTTGTAAATATGTTTTAGATAGGGTATATGGAACATATAGGTACAAAGGCATTAAAGATGAGCCTAATAAACCAGGTAAACAGGGCAGGGTGAAATATGATCCTACTAGAATGAATTTAGCATCTTTTGTTCATACTTGGACAAGAGGATATTGTAGTCAAATAAGAGCGAAAGCTTACAGGAGATATAAAAAAAATTTTCATAAGTTAATATATTTAGAAGATGTTTTAGAAAATTGTAAAACACCTTCTAATTGCATAGAAGAGTTTGATGATGATGATTATGATTATTTTGTAGAGTTAAATGAATATGATAATTGCGAAGAAAAAATAAAGGATTTGAATATAGAGGATACTGATTTAGTTTTATTTAAGATGTGGTTAGAAAATAAAATAAGTTTAGATTGTTATAATAAACTATGTAATATATATTAAAGGAACGTGTTTTGTCTATTTTACCAAAAAATATTAGTAAAAATCTTATTTTAGTATTTATTCTCTGTAAAGAATTAAAATTAAATTTTTCTCAGGTACAATCTTTATTTTTATTAAATGATAAGATTTTTTGGAAATTTACACAAGTTTTTCTACCCGCTTTTAAGATAACAGTAAATAAGTTTACAAAACTAAATGATTTGGCAACTAAGATATTTAATAATTGGAATTGTTTAGAATCTTTAAAATCTCAAGGGCTTTTTAAATTTGAGGAAGAAATAATAAATGAGTTTAGTAATTTAATTGCCAATAAGTATGAAGATGGGGAAGATATTTATACTCTAGAAGACTTTGTAGAATATCTTAAGTTTAATAAAGGGAAATTTATAAATATATTGCTTAATGACGGTAGTTATATAACCGCTGTGCAACCTAAAGAATTATTTTTATACGAAACTAAGATAATAAAAATAATATTAGATAAAAAAGAATATAATAGAACGTCTTTATATGATTTTGAACATAGATTAAAAGAGGAATAAGGAACGTGGACAAAGAAAAATTTTTTAATAATATTGCTGATAAGTATGAGGAATTGTCCAACGACATAGAGAGTATGGAAAAAATCGTTTTATCTTTATCAGAAGAAGAATTAAGTAAAAATTCTAAACATATACAGAATATTATTAAAAAGTTAGAGTCTATAAAAAAGATTATAGGTAGTAAGTAATCATGGATTTCAACCCAATATATCCACAAGACAATAATAATGGTTTTGAACCCCCCCAAGAGGTACCTAAAGAGGAGACTCTAAATATACTTAATGAAGACAAATCGTTAAGTGTACTAAATCTCCCTAATTTAGCTAGTGCACATATAATAGATTTTGAAGAGAATAGAAAAGTAGCTAAAAAACTTACGAAAGAACTTTCAGAAGAATCTTTTAAAATGTCTATTAAAGAAAAAATAGAATTTTTAAAAGTTACAGCACGTCTCGTAGAGATAAATGCTAAAGCACTTATGAATGTTTATACTATTGGAATGAGAACTGAACTTGCGAAACAATTCTTGTTAGCCGGTAGTAAAGACGAAAAGAGTATTAGAAATATTACTCCAAGAGTTAATAATCTTTTAAATCTCCTTAAACAAACAGACGGTAAAAATGCCTTATAAACAGTATCTTATAGATCAGGTAAATAATAAGAATATATGCCCGAATGAAAAAGAGGCTCATATAAAGACAATAAAAGGTCTTAGTGAGTCTGATTTATCTTACATACTATATGATACTACTGAATTAAAAGGTATTTATAAAGAGTATCCTGTAGATATTGGAACTTTTATACATGACCCATTTTTTATGGGAAATGTATATGGGGACTCCATATATCCTGTTTGGGAAGAACTTTTACACGACATTTATCCTGCTCCTTTAATCACAAGATACGATGAAGTAATACTTTCATCAGCGACACGTTGCCACGGTAAAGGAACTAAAATACTTATGTATGATGGTTCTATTAAAAATGTGGAAGATATTAAAGTAGGTGATCAAGTTATGGGAGATGACTCTACTTCTAGAAATGTCTTATCATTAGCTAGGGGCAGAGAAATGATGTATAAAGTTATACCTAATAAAGGTGGAGACCCCTTCACTTGTAATGAAAGTCATATACTGAGTTTAAGATGTACCTCCGATAAGGAAAGGAGTCAAAAGTACACTAAAGGTAATATATTAAACATAACTATTAAAGAGTACCTTAAACAAAATAAAATTTTTAAGCATATGTATAAATTATATAAGGTACCTGTAGAATTTAAAGAACAGTCACTGGGAATAGACCCTTATATATATGGTTTATGGCTAGGTGACGGAAGTACAAATAAACCTTGTTTAACTACAGTAGACAAAGAAATTGCAGATACATGGTGTAATTATGGTAAAGATATATTAGGATTAGATATAAGAATAGAACATAATAAAAATACTTCGTGTAAAACTTACTTTTATACCACAATAAATGAATATAATAAAGGTAAAAAAGTTGTTAATAAGGATACAGGCGAAGTATTTAGTAGTATTGGAGAAGCTAGTAGAAAATATAATACTTCTTCTAGTAATATTAGGTGTTCTTGTACAGGAAAGAACGGTAGAAAGACTTCAAAAGGTTTTAGGTGGGGTTTTTTAGAAGAAGAAACAGAAAAAATTAAGATAAAAAGAAAAAACATTTTTCTTTCTTTTATTAAAAACTCAGTCAATAATGATGGACACAAAAAAATACGAAAAGAATTTTTACATAATTCAAAAGAAAATAGGCTAAAACTACTAGCAGGTATCGTAGACTCTGACGGTTATGTATTAAAAAACAAAGCTTGTTTGTCAATTAGTACTAAAATAAAAACGTTGTCTGAAGATTATGCTTTCTTAGCAAGAAGTCTAGGATTCAGGACAACTATAAAAGAAAGAACTAAGTTTGTAAAATCTATAGGAAAGAATTATACTCATTATGAAGTTAATATTTCTGGTAAAATAAACGAAATACCTACTATATTGATGCGAAAAAGAAGTCAACCTAGTAAGGAGAGGGTTAATTTCCTTAATACGGGTTTTAATATAGAACCCGTGGGGGTAGACGATTATTATGGGTTTAAATTAGACGGTAATAATTTATATTTATTAGGTGACTTTACTGTAACCCATAACTGTGGAAAATCAGTTGTAGGAAGTATCTCAGCTAAATACGAGATGTATAAGCTTATGTGCATGAAAGATCCTGCTGCATATTTTTTAGGTATTTCTTCCGCTAAATTAGTTATAGGTTTATTATCTTATTCAGAAGACCAGGTTAAAAAAGGATTAGCAAGTTATATAATGAAAGGGTTAGAACTATCACCCTTTTTTATAGACAATAGAACAGGGGATCTTGCTCTTTCTAATTTGATAAAAGGTGGTATGCATGTAACAAGTAATATAGTTATATCTGGTGGTTCTGACTCAAGTAGGATTACTGGTGGTAACTTATATACAAGTCTCCTTGATGAGGCTAACCTCCCTCCTAAAAATATCCCTGAAAGTGAACTTGTAGAGAGGAGGATGGAACTTTATAGGGATATGCTTGATAGGAAAGCAGGTACACTTGCTAAAGCCCCTGTAATGTCTGGTATTACTTGGATGATGTCTTCTCCAATGGAAGACCATGATGTTATTAGTGAGAGAATATACGAGGTTCAGTCAGAGGGTATCCGACGTGTAAAAATAATAGATAACTTAGCACGTTGGGAAGCACAGCAGTTAAAAGTAAGTACTTATTTCGAATACTTTTTAGGGTCCGATACAAAAGAACCTAGGGTATTAGATGAACAACACGACTTCGATAGTATTAATGTAGAAAGAAATTCTAATGAATATAAAAAATTAAAAGAAGAAGAAAAAATAATATCTGTCCCAGATATACCTGAATACAGAACTTTAGCAAAAACAAAACCAGTTCGTTTTATCAGGAACGTTTGTGGTAGAAGAACTTCTGCTGATTTAACATTTTTTCCATCTGTTTCTGTCTTTGAAAAAGTATTTAAAAAAGAACAAGATATATTTTCTAAAGATATTTTAACAATTGATTTTGATATACATAATGAAAACAAAAATTTATTTGAACCTTATCTTTTAAATAAAAATTATTTTAAAAATCCACATAAAAGAAATTGTAATAGATATATACACATAGACATAGCGTGGATGACTGACTTACTTGGTTTAGCTAGTGTTTATTCGGATATGCTTACTTTTATTTCTGAAGAAGGTAATAAAATAAGAAGGAGATTTTTTTATGTAGATTTTTGTTTAGGTATACAGTCTTCTGCCGGAAAAACAGTAGATATATTAAATGTTTTAAAGTTTGTTTATAATTTAAAGAAACTAGGATATCCATTAAAAAAAGTAACTACAGACTCTCAACAAGGTGTTTTAGCTAGGCAAATTATATCTAAAAAAGCAGTAGAAACAGATTATTTATCTTTAGATATTTCTAAAGAACCTTATGAAAATTTAAAAAACATTATGATGGAAGGTTTGTTAGAAGGTTATAAAAACCCACCTTTAATAAAAGATTTAAAAAACTTAAGAGATTTTGGTAAGAAGATATGTAAACCAAAAGGGAGGGGTTATTCAGACGACATGAGTAATGCTCTTGCTGGAGCAGTACATTCTTGTTTAATGGATGAACATGGTTTTAAAGCACCTTCCGATGTGATAGAAGACTTATTACAAATAAATCATGTAGCACCTGATAAAGTAGTGCAAATAGTAAATCAACAAGATATAAAAGAGTTTAATGAGCAAGTTTATGACGCATATACAGATCCTTTTTATGATATTTTAAATAATTCTATTTTAAATGGTAAGGGTAAGCTAGGACATGGGTTGTAGTTTAAATTAAATTTTAAGTTTATGTAGTTAAAGAAAGAGTTTTATGAATATATTTGATAATATTTCTAATATGATACATGAGTCAAGCTATGGTATGACACCATATAATGACCCTATGTATGCACAATTAAGAGGGTTTTATGCGGTAGATAGGCCTCTTCATGGTTCTTATGACTTAGTACATAACAATCCATTAGAGCAAATAAATCAGCAAATATCTTCTGCTAAGACAGATAGGGAAAAATTATTTAAGCTTATTGAAGTGGTTAAAGATCATCATATAGGAGTAACTATTAAATCAATTATTATTAACGATTGTTTTAATAGTATGACAGATAAAAAACTAGCTTCTGTGGTATATAGAAGTAATGACGAAAAAACTAATGATTTATTTAATACAGAGATAGAAAAACTTTTTAATAAAAATTCTTTTTTAGAAATATTACAAGAATGTTTAGAAGATGTTGGCATAGACTATGGTGAAGTTTTCCTTTCTACTAAAACAGAAATAGGTACAGGTATTGTAGAAACTTGTGATGATATAGACTTACACAGACATATAGCCATATACAAAAATCTTAATCCTATAGGATTTGTACGATTTAATATAAAAGATAATAAAATAACAGAGAGAAATTATATAAGTCCCGAAGATATATCACATTTTTTAATTTCTCCAAAGAAAAGGTCTTTAGCTGTTTTTGATGGTATCGCAAATAAAAAAGACTTACCGGAGAAAATAAAGTGCGCTGAACCAATTCTTACACCTGTAATTGATCTTATTATTCAATATAATATGTTAGAACAGACTTCTACAGCAATAGAACTTAATAAAGCTCTTGCTCCTATTATGTTAGGGTTAGGGGTTTCCCCAACTTCAGATATGGATGAAATTAGAAAAACTATTCAACAAATAGAAATAAAAATGAATAGTTCTAGAAATACTATCTTAAATAATTTAAACACTCTCGACGTTAAACAACTTCTTCAGAAAATGAATGAGATAAGGATGATTCCATATTCTGTTGAGGAAGGGACTAATAGAATAAATCAAATAGAAATACAACATGTACAAAGCGATTTGACAGAGAAAATAAATAATGCTAGAAAAAATATAGCACTTGCAATAGGAATTCCAGAAACTCTTCTTGCTTCTACAGTTGTTAGAGAAAAAAAAGAAGAAACTATTGTTACTAATCCAAGATATTCACGGATGTTATCTGGAATACAACAACATCTTACTAAAGGTATTATAAATTATGTTTACAAACATTTATGGTTTAGGTTTAGTCAAGTAGATTTTAAGACAGGGAAACCATATCTTATAAAGAAGATAGATAAGAGTTGTATTGATGTTAAGTTTAAATCAGTAACAAATATAGATGAGAGACTTAGAGACGAATCTATTATGCTTAAGGCAGAGACACTAAGTAATATTATAAGTGTAATAGATATGATATCAGGTTCCCCTAATATACCTATGAGACCTATTCCAGAAAAAGTAGATAAATTCTGGAAAGATATGATAGAAAATGAACCTATTTTAGACATGTTTGAAATAGATGAGAGACTTCAACAAGACCAGATGTATGATAATGAAATAGGATATGAAGATGATTTAAGACCTGATCAAGATATAGATGGTGGGGATGAAGATATTAGAGATGAATATAATTAATAGTTTTCAACTCTAATAAAAATATTAAAATGTTAAAGAAACAATTTGTGTAAAATATTTTAGAGATGGTATATGTCTAAGAAGACTAATTTTATAGTAATTGGTACTGCTGAAAATTATTTCGAGCAAGTCGATGGTAAGTACTTTTATGAGTATTTACCAGAACTTGCTAAAACACATACAATAATAGCTCAGAACGAGTGTATTCATCGTAAAGAAATGAAATTGGATTTAGATTTAATAGATATTTTTATAACAATAGATTATTATACGTGGGCTTATTTGTATTTTTATCCACAGTATCAAGATAAAATGTATGTCGATGCTACTGTTAAAAAATATTTTGATAAAAATAATGTAATGCAAGATGTAAAAAATATTTTTACAGTGGATAAAAGTATTCATAAAGAGTGGAATGGTAAACTATTTTTAAATAAAACAGCACCAACTTGTCTTCATTGTGCTTTAAATCTATGCTTAATAAAATCTAGAGAAGAAGATAAACATATAAAAAGAGAAGATGTTAATGTGGGATTATGGGGGATATTTTTAGATCATAGTTGGAAACATTGCTATGTACACGAAAAAGACAGTCCTAAAAATCCTAAGTTAATAGAAGATATGCGTAATAGCGTTTATACATTTAAAAATTTTTTTAACTTAATTACTCTTAATAATAATTGCCCTTTAAATATCCCTAAAGAAAAAATAACAACTATTATTAGTTAAATTTTAATATATTAGGTATTTATAGAAAGGTTTTAATATGACAATTTATATACAAAATACTACAGATTCAGATTTCAAATATAGTAAAAATGGTTATGAATTTACTTTATATGGGGATAGAATATCAAGAGTAGATGAGAGTTTAATAACTTTTCAAGAGTTATTTGATTCTTTTGGACATAGAGTATATTTAATAAATAATCCAACAGTAGAACAAATTGCTTCTTCTATAAATTCATTATCACTAGATAATAGTAATTTATCCGCAGAAGCCATTTCCTTATTAAACCAATTGGCTAGGGGCGGAGATAGAATAAAGAGACAGTTAGAATATTTATTTGAAGTACAAAAATTAATTGATGCTATTAAAAAAACAACGGGACCTGCTACAGGGGCTTTTGAAGCAACATCTGGTCAAAACATCCCTAATTTTACTAACTATAAGGGGTTTATAGTAACAACGGGAGGAACTATGACCGTTACTTATGCAGATGATTCTACTATTAATTTAGGTACTATTTCAGCAAGTCCAACAGTTTATCTACACCAAATTAAGTCGTTTACAGGGACAGCAAATATATCTGTAGTTAAGTAAATGTCTAATTATAAATTAATAGCGGAATCTTTAATAATTCTTAAACAACCTCAAGTTTATAAAGAGGTTGAAAAAGGGTTTTTTAAAAATACACCTGAATTAGAAGGGTATTTGGTAAACTTATCAAAAATATTTAAAGCTCAATCTTTTTTTATATTTAATATATCAGGGTCTTTTGATAAAGAAAATTCAGTAAAAAGTATTAATAATAAAATTTTTATAACATACTCTATAAAAGATTTTGAGAGTATAGAAATTTTTATAAACAACTTAGAATCCTATGCTAAAGACATTATTAGGTTACTAGAAAAAGCTGTGGAAGAAAGTAATAAAATAAAAAAAATTAATTCAAATGAGATAAAATCTGACAAAAGTAGTAAGTACGGTTTGCCATATGGATATTCTAAAGATAGTGAAGGGAATGTGGTAGTAGACAAAGAAGAAGCTAATTTAGCTTTAAAAGTTTTTAAAACATATATTAAAATACGATCAATAAGAAAAACTACTCAGTTACTTGCAAACATAGGTATGAAATCTAGACAAGGTAATAGGATAGATAACAGTGTAATCTCGGGAATTCTTCATAATAAAGACTATTTAGAAATGTCTATACAAATAATACCTACTTCTTTATTTTATAATGCACAAAAAATATTAGGAAGAAACAGTAAAGACGATAACTTAATTAAACGAATTTAACTATTGACTACTATAATTTAGTGTGTTAAACTATTTATAGTAGGTTTGAGAGAGTTAAAATAGTATGTCTAATATAGTTATAAAGACTAAAATATATAGAATAGTATATTTTAATCCATCTTCTAATTGGGGTGTTTTATCTGTAGAAGGAACAGAAGATGAAAGTGTTTCTCATTTATTAGATAAAAAAGGGAATATTACAGTTACTGGAAGTTTTGATAGTAACGTTTATCAAGGTTGTTCTATAGAGATTCATGGTGAAGAAGCAACCCACCCTCGTTATGGAAAACAAATTGCTTTAAGTAATTATAAGATTTTAGTAGAACACAATTCTAAAGAAAGTGTATGTAATTTCCTTACACGTTCTAGTATAAAAGGTATTTCTACTCAAAATGCTCTTAAAATATATAATAAATATAAAGAGGATAGTTTAAATGTTGTATTAAATGAGACAGATAAACTTCTTTCTATAAGTGGTATTGGTGAAAAAACAATAGAAAATATAAAAAGTTCTGTTCATGAATATAAAAATATGGAAGAACTTATTAATTATTGTACTCAATTAGGTTTTAAATACGCTCTTATAATAAAACTATATAGGGAATTAGGGAGACAAACGTTAGATATTTTAAAAGAAAATATCTATAGTATTTTAGATCATTCTAATTCTATTACTTTTAAACAATTAGATATGATTGCTTTAAGTAATGGGCAAGATCCAGATGATTTAAATAGGCAGAAATATTGTTTTCTATACCTATTAAAAACTTTAGTTATTTTTAATGGTTCTACTGGTATAAGGAGTCAAGATTTCAAAAAACAATTTCTTAAAGAGTTGGGAACTATTGATGCTAATCTATTTAATTGTATAATAAATTTACTAATACAGGAAAAGAAGATATATTTTGAAAATAATAGAATATATTATAAGAAATTTTATGATATAGAACAAAGTATCTCTGAAAAAATATTAGAAGTAGTACAAAGACCTGTAAAAGATAAATTTTCTCCCAATATTATAAAAGAAGAGATTAAGAACTTCCCTTATAAGCTAAATAAACAACAAATTAAAGCAATAGTAAATACTCTTAAGTCTAACATATCTGTGATTACAGGCTCCGCTGGGTCAGGAAAGTCTACTATACAGAAGGCCCTTGTTAATATTTTTGTAAGACATGGGTATAATGTTATTTTAGTAACTCCAACCGGAAAAGCAGCGAGGAGATTAGAGGAATGTGTAAACCAACCTGCTCAAACAATACATAGGTTTTTAGGTATTAAAACTTCCGTAGAAGACGCAAATGTACAGATGATAATAAAAAATTCGGTTATTATAGTAGACGAAGCTTCAATGGTAGATATTCAGATATTTGAGAAGTTGCTTAGTAGTTTTAATGTAGACACTAAGATAGTTTTAGTCGGTGATGCAAAACAATTGCCTTCCGTTTCTGCTGGAAGACTTTTAGAAGACCTTATATTATCTGAAAAAGTTAATATTAATATTTTAACAGATATTATGAGGCAAGCAGAAAATTCTAATATTATTTTAAATTGCTCTAAGATAAATAATGGAAAATCTTTTAGTAGTTGTAAAGAATATGATTTTATTTATAAAACTTTTTATACTAGAGAAAATCTTCTTAACGAATTTTTAAATCTATATGATGTGGAGTATAGAAGAAATAGTTTACATGATATACAGGTACTAACTTGTTATAAAGCACAGATGCTAGGGTGTAATAATTTAAATAAGATTATTACTGAAATATATAATAAAAATGAAGTTAGTGAAAAATTTGGTTTTAAAGAAGGTGATAAGGTTGTCCATACCAAAAATAATTATAAAAAAGCTATATTTAATGGTGAGGTTGGTATAGTATCCAATATTACTGAAGATTATCTTTATGTAGACTACAATGGTGTAGAAGTAGAATATGACGCAGTGGATATTGATGAATTACAGTTAGCATATGCTTATACAGTTCATAGAAGTCAGGGGTCAGAGTACTCTATAATATTTGTTATAGTAGATGATTATACTCATATGTTACTTATAAGAAAATTACTTTATACTGCTGTGTCTCGTGGAAAATCACGTGTTTATCTTCTAGGTATGAATGATTCTGTCGATAGATGTATAAGTAATGCACATGAAAATCCTCGCATAACTAAGTTATCAAATTTTTTAATAAATGAAAGGAATTAATTTTTGAAAGAATCTTTAACTAATACTGTATTAGAGATTGTAAAAAATCTCGTATCTAAAACATTTAGTATTTTTAAAGCTTTGTTGAGGCTCTGTCTTTTAACACTTACTTTTTTTATAGAATGTTTAGATGGTATCTTCTTTTCTAGTAGAGAAATTTGTGGTTATGATATTTATTTTAAACCACAGAATTGTGATGAAGAGAAGATATCTTATATATCCAAATTAAATAATCAAATGGGTATTCAACAGTCCCCACAAATAATTAATATAGAAGATCTAGAGGAGTTCGATGAAAACGAGTAGTAAAACTTTATTAATAACTAAAGAAGCTAATGGAACAATTTTAAGTGATTGTTTTTGTTTTGTTGTAGAGAGTACAAACGGTATAACACGTTATAATCATGTTAATATTCCGAAAGGGTCTGATTTTAGAGTTATTAGATATAATATTGCCACAGAACGTATAATAGTATATGTAACTATAAAAGGTAAACGAGATACTTTTTTAGCTGAATTAGATTATAATACTATAATGAATAATAGTGTTCTTGAAAACCCTAATATTTATAAAAATATCGAGAGCATTTTAGTAAAGAAAGAAGAAGTACCCATATTATCAAGAGAAACAATACGTGATATACTAATTATAGTATCTTTTGGTATAAGTTTATTTTTATTAGGTGTTTTTATTTGATGTTAGACTTTCAAAATGAGTTAGCTAAGAAGTATAAATACTCCCCTTTAGATAGGAGATTTTCAAAAGAGATTAGACAAAAATATATTAAAGATCTTATTAATACTGCAATTGGACCTTACATAAAAAATAAAGAAAATAAGCTCCCCTTATATTCAAAAAACTTAATTCCAATAGCAAAGGATTTTAATAAGGTAGTAGTTGGAGATTATGGTGCTTTTATAGAAATTGACGAAGAAAACATTATAAAATGTAATATAAAAGTACAAGAGGGACAAGAGTGGAGATATGAGGAACGCTATAAAAATTGTAAATACTACTGGTTAACAGACATAGGTGATTCAGGTATAAAAATATACCACCAAAAACTACCTGTTAAATATGCAAATTATAAGCCTAATAAATACTATATTTCGCCTTATGAGGTAAAATCTAATTTTAAAAATATAGCAGTAGTAGGAAGTAGAGACTTTAATGACTATACGATAATAAAGTGCTGGCTATTACAGTATATTTATGAAAATTGTTGGAATATCCCAGAAGGAGTTACTATTGTTAGCGGTGGCGCAAGGGGTGTTGATACTTTAGCAGAGCAGTTTGCAGAGTTATATGGGTGTAAAAAACTAGTCTTTCCGGCAAATTGGGAGAAATACGGTAAATCGGCAGGGTACTTAAGGAACTCAGAAATAATACAGAATTCTGATGTTGTTTTTGCTTTTCAAAAAAATAAAAGTAAAGGGACACAACATTCAATAGATATTGCTAGAAAACTAAATAAAGAACTTTATGTATTTGAGGTGTAGGTGAATATACTATTAGGGCAGTGTCCCAAATGTAGAAATAAGGGTTATGTAAAACCAAAATATTATGACGAGGCTGACGAAATAATATTTTATAAATTAGGTATAGAAGGATTTTGGGCGTTTTGTGACTGTAAGTATGGTAAAAAACTTTATAATAAAGCGTATCACCCTGTAAAATATTATATCTTAAATAACCCTGGTATAAAAAAGATAGTTTCTTTATATAAAAGAGTAACAAATAAATATTTTTGGTATGATTTAAAATATGAATTAAGTAAGTTATTAAATCTTAAAAATAATTTATTTACATATTTTAAATTTATATTAGAAAATAAAAATGATCAGAGCTGGACTTTATTATTAATAACAGAATTAAAAATAAAGGAACTTGAGAAAAAACTAAAAAACGATAAGGAAAAGTCCTATGATAAAAAGTGGTATGAAAATAAGTTAAGAAGAATTAATATTTGTTTAAATCATTTAGATAGATATTACAATATTGAAAAACACGTAAACGGTCCTGAGTATAATGTATGGACAGAACCTATAGAAAATAGTAGTTGTTTTAAAATGGTAAATAACGCAACAAAGTACCAACAATTAAAAATGGATTCTATTACAAAGCTAGAAGAATGGCATTATAAAATGTTTTGGTATTATGTGGGAAAATATAGTAGAGATTGGAATAGTTAAGTGAATTATTTTGAGCAGGAAATAAAAGATAGGGTTAAGTTTGAGGGTGGATTTGTAAATGCCCATTCACATTTAGATAGAACGTGGTCTATAAATTTTGAGAACTTAGCAAAGTCTCAGAAAAATCTTAAAGATAAGTGGTCAATGGTTAGAGAATATAAACAGAATGTCTCTGAGTCAGGTTTGGCCTCTAGAATGTTTAAGGAAATAAAATGGCAAATATTGCAAGGTGCTACGCAGATAGTAACTTTTTTGGATTTTGACAAATATTCTAAAACGAAACCTTTTAATGCTTATACAAAAGTGAAAGAAAAAATACTAGAAGAATACGATAGTGATGTAGAATTAATTTGCGTTAATCAGACCATAGAAGGTGTTATAGATTCTGAATCTTTTGATTATTTTCAACAAGGAGCTGAACTCTCTGATTTAGTAGGCGGACTACCTGGACGTGATGCGGGTAGAGAAGAAGAGCATTTAGATATTATATTTAGAGAAGCTAAGAAACAAAATAAAAAACTCCATATACATGTAGATCAGTTTTCAACTCCGGATGAAACAGAGACAGAATTAGTATTAAAAAATATACGATACTATGAGTATAAAGATAAGGTTTCTTTAATCCATTGTCTTTCTTTAAACTGCCACGATAAGGGGTATAGAAACGGTATTTATAAACAAATTATTGATACAGATACGTCAGTAATTTGTTGTCCGAGAGCATGGATGGATAGGGAAAGAAATGACGAGTTACTTGTTCCAGTACATAATCCTATTACACCTATTAAAGAGATGTTAGATTGTGGTATGGATATAAGTAAAATACATATAGGTTCTGATAATATAGCAGATATTATTCTTCCGTTTTCTGATGCTGATATGTTTAAAGAATTAGAATGTCTTGCTATATTAAATAGATTATATGACTTGGATAAGCTTGTAAGAATTGCATCAAATAGGGTAACAATATAGAAAGTGAGGATAATAAATGGGAAATGTGATGTTTACAATTAATGGGGAACTAACTGATGGCCACTACCCTGTAGTAGTTTCAGGTACAACTCAAGAAGGATTTTTAAGTAAAAAATTTGTTTCTTTTCCAGTAGAAAAAGGGGATTTAGTTAATATTTCTTATAGAAAAAGTGGAAAACATAAGTGTGAAAAAGTAAAACTTAAAAGATCGCAGAAAGATAGAATTAACCTTATTTATAACTTAGTAAATAAGAAAGAGAGATAAGATGTGTAAGAAGACTTTTAGAGAAAAATTACAAGTGTTCTGGTGGGAAATTACTACTCCATTTTATTGGTTATATGATGTAACTATTAAGAAAATAATAAATAAAATAACAAACTATGAATATATTTGTTATTTAGAAGAACAGATTTCTAAAGTTTATTGTGAGTTTGCTAATCTATCTTACCCGACATATAAATCGGATTATATAATAGATTTAATTTATGAAAAACAGAATGAAAAATATAGGGAAATCTATAAGTCTGATATAGAAGACATTCTTAGTGAGTATAGGGAGGTAAATAGTAAAAGTAAGAGTTCTCTTATTAAAGAGCTTGAGAGTTATTTTGAGATTAATAAAGAATTTATTGAAGAAAGAGAGAGACAAAGATTTTTCTGGAAAAATTATGTACCTAAGAGTATAGAAGATAATAGTTGAATGTATTTATAGTTGGAACTAAGTAGTAAAAGTCTGTATAAATTATTTTTAATGTGGAGAATAATATGAAAGATGTAATAGGAAATTTAGAAGAAAGCTTAGGGTTTATAAATGAAGCGGAATCAAGTAATCAGATAATATGGGTACAGAATAGGTTAGAAGATATAGCTAATGATATAGAACAATTAATTATAGAATTAGAAGAAATGTAAAGTTAATAATTTGAATAATTTGAATAATTAGTAAAAAATTATGGAAGGGGAGTAATATTAAATTGATTGAAAAACTCAAAAATAAAATAGACTGTATTGCTAATGTTTTATTAGAAAATGAATTAAAAGGTCTTAATAAGATAGAACATGAATATACGGGTATTTTTGAATTAGATAATATAAGAGATGGAAAAATCTGTCTTTATTATATAGATAAATTTGGTGAGTATAGTGCAAGTGTTAAAAAGTTTGTTCTGTTACAATACTTAGTATTAACTAAAGATGAAATAATAAAAAAGGAGAGGGAGAGTGCATTTAAAAAAGACTAAATGTATATGTTGTGAAAAGAAAAGAGAATGTATAGAAATAGAGAGTAAAAAGTATAAGAATTATTTTGTTTGTAAAAAGTGTTTATTAAGGAATAGAGAGGTATTTGATAAAGATACGAATAATATTGAGATAATAGATAACTTCGTAAATAATAAAAAGTCCTAGTTATTTAATCTAGGACTTTTAATTTTGTAGAAAAAATAAAATTAGAATTTAGGTTTAAAAGGTAATTTTGTTTTATCTTCTGGAGATTGCATCTGTATTGTTAAAATATTGTTTTCTATTGCAGTAGTAGTTTTTTCTGGAATTATTTCAAATGGAAGATTTATTTCTCTAGAATATTGAACTGAGGAGTTCTGATAGGAGTATATTTCTTTAATAAAGTATTTATTTCTATTCTTTTCTAAGTCTTTACTATTTCTGTTATAGTTAATAACTACTTTATTTTTATGTATTTCGACGTCTAAGTTATTTTTATTAAATAATTCAAACTCTTTTTGAAATGATACTTTAAGAGTTAATTTATCTTTACCTGTAGTATATAAATTTACTGGAAAAGTTTCTATATTGTCTTCTTTATATTCTTCTACTATTAGTTCTTTCAATAAAGTTGGATAATACATAAGTTAAAATTCCTTTCTTTTTTAAACTATTTAACATTACTTCTATATAAAATTATAACATATATAAAAATAGTAATATTAACTTTTAATGTTATTTTAACTTATGTTAAAAAATTATTAAGAAAAATAGTTCTTCTCAAATAACTCAATATCTTTTTCATTATAATTTTCTTTAATATACTGAATTAACGGCCTATCGTATTGCTCTAAATGATTAGTTAAAATTATAATAACGTCTTTCTGAATCTGTATTAAGAATTCACGAATGAAATAACCTTTTTCTAAGTAGAATAACGTATTGTTTCTGATTAAGTTATAAATTAATTTTATTTCTCTATGTGAATTTTTAAGATGAACTGTGTTAGGATATTTAAAATATTCTGCTAAATCTTCTTCTAAGGTAAAATGTTCATTAACATACCTATCAAGAATTTTAATTTGTCTTAAAACATTCTCTACGTCTTTAACATCATTAATAATTATTTTTTTAACTATCTCTAAGATATCTTCATGGCTTTTATCTATAAACTTAATACCGAGTTCATATTTTTTATCCATTACTAAGCCTCCGTATCTTTTAAGTAACAGAAGAATTTTACATTGTATAAAAACTTTTTACAATAGAAGAAATAATTAAATTTCTAAGTTTAATTTTCTTTTATCACCCTTTTTTCTTAAGCTTAACTGTTAATAATAGAGTAGGTAATACAAGGAGGAGTAATAGTAGTAACATGTTTAATAAGGATAATAATTATAATAAGTATGGTGAATTTTGTTTTTATTTGTATAAGGGTACTATATTTGTATCTATTTAATTAATCTTAATAAAAATCCTCAAAATTCTAGAAAATTTAATTAATCTTAATAAAAAAATCCTCAAAATTCTAGAAAATTTATGAGAGAGATATATAACTACCTCCGCTCCCTCCCTTTATATAAGCTCTATTGTCATTTTTTATATAAATACCATTGTCAAAAAATTCTCTGCATGTATAAATATCATTGTCAAGAAAATAAACAAAAAATATTAAAAAAAAAGACCTTTAAAACTTAGTCATAGCAAGGGAAAGAGGCTAAAGGATTGAAATTATATTTATTATCGATTATTATAAGGTCAAGTTAATAAAACAGGAAGGACAAAACAAAAAATAAATATATAGATAAGTATATATATATATACTTTACGTGACTAGTAAAGTAAAATTGAAAGTCACTAGTATATAGTTTAGTGGGGATACCCACCTGCGAAATTATAAATAATATTTATATTATTTATATACAGTAACAGTGCAGTAAAAAGACTCTGCTATCCCAGCATAGCCCAATGCAATGTTATTATTTATAACATCCTAGCTAGGGCAAGCTAGGGAACAGGAGTAAAATTCTATGAGCAAAGTTGCAGAAAAAAAGAAGTCATTAGCTTTGAATGCTAGTGATGTGGTTCTTGATGGAAAGACTGGCTTACCTGTTGAATCTGATGTTCAGATTAAGGACAAACGTACGTTTGTTGTACTGTCTGAACTGAATGATCAGGAATCTCGTGTTAAGTTCTTGACTGCTTCTTATGCAGCAAGTTTAAAAGACGCTGAGTTTATTCTTGGTGGTAAACCTGCTGAGGAAGTTAAGGAAAATGAACTTAGTATTAGTGCTGAGTTAGATCGTCTTAACATAGGTCAAGACTGTATTAGGAAAGCTGCTGCAAGAGTAGCTGTTGCTAATAAGTATCATATCTATAGTGCTAAAAAGTTAGTAGATTAATTGCTCTTAGTCCCGTGATAAATTATCATGGGGCTATGCTTAGATAGTAGAGTAAATGGAGTAAATGACATGAGTAAGAATAAACTTATGTCCAAGCTCAAGACAGAACGTGCTGTTCGACGTACTACAAGACTTCTTTCCCTGAAAACATGGGAAGAGTATCTTGTATTACGTGAAGCAAGTTTCACTGAGGCAAAAGTGATTTATTTGCTTCCGCAAGGTGAAGCTAATTCTAATCGGCCTAAAGGCATGTCTAATTCTACAAAAGGAATTGGTTGCGTGTTTAAGGCTGACTGGGATCAAAAGTTAGTTCATGAGCTTGGTTTAAAAGCTAGAGAAGCTAAGATTGATACAGCTTCTCAAGGCAAAAAAAGTCATCACTGTTTTAGTGCTGGCTGGTTTAATTCTTTTTGTCAGGATAATAATTTAATTCCTGATAGTAAAGAAGCTCAGTCTGTTTTAAAAGAAATTTTTAGGACAGCGTATGAAATGAGATTGAATAAGAAAAAACTTGTTTGATTTCATTGGGATAGTAAAAAAGTTAATGTAAGAATTAGCTTTTTTACTATAACATGCCGGGATGTAAGGCATGATATAGCAAGAAACATCAGAGCGACTTTCCAGAGTAGCAATGGTGTGTGTTTGAAATAACACACGGTAACTTCTGAAAAAGATTGCCACCTATTGTCTGCGGTTTAACTGACGTTCTTTAAACAAGGATTGTTTTTAATGTGTAAATAATAAATCTTGTTTTAATTCACATGTGAATTTAACGTAGTAACATGGAATTAGAATGAGTTGATGTACTTGATTTATTTCAGGCATGTTATATCTCAATACCTGTATTGAGTAATTAAATAAAACATTTTAATGTTTTATAAATAAATGACAGGTATTTGATTGAGATAGTTATAAATAAATCTTATTTGATTTATTTATAAGCATAGCTGATTTAATTCGTGTACAAAATATATTTTAGATACTTGCAGTTTATATTCTGACAAGCGTAAACTTGTAAAACTAAGGGAATATAACTGCAAGTATTTTTACATGTAAACTTTTTTATTGATTGATTTACATGTAAAAATACTTGTTAATATTTATAAGAGAAGAGGTATAAAGATTATGATTAGATTTTTAGAAGCTACACTTATTATAAGTGTAATACTTTATTTAGTAAATATTATCTTTTTTGATTTACCTACTTCAAGAACGCAGTACTGTGAAAATAATCCTACAGTACAGTACTGTGCTGAGTAAAGTTATCATGTAAAAGATTAAATCTATTCTAGGGGCTGTGAGTAGTCTTAGAATAGATTTAATAATGTGTTATTACATGCCTGTTTCATATTTGTTACAGGCATGTAATCTTTTATGTAATCTTTTATGT
>CAYQSO010000003.1:22827-78560 GCA_964420205.1 uncultured Candidatus Saccharibacteria bacterium
AGAATAAAGAACAGATTTGTTCACATACTATGTTTAATAAAGAAGTGTTAGAAATATTATATAGAATAGATAAGTTACGTACTAGTATAAACTTCTAAGGAAAGAGGAGAAAACAAATTCCTAGCTAATATTCATACGCATGCATATATTCACTCCTAATCATAATTCAGCTAGGTAAGTAACTACTATATAATAAGATATATAGTAGTTACTTTTTTCTTTATTGTGTTTTTATTGTACAATAATAGTTAATATATTATGTATTAATAATAGTTAATATATTATGTATTAAGTTATATTTTATTTATGTATTAGAAAATAAGGAAAGTCTATTATGAGTAATAAAAAGAACTATACTTTTTCGTTAGATAAAGAAACGTATTCTTTGTTAGAAGAGATTGTAAAGGAAGATAACCTTAAGAAATCAGAAGCTATAAAAGTTGCCTTAGAAAGTTATAAAATAACTAAACTCGATTTATCAAGACAAGCAATTATTAAATCAATTAAAGCTAACTGTGTAAATTTACATAATCAAATAATAGAAGATTTAAAGATTATTAAAAATAATAGTTAATATATTATATATTATTAATAGTTAATATATTATATATTAATAAAAATACAATAAAGAAAGTATAATAATAATGATGATGGAAATTAATATAAAACCTATTACATGGGTTGTAATAGGTTTTATATCTGCTATATTATGGTTATTACTAATAGAGATATTTAAATTCTTATCAATAGTACTTACAAGTATTTTATCTCTTTTATAATAGTTAATATATTATGTATTAATAATAGTTAATATATTATGTATTATATTTCTATATCTTCTTCTGATATAGTATTGAATGCTTCTGTAATACTATCCGATAATTTGTTAAGTTGATTTAAACCTTTTAAATGTTTCCCTTTATCTTCTTCAGGAAATACTAATTTATCTATTTCATCTTTAATAAAAAGATAAGATATATCTTTATTTCTTTTTATACGTTTCTTAACAACGCAATGTTCAGGAATTATACCTCTACTTACATAATTATGTACTGTACCTTTAGTATATCCTAAATAAGTACATAATTCTTTTAAAGTTAAATATTTCGGCATAAATTCTTCACCTAAAATATCTAACTTCTTATAATAATGAAGTACCCATTCTAAACTATTTAATAAAACCCTTTGTGGAATATCCATACTATTATAATATAACTTAATTAAGTTTAATTTTGTTTAATTTATTGAGTTTCAAGTTCAGATTTAGGTTCAAGTTCAGGTTCAATTTAATTTAGATAGTTGTTGTGATTAAAAAATTTTCAAAACAATCTAAATTGAACTGAACCTGAAATTTTACTTAACATTTGGTAAATCATTGATTGAAGAAATTAAAAATATGAAAAAAGGGTATAAATATTTGGACTTGCCCATCCTACGAAACTTTCTTTTGGTTCTTAAAAGAACAAATCATGTTCATTTTAAAGTAGACCATCAAAAAATGTATGCCGATGGCGATGGCGACATACATACAAATAACATAGAACCCTTCTGGGCAACATTAAAGCGTGGTATCTTAGGGATTTATCACAAAGTATCTATTAAATACATGCAGAATTATGTAAATGAGTTCTGTTTTAGATACAACAACAGAAATACAAATATGTTCGACTTAGTTTTAAGTCAGAGTGTATTAAATTAAGAGTAAATATTGACAACTGGTAACTTGTTGTTTATATTAAATGTAGTTTATAAGTAACATTTCGTGAGGACGTACAATGGCATTAGAAGAAAGAGAATTAAGTTCAACAGAATCACAAAATATAGGTGTTTTAGAATCTATAAAACATTACTTGGGCGAACCATATTATAAAAATGATTTTGGTTTTATTTATAATATGGATTGTTTAAAAGCAATGGAGTTACTGCCTAGTGAACTATTAAACCAAACCTTCACCAGTCCACCATATAATATTGGAAAAGAGTATGAAGCAATTATGGAGCTTGATGATTACGTTTGTTGGTGTAAAAAATGGATAAACGAAATTTATAGAATAACCAAAAAAAATGGTTCTTTTTGGTTAAATGTAGGTTATCTTAATGTTCCAGATAAAGGTAAGGCTGTTCCAATTACTTATTTTTTATGGGATATAAGTGAGTTCTATTTGCAACAAGAAATAATTTGGAATTACGGAGCAGGAGTCTCTGCAAAAAAAATCTTATCCCCAAGAAATGAAAAAATATTGTGGTTTTTAAAAGACCATAATAATTATATTTTCAATTTAGATGAAATAAGAGATAAAGATGTAAAATATCCAAATCAAAAAAAGAATGGTAAATTGAGATGTAACACAATAGGGAAAAATCCGTCTGATGTATGGCAAATAGCAAAAGTTACGTCTGGTAAGAATAGGAGTTCAGTAGAAAGAGTAGACCACCCTGCACAGACTCCAAGGGATTTATTGGACAGAATTATTTTAGCAGGTAGTAATAAAAATGATTTAATTTTAGACCCTTTTTTGGGTTCGGGTTCAACATTTGAGTCTGCTATTGCAAATAATAGAAAATTTGTCGGATTTGAAATTCGACAGGATTATTGCGAGATTTCTAAAACAAGAATAGAAAACTTTATAAAAAAATGAATCAGCTAAAAAAGCTCAATTATCTTTGCTATAAATAACTAAAAGCTTATTTCTTTTGAAAATCATGTAGACAAATTTAATTAAATAGCTATATTAAAAAAGTAATTAGAAAACAGGAGTTAAAACAAAATGAAAGAAAGAACTATTTTTAAAACATACGGATTTTATTCTTCTAATTTTTTAGAAGAATTTAAAAAAGACATTATTGCAAATTTTGAAGAGATGGACAATAAAGAACTTGCGGAAGAATTAAAGCTAAATGATGATAAATTATTAAATTATCTTTATGAAGATATAAACATGTTTTATGAAGACGAAAAAATAAATTTAAATCAAAAAACAGATAATAATATTATAGCTATTGCATCCATGGGTTTATGGAACGGTAGAAAAACAGGCTATAAAATACTAGGCAATAACTTAAATGAAATATTGCAAAGTTTTTCATGTGAAGAGTTTAAAATATTTTATGATGGTTATAATATAAAGTTTGAAGGCTATCACCATGACGGCAATAATTATATATTATTTAGAGAAATTAAAAATTCTGATAATATAGAATGTTTTACAGATTTAATTTATAATAATAAAAATTATTCAAATAACCAGTTAAACTATTATACAAAAAGTTTAAGAAGTTATGTAAAAAATATTTATGGATGGTAGCTAAATAAAAGGGAAGGTAGAAAAACATGTATAAAGATCCAGCTATTAAACAATATTTATTTCATTTACATTCTGATATTAATAAATTAATTGAAGAGAACAGGATTAAAAAAGCAAATATAAAAAATAAGCCGATCTGAATATATAAAAGAATTAATAAAAACACTTGAAAATTAAGTAGTAAGTTAAAAACTGGGGGATATAAAAAAACAATGTTTAAACACGGTTATTTGGTTTATACGTTATTTATAAGTAGTATTTTAATATTTATTGTAAATACAAAGGATATGAATGAATATAATAGTAATTGTATAAAAACTACTTGCCATGTAGTTAACATAAGAGAAAATAAAGACGGTAGTCTTTACTGTAGTAAATAATTAAAAAAAGAAATTAATATTTAAGAAAGAAAGAAGAATAAATTATGATTAAAACAATTACTTACCAAGACATAATAAAATTAAACTCGTGTTATGACCCTATAGAAATAGGAATGCCAGAAGATTATGAAGATACAATAGTTAATTGTATTAAAGAATATAGGGATAAAGTAAAAGATAAAAGTGATATTATCTGGTTATTTTGTAGATCAGCATTTTTAAATAAAAAACAAAGAATATTATTTGGGATAGGGTGTGCTAGAGAAGCTTTAAAGTTGATTGATAATCCAGACCAAAGAAGTATAAAAGCTTGTAATATTGCAGAAAAGTTTACTAATGGAGAAGCTACTCAAGAAGAGTTGAATGATGCTGTTAATGCTGCTTATGCTGTTAATGATGCTGTTGCTTATGATGCTGTTAATGATGCTGCTGCTTATGCTGCTGCTTATGGTGCTGCTTATGATGCTGCTTATGCTGCTGCTTATGCTGCTGTTTATGATGATGCTTATGACGCTGCTGCTTATGATGCTGCTTATGATGCTTATGCTGCTGCTTATGATGCTGCTTATGATGCTCAAATAAATAAATTATTAGAATTAATTAAAGAACATGAAGTATAATTATATAAAACAATAAAACAAAGGTAGCTAAAATTCAATTAATGTTTGATAACTTTCAGATTAATAGACTACAAAGGTAAAAAGAGTTAAATCAATAGATAAATTGTTTTGAAAACAATTTATCTATAAAAGAAATTCTACTTAACATTTGATAAATAATTTAAATATATTATATTTATATTATAAATCATTGAAGGAATTAAAAATATGAAAAAAGAAAAAACCCCAATAAGAGTATACTGGTATGAAAATACACCTAACCAAAGCGAAAATATAGAAAGAGTAATAGATAAGAACGGATACATTAAATATAACGGCAAGAAATACAAAGTATACTACAGAGAATCTGGAAAATTAGGGAAGCTAGCTTATATTATATTAAATAAGGACACTTACTGGAATCATAGAGATAATAATTACGGTGGCTATATTACTGAAAATGATAAAGGTGAAAATACCCTTGCAGGAGGTAGTCTCGCAGGAGAGAGATTCGAAAATAATAAGGCTTTATCCTATAATAGATACGCTCATACTTTTGGAATTTAAAAATCTATATATATATTAACACATAGTGCAATAGAGTATTTTATTAATTAGAAAGAGAGATAAATTATGATTAAAACTATTACTGAAAAACAGAGAAAACATTTTAAAAATCTTATAGAAGATACGAGAAATAATTATATAAATTTTAATAAACAAGATAAAAATATAGCGAGAGAAACTATTAATGCTATTTATAATAGACTAGGAAAGGAAACCCCTATTATAATTTTCGCTAAGAACCCTTTAGAACTTATTATTAAAGTAAATATATTAAAGTTAATCAGAAAGTTAGGTAAAGAGTTATACGAAGAGTTAGACGGAGAGTTAGATGGAGAGTTAGATGGAGAGTTATACGAAGAGTTAAGCAGAGAGTTAGACAGAAAGTTATACGGAGAGTTAGACATAGAGTTATACGGAGAGTTAGATGGAAAGTTAAGCAGAGAGTTAATCAAAGAGTTATACGAAGAGTTAGACAGAGAGTTAGATGGAGAGTTATACGGAGAGTTAGACGGAGAGTTAAGCAGAAAGTTAGACATAGAGTTATACGGAGAGTTAGATGGAAAGTTAAGCAGAGAGTTAATCAAAGAGTTATACGAAGAGTTAGACGGAGAGTTAAGCGGAGAATTAAGCGAAGAGTTAGACGGAGAGTTAAGCGGAGAATTAAGCGGAGAGTTATACGGAGAGTTATACGGAGAGTTAGACGGAGAGTTAATCAAAGAGTTATACGGAGAGTTAGACAGAGAGTTAGACAGAGAGTTATACGGAGAGTTAGACATAGAGTTAAGCGGAGAGTTAGAGGTCAACCCCCCCTTTTTTAAGTTTTATGTTGGATTATTCTGGAGATATTGGATTTGTTATTATGAATTTGGAAAATATTTAGGTATTCAATTAAATCCAGAAAAATTTAATCTATTAAAAAACTTTGCTTATCATTGCCCAATTATAGCCCCTTACGAAAATGTTTGTTTTATATCTGAACTTCCTACGAAAACACATTTTAAAAACAAGGTACTTCATAAAGACAATTCTTCATGTATAGAATTTAATTATACAAATAAAGCAAGTGAGTTTAAGTTTTATAAGTTTAATGGAATAACAGTACCGGAGTGGTTAGTTACTACTCCAGCAAGCTTACTTAGGCCTGAACAATATAACGATATACCTCAAGATAGTAACGATGTTAAGGCAGAATTCATAAGGAAAATTGGTATAGATAGAATGATAGAGTTTGGAGAAGTAATAGATTCTTTTGAAAATCATGTAGACAAATTTAATTATAAATGGTATTCTTTAAGTGAATATAAAGTAATTGATATGCACAAACTTTTTCCGCATAAGTATTCTTACTTACCTTATCTTTATATGAAAAATCAATCAACTAATATCTATCATTTAGAATGCGTTTACAATCCTGAGTTAAAACAACAACCTCGTACAATAATAGAAGCATTAACAGTTAGAAATGGCGGGATAAATCCCGAAGATATAGATTATATATTTATTAAGTAAAGGAGAAAAAGATGAAAAAAAGATCAGCAGCAGGGTATCATGGAGAAGTCTTCCCTATAAAAGTTGAGATCTTACCCCAAGGATTAACTAAAGTACAACCTGTAGAAGGCTATGTAGTTGTAGGAGAGTCTGAAACTACTGGAAACGACCATAGAGTTCGAATACAAGAAGGCGTAGAGTTCTATGAGAAAGATGGAATCCTATATATGAAAAATATAGTACCTGCTGAAATCTCTTGTGTAGTAAAGGAGAGACATGATAGTCACTTGTTACCTCCAGGATATTGGGAATTTAAAAAACAAATGGAATTCGACCCGGTAGAAGAAGTATTAAGAGAAGCAATGGATTAAGAGAGAGTTTTAACTCTCTCTTTTTTAACAGAATTAATTAAAGGACATGAGGTATAATCTTTGTATATTAAAGTATTTATTAGGGTATTATTTATTTGTAATCTTATCGCAAGTTTAATACTTATTTATACAGTAGTAGGCACTTTTTCTATTATTAATAGAGGTGAGTTAAAAATAGACCTTACTATTACTGATAAAGTTATAAAAACACGGTATGAAATAGTTAAGTTGCCTGATATAATAGAATAGAACTATTATAAAAAGAAAGGGGTAAGATAATGAGTGTAGATTACGTTGCACAATGTTATGCTGAATTACTTTTAAGTACTTTAAAAAAGCATAGAGAGGATATAAAAAAGATAGAAACAGAATATAACATTTCTATAGATAATATATTAGAATTTATTAATAATAATACAGCTTATCTATATAATGAATATTTTTTACATCATTCTGATATAGAAAAATATTTTCAAATAAAATCTCTTATTGAGAGTAGACATATTAAACCTACTGAAGGCGATATTGTTCATGTAATATGTAACAGTGGGAAAGAATATATTAAAGCACACTTAGAAGAGAATTCTATTTACTATAAAGATACCCCTTTTGTTATATGTACTGAACCCTATGTTCCTTTTATAGATACAGATGGACAATGTTGTACTAGTGGTGGGTATTGGATAGGAATAGATTCTACTGAACAGTTTCAATTTATATCTAAACAAGAAAAAGTTTTTCATACTTTCGGATGGCAAGGTCCTAGAGCTAATGGAGCGTTTAAAATTGTAGCTACTGTTAATAAATGGGAGTACTCAGGAGATGAGAGATTCTATTAAGAGAGGGGAGTAATATATAAATGAATAAGAAACCTTTAGAAGAATTAACTTTATCACACTTAGTTAATATTAGAAATAAACAAAAGAAAAAAGGAGTAGACACTACGTTTGTTGAGAAGATAATTAATAAACGTTTGTCCACACCCTATTTTTATAAAAGTAAGTAAATAAATAAAATAGTAATTTTATAGGAGTGAGTAATATTATGTTAATTATTATTGAAAAGGAAGATTTTACTTTACAAAATACAGTGGAAACTATAGAAAGGTCAGGTTCACAACCTACTTGTGAATGTTGTGAGCAGTTAATTAAAGATGTTTTCTTTTATAGAAGTGACATTCCCTCAGAAAAATTTTATTATAAGAACAAGTGGTGGTGTGAAGAATGTTATAATTCTTATTTTAATATTAATTCTGATACAATAAATATGGATAATAGGATTAAGGAAAATAAACTTAATCTTGTTATTGATTTAGAGTTATTGCTAAATAAACCCTTTAATACTAAAAATAAAAAATTAATTTTATAGGAGAAATGTTGTGGAAGAAATAGCAAAACAGATAGAGTGGACTCAATGGTATTTATTTTGGATTAGTATATGGTTATTTTTAATTTTTCTAAAAGAAAAAAATTAGAGGAGGAAGTGTAATGTCAATCATATCTAAACAAGATAAGGATTTTATAAAACAAATGGTTAGAAATCAAAAATACTTGGAAGGGTTTGAATCTTATGAAGATATGCAGAGATTTATTAACTTGATGGTATCCTATATAAAAAATAATTATAATACTAAATCATGGGGTTCTATTCATTCTTTAATACAGGATTGTGGAACAACTTTTAATAAGGATGAAGATGGTAATTATGATATTCATTGCGTAACAGATAAAGAAAAATTTCTCAAATATTGTGTAAGATATTTCCTTAATAAATCAATAGGATTAAGAAATACAGTTAAAATTTTATTTAGTTCAGGGAAAGTTAAGACTTTCACATTACCCACTCACTATTATATGATTTTTCAAGACCCTTCACAGGGGTCAGACACAGTGTCTAAAAGAATTAAGTATGGGACCTGTTATGAAATACGTGAAATATATTATGCTCGTAATGCGTACGGATATGTTGAAGGTTTTGTTATTAATTGGATACCTTATATACCTTTAGATTATCCTATACCACAGCAACCACCTTATGCACCTTGTTGGATGAATTAAGAGAAAGAATTATAATGGAAAAATTTATAATTAAAACTACTTTAAGAGATATGTTTCAAATATCTTTAGATTTATATAATTGTCCTAATTGTAATGTAAACTTTCCTAATAATATTAGAGGTAGTAAATGGATTACAGAAGAGTTTATTAGGTTTACTTGTAATAATTGTGGACATTATATTTATTTTACGTCTGTTAATTGTGTGAAAGAAGATTTAATATAATTATAAAGAGAGATATCACGTTGGTAAATAACATAGAAGAGTTTATTGATGACAATGATTTCTTCTATAGAAAAAATAGAATGGAGAGAATGAATTATGATTACGGTAGAATTTTATAATAAAATGGAAGAAAAGAATCTAAGTGCGGAAACTTATTTAAATTTATTATGCGATTATTTTGACTCAGCAGTGCTTGAAGAGTTCTTCGAATTTGTAGAAGAACAAGAAGAGGAAGGGGCATTTTAATTATGACGAATCTAGCGTATAATTTCGCAGGTAATTTTGCATCAAACAATACAGAAAAAATTAATAGAGAAGATTTTTATGAGATAGAATACGGTGGTGTAGAGGATATTTTATTCTTTTCTAAAAAGAAATACCAATTTCCTGAACCAGTAAACAATAAACCATTTTTCTACACGTATTGTGTAATGGTTACAAATATGTACGAAATTACTAGTGCTGAAGATTATAAAGATGAGCCGTATTTTATAGAAGTATTAATGATCCCGTTGTTTAAATCTCTTCACTCTTCTAAACAGAAAGAGATAATTGAACATTTTAACTTAGATGATGAGGAATATAAGGAATTCTTAGAAGAATATAAAAATAGTTCGATAGCTTATCTATCTGACGTAGCAACTTACCAGTATGCTGTAAGAGTTGCAAAAGAAGAAGCAGTATCGGAGAAAGACTTAGACTTTAAAATAGACAGTGCTTTATTCTTTTTAGATATGTGGGATAGGATGTCAGGATTTTATTTAGATAGGTCTTGGAATATGATTGGTACTACTGGATGGGATAGTATCAAGTCTTTTACATCTGATAAGACAGACGTTGATTACACAATGAAAAGATATGAAACAAGTAAAAAGAGGAATAATTAATGTGCTATGTAAGATGCAATAATTGTTATAAAGTTTATTGTGAAGAAGGTTACGATATGGAACTTTTTTCAGAAGGGAAGGAACCAATAAAGAATGGTTCAAAGGATGTTCGACCTGTAAGACAGATGAATATTTAATTGATATAACAGAAGAAGAATTTTTTGAAGCATTAAATGATAAATACAATCGAGATTAAAAGAGGAAAATAACTATGTCAAAAAATAAAATAATATTACAACAGAAGGTAACAGAAGTTTATAAAGATAAACCGGATAAAATAATTGCTTTAGTGTATTGGTATAATGATGATGTAGGATTCAAAGAATTTTCTACACATTGTATTTATCCTAATAGTGCACACCCTGAAGCACTTAATCATGGTAATTATTATAAAGATATAGTACAAGCGATAGATGACTATAAAGAACGGAGATAAGAATTCATGAAAACAAGTAAAGAAAACCTTAAACAAATAGAAAATGATTTAAATAAAACAATAGACATTGTAAGTTCAACTCGTATGAATGATTTAGTTATTTGTGATAGAGTAGGTTCTTATATCAGGTCAAATTTAATTAAGGCAGAAGAGATTTTATTAGATACAATAGATGAATTACAGAAAATAAATAAGATGCAGTTCTGTATTATTATTAATTCTACGAGTAGAATAATTTCTTTTATGGAACTTGATTCTATCTTATATATAGATAAGGTAGGAGAAGAATGTTTCTTACCCAAAGAAGAGTTAAGAATTCTCGTAATAGGACAAAGTTACTTAGTACAGGAATTCACTATGGATAAGAAAGGTGATTTTGTAAAGGTTACAAGGGTTTGTGATAAAACAGTTGATTAAAAATAAATCTATAGATACATACGATGAGACTTTGTGAGATGCAAAGCTTAAAGCAATAGATGAGTTTAAATGTAAGAGTAGGAAGAGTGAGCGAGACGTACATGTGCATTTATGTGAAATTGATGTACATGTAGATGAATCTGGTGAACTTAAGGGTAAACAGTATGTACACTTCCTAGACTTCTAGGAAGTGGGAGGTGGTTGGCTGGCTGGGACGCACTGGCTGGCTAGTCTTCGGTACTTTTTTTAGTAGTAAAAAATTCTTAAAATTTCTGAAATTTTAGAAAGAAGTATTCTTATGAAGTATAGAAAACTTAAAAAGTTATTGAAAAATAACCATCAATTATTACTAGGCACACCCGATATTGAAGGAAATACTTCAATATATTATGAACACAATTATCCTACAGACTGTGATGGATATTCTCTCGAAGCTGATATTCCCATAGATAGAGCGAAGTTTATATACATAGCTTCTGGAGTAGATTGTGATAATGCGGGAAGACCATACGCACATTACTACAGAGAAACAAACAAAGAAGTTAAACAAACAATAAATATATACAAACCTAAATTAAGTATATTTAATGGGAATAAAAAGAAATTTGTTAAGAATTATAAGGAGAAATGGTAATAGAAATGAATAACATAAAAATTTTTGACCCTAACTCTGAAAGATATTATACAATAGATGAAATACGTGATCTTTATGTAGACGAGTATTTAGCGGGGGCACTAGACCAAATAGACGTGGAGAATGATCCTAATTGGGATAGTGATTTCTCCGACAGTGATGCACTTACGTGGTTTGAATCTTCGTACGGAGAATATGTTGTAATAAGGGAGAAATAATTATGATGGTACAACATGATAAACCAATCGAGATTTCTAAAATAAGAAATTACTTAGAGCACAAAATAAATAATTGGTATGCTAACACATTAATTGATTATGGTGTTTCTGGGAAGTTCAAAGGGCTGAAAACCTGTGGCGAACATCTTTGTATTGTGTATATTGAAGATGGGAAAGAAAAGGAAGTGGACATCGTATATTATAATGATTACACGCTCGAACAACTATATAATATTTGGATGGAAACAGAGTAAAACAAGGAGAAAACTATGAACGATACAAGAACAATACATGAAAAAGCATTAGGTAGATTTCTCGATGATAAAAATATACAAACTGGAGAAGACTTAGAAGGTAGTAGATTATTATTAGTAGAAACTTCAAAAGACTATGATCTTGTAGAAAAGCTTCATAGTCTAGCAATTAGCCTAACTTTTAAAGGGTGTAAACTTAACGAGTTTTTAGAATACTTTTATGTACTTGATCCAGATTGTATTCATTTCTCAGAAAGTTATTATTATTGCGATGGGTGCAGTAAATATGCACGACATTATGAATATGAAGCGCAAGACCAGTATTATATAAATACAGATACTTGTGAAGTAGTTTGTAGAAATTGTGTAAAAGATTATAAAGAAGAGTATATAGAATATTTACAAAAACACAAAAAACTCTGTACATTATTGTCAGAAGAAGAACTTATAGAACTCGATTATGTAATTTTAGAAGAATACAATTTTAATAATGATATGTACGGTGGAAGACAAGCAGATAAAGAAGAAATAGATAAAGTTTTTGATAAAGAAGACATAAAAATTTTTTATTGGTTACATACTAGCCATATGTTTGGAATATGGTATACTATTATTGTACATAAAAATGATTTAGAGAAAGCAAAGCAACTTCTTGAGGAAAAGTTTTCAGATTTTAAAGAGGATTAAAATAATGAATTATACTGAAGAACATAATGATAATGAAAGGTTAGTAGTAAGAATTAATAAGGAATTTGATCTTCATATAGTAAAGACAGATGAAGGTTATGTGATAGACTGTTATACCTTAAATAAAGAAGGCAAACCTGTAGAGGATGATGTAGTAGCTACAACGTGGTTTTTCGATAGTGATTTAGAATCAGAAGAAGACGGGGGTTAAAATAATGAGTATAGTTGGATATATAATTATCCCAAGAGAAGACTCAGTATATATTCTTGAACAACTTGGTTGGAAACATTTATTTTCTAATGATGAGTTAATAGAATTAGCTATTGAGAATCTTGAATCTGAAAAACAAGACATTAAAACAGTAGAGGAAGCCATTAAAATTTTGAATGATAACGAGATGGCTGTGATTCTTATAAAAAGATGAGGACTAAGATAATGAGTACATCTAAAAAAGCAATAGAAATTTTACAAAGAACCAATGACGGCGATAACCTTTCACCATTACATCTCTCTTTAGTAGAAGGTGCTGTTAATAGGTTTCTTAATGAAAAAGGTTCAAAAGCTTTTGAAGAACTTCATAGCCAATGTATAAGTGAAGAAGGTTATAAACAACCGTACTTCCACGATGTAGAGCATATGACAATAGACCATACAGGGTACGTGTACTACAAAGGGAATAGAGTAGAACATTATGATTCACCATGGGCTTATTCAGAAGATGCTAAGGTAGCTTTAGTAGAGCTTAAAAGACGGTGTGAGATACTTGAATCGCAACGTAAAGAAGTTAATACAACTAATGTTATATGGAAGTGGGAGGACTAGACTTATGGAGAAAGAAACAAAAGAGTTATGCAATTATCTAGATAATTGCGAAATAAAGTTTAATGCTCAAGACTTTAAACAATTATTCAATTATATGGATAATTGCAAGTACATGGGGCTTCCTATTACATTGGATCAGTATTGGTCAGAGGTATTGAATGCTTACCACGACTCTTTGTATAAGAAAATAGAAGACCTTGAAAAAGAGTTAAGTGAAGTACAAACTTCTAATATTAAGCACAACCAGAAGATGATAGCAGGAATGTTTGCTGTTGCTATAAAAGATACGGACCCTGAATCAGCGAAAGAAATTGCCAATAAAGTAGCAGAAGAATAGCAGAATTAAAGTGACAGGTTATGAATACGATAAATATTTAGGAGAATAAAATGAAAATAAACGCAAACCAACTAGATGACGAGCTAACGGTTTTGCAAATAAGAGAAGCTGCTAAAGAAATACTTGAATCTCACCGAACGTTAAAAAAAGCCATTGAAGATTTAAACTTATATTTAAATGACAATGACATTAAAAATTGTAAAAAAGTTTTAAATCGTTTTAAATTTGACAAATACCAATCCTTGATAACACTTAATTACCATGAATTTTTAAAACGACTTAATGGTAGTGGGTTTGAGGCTATAATTCAAGCTATAGATTAAAAGAGGAATAGGCGATGGAAAAGAAAAAATTTAAATAAAAGGGGTTGAAAATGAACAATAAAGAGAATATAAAACAATTTTTTAAAGAAGCTTTTCATCCGCAAGATGCTTTGTTACAAGAGCTCACTGCACAAGAGCTTATTGATACAGTTATTTGTAATGAAGCGTGGCATGATATCCCTAGACTTGATAAAGTATTCGAAGAGCTTCTTCAGACGAGAATAAATGAAGCAAGAGAAATGTATAACCACAATAGAGATAAAATTGAGAAAGAATTAATTCAACAGTCGCCTCAATATTATAAAGGAGAATAATTATGGAATTTAAAATAAATTTAACTAAAGAACAAGAGAAGGCTCTTTTAAAAGAGCTTCAAGATAGTAAATCAATATATGAAAAACTTGATGATCTATTTTATGCTATAAGAACTACTTACGGTGTGGAATATATTTTTAAGTTAGTAGACAAACTAAATCAGATGCCTTTAAATAAAATAAAAGAATTTATAGAAAAGGAGTAAAACTATGACAGCAGCAGAGAAAATAACATTTAATGGGATTAAAGATTACCTTAGACAGTTCTGTGGTACAGAACAGTATTGGAAACGTTCAATATTTGGGAGAGAAACAGGGTTTGTATATACAGACGGAGTAAAAGCTTTTTGTGAGAAAGCAGAGGCTCAGTGGTTTATAGATAATATGAATTCCTATATGTCAAAAATCAATAAAGTTAACGACGCTTTCTTTTCAGTATCTATACAAGTAAATGAAAAACAGGAGGCAATGTTATTGATTACACATGAAGTATATTCCCAAATGGATAGAAAACCAGAAGATAGAATAGTTATAAGGCAGAAAATCCCATATACGGATTTACCTGTAACTGGAGAGGATAAATATAAATTCTTTTTAGCCCTCTCTAATATAAGAGAAGATGGACTAAAAGAGTATTGTTTAATGGTGCCGTCAGAGTATTAGAAAGTGTAGGATACTAATGATATATTGTGATAATTTTAAATGCGAGGTTAAACAATCTTGTAGAAGATATAGAAAAGATGCTAAGAAAGTAAAACATCTTGAATATAATGATTGGATATACCACTCTTATGAAAAAGAAAAATGTAAGGAATTTTGGAGCAAAGAACAATGAGCTATGCAGTAGATTATTTAAAGTTCGTACAGATATATAAGTCCCCCCTTGGGGATTGTACTAATGGGGGCATATCCTCTACAAGAAAACATTTAATCCTATTTAATCCTTCTCTTTCTAAGGAGGAGGTTTTTAGTATAATAAAAGAAAAGAACTTTGATATAAATGATTGTGTACAGACAGTGTTATACAAAGATTATGTCAAAGCGGTTCCAATATCTCTACTGTATTCAGAAAGCCCTGTTTGGTATATGTATGGAGGAAATCACTTGTACTCCAGTGACAGTAGGTTTAAAGAAGTTACTGGAGGATGTAAACAACCGATTTTCTTACATGATAGAGTAGAGAAATATGAAGATCAGTTATCATATGATTAAAGAAGGAGAAATAAATTATGGCAGCACATATTCAATGTAGGGCGTGTGGCTCAACTTTTGATAAGAAATATGTAGAGGTGATTAATAAGGATGATTGTTTTTATAAAGGTACTTGTCCTGTATGTCAAGTAACAGGTGAAATGACAGATTTCATAAAATATGATTTAATAGAACCCTATACCATACATGTTGTATGGTGTATAGATGATATAATAGAACAGGCAAGTTCTAGAGAAATTTATTTAGATAAAGCAGACGCAAAAGCAATTTTAGAAAGAATAAAGGATAAACATGATTGTAATGTAGGAATAAATTGGGATGTTATAGATTATGTAACGGACTTACATTTAGACAAAGATTAAAGAGGGGGAAATAAATTATGAGTTATGAATATATAGAACTCTGTTCTACACCCTATGAAGAAGACTGTGCACAAATAGGTGAAGAAAATTATAACAGTAAATCAAGAATAGAATGTGAAGTGTACATTTCACAGTTAGAAAGACTGTTTCCAGATGCTCAGTTCGGGGTAAAGTCATTCTCACATGACTTTGGAAGGTATAGAGAAGTAGTTGTTTACTATGATGATAATGATGATGAGTCAACAAGCGTTGCATTTGAAGTAGAGAGTAATTTACCCACTGAATGGGATGGCGAAGCAAAGAAAGAATTAAAAGAAAGAGGTTATTATAATGGAAGTAATACTGAAACAAAAATTTAATTACGGGAGAGTTCTTAATTATCCTGCTAATAAATTAGCAAATCAGTTTTGTAATCTTCTTAATACAAAAACTTTATCAGACGTTAATATAAAGTTAATAACGGAGATGGGAATTAGAGTAAAAATATTGAAGGAGTGTTACTGTAATGGGTAAGAATTATTTTCAAACAGAATACAAAAAGAAAACAAAGAAAGATAGGATTAAAGAATGTAACGAAAGGTCAATTTGTTGTCAGCTTTTTGGAGAACCTAAAGAGTATACTGCTGAAGAACATATTAGTAGGCACTGCACCTTTGAGAAAGGTGACGTTCTTCCATTAGATTACCTTGTATACTACGACTACTTTTATTGTACAGATAACAATGTTGTAAGGTCGGATATTCAGGGGACAGTTAGGGATTTAATCCACGATCTCTCAACAGTAGGAATAGAAACTGAAAATCTTTACAGATGTATTCACAGTTATTAAAATAAGTTTAGGAGTAAAAATTATGAGCAATGAGCAAATTAAATTAAATGATGAAAAAATAAAAGAACTTTCCTACGTAAGTTCTACTGGACTTACTAGAGAGGAAGAAGACAAGATAGTTAAGTATGTACAAGACAACCCTATAGAGATATACTGGGATTACAGAGACGAACTTTCTAAAGAGCAAATAGAAGAAATATTTGCAGATACTTCTACAGAAGAAAAATTAATGGAATGTGTTTGGTCAGTTCAAGATTCTATTATGGATATGAACTTAGATTATAGTTTTTCACTTGAAACAGAATTTCAAGATCAAGTACTAAAAGAATTCGACTTAGAAGATATTGAAGACGATAGAAAAGAATCTCTGTATGAATTAATAAGGGACAATATAGTTTTCGATTGGAATTTCGATAAGCTCTTCAGTAAGTCTTCTGTAAACGTGGTTGTCACCGCACATAGCAACTATGATTGTTTATCTAGTGATTGGGCAATGGAGTCAACCTACGAGTATTATGACAGCTATTTTGGAGATATGTTAGACTTCCTTAATATAAACCCGGCGAAGTTTAAGGAAGAAGTAGACAAGATCGATTATCTTAATACAGGAGGAGAGTTTCCTGACTTACCAGAAAGGAACGATAAAGAAGTAATTAAGATAGAAGACTTATTACAAGAGTTAAATAATAATACTTCACCGAGTAACTATATTTTTATAACAAGAATGCCAGTAGATGAAGCTATTGAGTTCTTTAAGGAGAAAGAAAAAGCAGAGTACGTTCTGATTAAGAAAGATACAATATCAGGTTTATTCTCTCATTTTCAAGGAGGAGGATCTCTCTTAGAATGCTATGTAAAGCAAGACTCCTTTATAAAAATAAAAACAGATAAAAGTAAACATACTTGCCTAGACATAGAAGTAGAACCTGTTAAACATTATTATACAGTAGCAGATGTATATGGCATATACAACAGTGAGTTTGAGCGAGGTGGAATAGATTTAATAGAAAGAAAGGGTAGTAAAGAATGTCAAGTTTCATAGTAAATAATAAAACAATAACATTTTTTGATGGGGATGATGTAAGTATTGTAAAAGAACTACCATCGAATATATACTCTCTTAGGGAAGGGAAGTTTGGTTTGTATCTAGAAATAGAAGAAGAGTTTAAGCTTCCCGATAAAATTTATGGGGATACTATAAAAATATCAGATAGAGTAAAGAAAACTTTCAATAGTAGGACTACTAATACAGGTGTGCTTTTACATGGTGCTAAAGGTTCTGGAAAAACATTACTTACAAAGTATATATGTAACGACCTTTTAAAAACTCAAAATTTACCTGTAATTAAAGTTAATAAGGCTTTTGATCCCGAAGGGTTTAGTTCGTTTATGAATTCTCTAAAACAAGAAGTAGTTGTACTTTTTGATGAGTTTGAAAAAACCCATCCACAGGATAGGAGAAATGAAGACAATCCCAACCCTCAACAAACTCTTTTAAGTTTATTTGATGGTGTCTATAATTCTAAGAAGTTATTCTTGTTAACTTGTAACGATAGTTATGGGATTGACGACCATTTTAAAAATAGACCAGGAAGAATTTATTACTCAATTGAGTTTTCTGATATAGAAAAAGATGTTTTAGAAGAGTACTGTAAAGATAATTTAGTTAATAAAGATAATCTTGAAAGTGTGATTATGATGTCTAATTTTTATGACCTCTTTACTTTTGATATCTTAGCAGCTCTTGTTGGGGAAATGAATTTACATGAAATAGATGCGTTTGAGGCAATTAAATATTTAAATGTGGGTTGTAATTCTGATAACGATAGACTTTATAAAGTAACAGTGGTTAAAAATGGGAAAGTGTTTGAAACCAATGATAAGGAAAGATTGAATCCTACTTCATCTAGAGACTATTGGTTCGATGATATTAAGGGAGATAGGATATTTGAAGGGACGTTAACACCTGACATGGTAGTTAAGGTAGATTTAAATATACCTTCCTATACTTATCAATTTGATAAAGATACTTTAATTATATTTGAAGGATTATATGAAAAAGATTTTAATCTTAAAAAGTTTTTAACAGTGTAGAATAGAAAGAAAGGATTAAAAAATGTTGATAATTAAAGATGATAAATTAATTGGAGAAGACAAAGAACTTAGAGTAGAAGCAATGTACAATGAACTTAACAAAGCTATTTATATTTACTATAGAGTTTGGTTTAAAAACGAATATGGGGGTTGGAGTACAGATGTATTCAGTGGAGGTAAATCAGTACTGTTTGAGAAACTTAAAAGAAAGAACACAAAGAAAGTTACACAACTCAACAGAGTAATAGAACTTTTATCAAACAATTCTGTGTTAGATTGTTTTTTCAACAACCCCGGGAAAATTGTAAGACTAATAAATGAATCTAAGTATCCGCCTGTATAAGAAAGGAAATAAAATGACAACAATTAAACAACAAAGATTAGTGGTAGCTTGTAAAACTACTTTAAGAGTATGGGGAGAAAAATAATAAGTACTATACTAAGTTCGTTGATGTTAATAATAAAGAAACGTGGTTACATAATTTTATATAGAAAGGATTAAAGATGCCTAATACAATAACGTTAGGAGGAATAGTAAAACTAAAGAATGATTTAGTTTTTTCAAGTGAAGGAATTCTTCACTTTGGTTTATTAGTTAAAGGTAGGAATCATATTACGTATGAGAAAGGTGTGGGGATAACTCTAAAAGTATTTAAGTATGGAAGATACCCTGAACTTATTTTTGATGCAATAATACCTTACCCAGAGGATAAAGTCGAAGAATTTATGACTGAGATTCATAACCGTTTTAATCAAGATAAGATTGTTTACAAGTTGCCGGATCATGTTACTTTAACACTCTGTAATATGAAGGGTTGTAACGCTGTTGCACATAAAAAAGGATTATGTAAAAAACACTATATGGAAATAATTTCATAGGGAAGGTGATAAAAATGTTATATCAGATAACAAGAGTAAAAAAAGAAGCAATAACTTATCAGTTTACGGAAGAAGAGATGCGAGAAGCATTGAAAGAAATGAAAAGAGAATGCTCTGAGATAGGTATATTAAATATAGATGAAGATTTACTTACAGAGATACTTAACGTTTACGATGTTATAGGTGATTTAGATAACTTTGCTATTGAAAAAGATATCTTATCAGATACGTTTATTTTTCATGAGATTAATAATAATAATAACTTTAGTAAGGAAATAAAATTTGAAGAAGCTTCTTATGATCTTCTTAAAAAAGATGAAAATGAAGTTGTTAGAAGGATATGTAGAAACGCAGGTACACTTCCTGAGAAAGACGATAATAAATGAGTTTTGAACGTTTTTGGGAGAAACAGCATTCCGATACTTTAAATGCTATAATAAAGATGAAGAAAGAAAAAGAAAAAATTATTGTCAATGACAATAGAACATTAAATATACAAGTTAATCTGATAAGGAATTAGAACTATGAAAACAGTTATTGGATATTACTTATATAATTTAGGAGCCGCTCAATATGGTCTTGATACGATCTTAGAAGTATCTTCAGAATATGGGAGAATGTGTAGAGGATATGTTTTCAGATAGAGAAATCTGTGAGAGTAAAAGAGATGAGTTTATTAAACATATTGAGGAAGTATACAAATATCATAAAGAACACGGAACACTGGAGGAAATGACATAATGGCAAAAAGAGATAAATATGTATTAGAAAGAAAAGAACCATTTAGTTTTAAAATAGTTACTGAGGGCGAGTTATTCGATTTAGCATTTAGGTTAATTGATCCTAGTAAAATAACTAAGACTTATCCACATGACCCACCACCATATGACCACGCTAGTGCTAAGGTAGAAGATTTATACGAGGCATTATACGATAATGGGTATACTTTTAGAAAGAAAACATGGTAAGAGAAAGGAAACAATAATGTTATTAAGTTATACAATAAGTGAGCTAAAAAGATTTTTAGGAGATACTATAAATAGCGAATATAAGCCTAGTATACAACTGTTTTGTGAAGGTACTAAATCTAAGTGTCTTGTAGTGAAACGGAAGCATTTAGAGAAGTTTATTGAATTCGTAGAACGTGAAGATTTAAATAGTAGAATTTTTACATATATTAAGGGAACAACAACTAAAGTTGTTACGATAATTCATTTCAATGAAGACGATTTTTCTCTAAAAGAAATAGAAGAAATAAAACATTTAAGAGTAGATGAAGTTTTTAGATTAGGTGATAGCGAATTAATACTTCGTATTCGCTAATCCCCCACCAAGGAGTGGGAGGTGGTCTGGTCGCTGGCCACTGGTCGCTGATTGGTTTTTAATTAGTTTCTCTAATTAAAAAACTCTTAAAAATTCAAAAATTTTTGAAAGGAGAAAGTTAATGGCAACTTGGATAGCAGATTATTGGACACTAAAAAGTAGTGTTGAGGATTCTAATGATGATTTATATAACTTAATACGTTCGTTAGAAGATAAGCTGATTGATAAAGATTTATCCGATATACATATAAGAGTAGAATATAAGATGAAAGGACAAGAATTGTGAGTTTTATTGCTGACATCTTTGATATAAGGAAACAAGAAGAATCGAGAGCTGAGGAGCTCTCTTTTAAATTAGATTTGGACTGCTCTTTCTTAAAAGAGAGGCTAGAAAGCGATAATGTAAAATGGTTTTTAAATCAGATTGGAATAGAGATATGAATAAATTTTATGTAAAAGAGCACTATAAATGTAATTGTGGGGCACTAACAATTTATTTAGAAGAAGTAATTTCCGGTGAAGAAAAGATAGTAAATTGGAAAGGCCCAATGAAAAGTTTTCAAGAACATTTTAACGACAAATTACTTTATTTTTATAATAAACATGCTGTAAATTCTAATAGACCTTATAGCAATTGCAATTATTGTGTAAATTATTGGGGATTAGATCTTTGTGGTTGTGGTAGTGGTGAAAAATTTGGTAAGTGTAAAGCAGGAAGTGAAAGTTGTAATTACCCTTCTCAATCTTTAGAGGAAGATTTTGTAAGTTCTTGTGATACAAATTTAGGTGCTATATTTAAAGGATTTGGAGGATAATTATGAATTATATAAAACAAGCTCAAGTTCTTGAACAAAGAAAGAAACAAATAATTAATGAATTAAAAAAAGCAATTAAAACTCTTCCTGAAAATGAAAATATAAAAATATTAAGTGACTCTCCACGATGTTATACATTAAAAGTTAGTCAATTAATGGAGCATGGGAATTTAAGCCCCAAGTTTTATTCTTTTAAACACCAATACGAACAGATTTCTGATTGGATAGAATCGCAGTCAGTAGAAACAATTATTATAAATTGGGATGAGAGTAAGAGAAAAGGAATACTTGGTAAATTTTACAGAAGTAATAACTCAGGGGAGCCGGTATTTAAACCTAGTCAGAGGTATAGTAAATTACACCCATAAGTTATAGAGAATGTTGATAAGATAATTAATAAGGATAATTAAGATGAATAAATTACCTGAATTAAAAAGTAAAGATGCACATGTACTTTTAATATTAAGTAATACTCCTGATGAAAAATTGGAAAATTATTTAGATTATAGAGTATGTTTACAACCATCAATGAGAATTGATAAATTAGTTGAAGTATGTAAAGTACGTGATATTATACAATCTATTCCTACAATTAAAGAGGATGGGTATTTTAATGCTGACGAATATTATAGGAATCTAGAAATAATAAAACAAGTATTAGAGAAAAGGTATAGTACGAGAATATTTTATTTGGATTTTAGAAAGGTAGGCTAGTTATGAAAACAGAATTAATGGGAGTAGATATAATAAGTATGCTAAAAATGTTATCAAAAGAAGCGAAGCATCCTGGTATTGCAATAGATTGTGTAATTATTTCTTCACTCTTAAGTAAGATAACTGAGAGAGTATTAGAGTTAGATGATAAAGAACTTATTACATATTGTAGGGCACTCTATTTATTACAAGAAAAAGAGATTACAGAAAGGGGGGAAGTATATGAGCAAAGTTAAACAAGATCTTATTGAAGTAGTAGAATTTCCCACTACTTCAATAGAACGGCCTCTTTATAGAACTTTTAATAATATAAGGGAAGCGTGGAAATATATAGATGAAACTTATGATGAGAGGGAATGTAAAGTAATAAAACCAAGTATAAGAGTTAACGGAAGTTATGAATATTAAGGAGACAAATTATGAAAATAAATGAGCTTATAAAATTATTAACAGAAATAAAAGAAGACTACGGTGATTTAAATGTAATGGTAACGAAACCCTGAGAAAGCTGTTGAGTTAGCAACACGTTCAATAACACATCAACATTGGAGATGTATGCCCTGTAATCACTTAGAAATTATTATTAGATCAATTATGAGAAAATTAATTTAGAAAGGAGTAAAAATTATGATTAAAGAAAAGTTCCTTAAAAAGATAGCTAAATTAGAAGCAGATAACCAACACTCTCTTTATATGAAAGAGGTTGCTTTATATTTTGATGATATTAATACTGCTCAAAAATTTGAATTAATTAAACAAATACAAGACTTAGAATTTTCACTTGACCCGTTCCTAAATCTTTATAAACAACAATTATTTAATGATTTGAGAATAAGGCATAAAGACAAGTGTATTAAATTAAATATGTATGTGCCAGAAAGGGTAAATGAGTCGTTACCTAAGTTAGTTTATTAAGAACGGAGTAAAAATTATGAGAATGTATAAAAGAGTTGATTTAGAAAGTGCTTTTAGTGACAGATGGTTTGACTTTGAGCAGTTAAGAGATTATGTTATAGAAGAAATTGAACTTCATGCAGAAGATGAAGATCTTGATGAAAATGGTAATCTTAAACAAGAACATTTAAATAATCTTCAAACAGAAAAACAGCTAATAAGTTGGGCGGCTGGATGGTACTTTGGCATTGAAGTATTTGATACAGAAAAAGACGAAGACTTAGAAAGATTGTGGGATGATCTTACAGATATCCCTTTTGATGAAGATAATGATAAAGAATTAGTCTTAGGAGAAGACTGGTTTATCTTTAGTGTAGGAGATGTCGTATTTGATATTCACCGTTGGTTTGATAAACATCATTCTAAAGGGGTTGGTTATTTAATGTATGGTACGAATTCGAATAGAGATAAAGAGTTAAAAGAAAAAACTAAATACATACTTAATAGAGTTAAAAAATATTTTTAGAGAGTTAAGTGAAATTAATTTAACTTATGAACAACAAAAAGTTATTAATAAGATATCTAGAATAGACGATGCTCTTTACTTACTGGCACAGTTGGAAAAGTATTATGAAGAAGGTTACGATTTTAACTGTCAGTTAGTAAAAGATCTACGTGGTGCGATAGATGTCTTTTTCAAGAGGTATGTAGGATGAATTATGAAATTTTAGAAAACGGAAACTTAAAACTTACCCCTGATGAGGATGAGTTAGAAGAAATAAAAGAAGTGGAGAATATCCATTACGACGGTATTTATTTCGATGTGATGGAAAGTTTAGTATGTAATTCAGATATTGATCATATTCATCCAGAAGAAGTAGGTGCGTTAACAGGCGCACCTATACTAGGGATAGTTTCCAGAGATGATTATACTAATGAGATAACTGAGATATATAATCTCTGGTGGTACCCTGATTACGCTATTAGAGGTCCGCAAGAAGATATGTTAGAATATGGTTATGCAATATTTATAAAAGGAGAATAACAATGATTAAAGATAAATTAAAAGTAATTTCTACTTGGAATTGTAACTTTAAACCGGAAGTTGGAATAGGTGTTACAGAGTTGCTCTATACAGATAGAGAAGTTTATACTATAATAAATGTTTCTAAATCTGGAAAAGTAATTACGATACAAGAAGATGAATGTACTCTACTTAACCAAGATGAGTTAGAATTTCATGTGGGCGGGTTTGCAGCACATTGTTCTAATCAATCTCAACAACGTTGGGAATGTAAACCGAATCCAAATGGAAAAATAATGAAAGCTTCTTTAAGAAAAGATGGGATCTTTAGGATAAAGGGTTGTACGAGTTCTGGGAAGTTAGTAGAAGGTAGGCATAAGTTTCATGATTTTAATTTTTAGGAAAGAGGTTAATAATGAGAGGGTTTAGCGCAGTGGGTTTGTACTACCCACAACACCCAGAGAACATTGGTTCTGTACTAAGGGCTTCTGATTGCTTTGAATCAGCGTTCGTTGCAATAGGAGGGACAAAATACAAACGCTGTAGTACAGACACTTACAATACTTATAAACACAAACCATTACTACAAGTAGAAAATTTAAAAGATGTAATACCGTTTAACTGTATCCCAGTAGCAGTAGACTTACTCGACGATGCTGTGAACATTCATGAGTATGAACACCCAGAAAGAGCTTTCTATATATTCGGGCCAGAATATTCTACGCTTGATAAAAATGTTTTAGAGTATTGTAAAGATAAAATTTACATTCCTACTAAAGGATGTCTTAATCTTGCAATGGCAGTTAATATAGTACTATATGATAGAAATATGAAACTAAAAAGAAAGATGAGTGAAAATTATGAAAAAAGAATTTGAAATAATAGAATCAAAACAGGAGTATTTAAATTTTTATGGGGCAGATTTACAGAGCCTCGATTATCTAATAAGTAATTTTCATATGTTTGAAACAAGTGATTTAAATAGTAGGCTAAATTATTTAACATTGGTTCATGACACAGTACACAATTACCCTAATTTTAAATATGTTGTTGCTGAAATAGCAATTATAAAAGATAATTTAAATAGAAGAAGATAGAAAAGGCTAATATTATGAAAAAATTTAAGTTTTCTTACGAAGAAGTGTGGTCTAAAACTTTTGAAGTTGAAGCAGAAACATTAGATGAAGCAAACGAGATAGCTAGTGATATGGCTTCTGATGGACAAATAGAAATGGATTATAAAAATATTTTAAATTTTGGTGAGTGGAATGTAGAATTTGTAGAAGAGGTAAAAAGGAGAAACCCATGAACTTAACAAAATACTTAAAACAAAATTTATTACCAAATAACGAATTGTATAAAGATGTACAATTAACCGTTGATGACCTTTTAAATTTGCCGGATGGAGAACTTAAAGACAAATGGTTACCAGCAATAGAAGTTAAGAATGTTATATCTATTTTACTTAATAGTAATCAAATAGAATAAAAGGAGATAGTAAATGGATTTTAAAATTTTAAAAACAGAAAATACTTGCTACAAAGATGGAGATTTTGACATTAGAATTGAGTTATTATTTAAAAATGGGGTTAAAGCGTTACTTTTCGAGCATAATTACGCAATAGAAAGAGGAGACGTATAATGAAAGATATTGTAATACTCAGATTAACTAAAGAACAGTTTAATATGATTCATGATCTTGTTGGTTCTGAGACTGAGTATAGAGAAGATGAAGGAGAGCTTCCAGAAATATTAGAAGAATGGAAGATTTTATTTAATACTTTAGATACAGTAAATATATAGGAGAACAAATTATGTACGCAAAAGAATTAAAAGAGAAATTAAAAAAATTACCTGATAATGCAGTGGTATATTTTTGTACTCCACAAAACCCGCAACGCCTATACGAAGTGTATGTGGTACGTAACGTTAATTCTAAGATGGAATTAGACTATAAGTATAATTTAGAAGATGAAGAAAAAGAGGGAATTATTTACCCGACAGTAATTTTGGATTAAGAAAGTGAGGATAATCATGACATATTCTAAAGACGACCATGAAAAATATTTAAATGAGTTATACTCATATACCTATAACTATGATGAAACGTTAGATAATTTTTCTCACCTCTATAAAATAAATACGTTTGCTAGAATTCACTTACTTTCCCATTATGAAAACCATACTCTTGGAACTCTTATGAGAAAGAAAGATCAAATTGCTTTTAATATTAGTTTTAACGATGAGAAAAGATTGAGAGAAAAATAAAGAAGCATTTTAACTGTTTGACAAAGCGTAATTAAATGTGATATAAAAATTGAAAGTGGGGATAGAATATGAATTTTATTAAATTTAAAGAAAAAGTAGATGCCCAATTCACTCTTATGAGTAAGGGCGAGTTATTTAGAACATCGGTTACTAAAGATAAGCTTTGGGAAACCTATTTATCGTCTTTTCCTGAAGGGTCAAATCCAATTTTTAGGGAAAGAACAGAGCATGATTGTAATTGCTGTAAACAATTTATCAGGGCAGTTGGAAATGTAGTGTCTATAATTGACAACAAGCTAGTGAGTATCTGGGATATAACTATTGACACTGAAGAAGAAAAACCGTATCAAGTAGTAGCTGACTCTTTAGCTAAATTAGTTAAATCTGCACCTATTGATAATGTATTTAAACATACAGAACGCACGGCAGGAACAGATAAAAATTATGAAGATAACGATGATGGTGTTATTACTTGGGACCACTTCTTTGTTAATATACCTTCTCAGTTTGTAATGAGAGGTGTTGATATAGGTAACAAATTAAGTGATTTTCGTTCTACACGTGATGTATTATATCGTGGTTTAACCGAAATTAATGATGAATCAGTAGACACTGTTTTGGAATTGATTGCACAAAATAGTTTATATCGTGGTGAAGAACATAAGAACTCCTTAAAGATATTTAAAAAATTAAAAACTGAATTTAATAAGTTATCTGTAGAGGAAAGAGATAACTTTGTGTGGTCAATAATTAGTACATTATCGCCAGCCATAGCTAAGATTCGTAATACTTCTATAGGTACCCTTTTAGTTAATCTATCGGAAGGTAAAGAATTGGAGTATGCAGTTAAAGCATTTGAAACTATTGTTGCACCAACTAATTATAAAAGGCCGACTGCTCTCGTGACTAAAGCAATGGTGGAGAAAGCTAAGAAAACAATAGAAGAACTCGGACTTACATCAGCACTTGAAAGACGCTATGCCCAGTTATCAGATATTAATGTAAATAATATTTTATTTGCTGATAGAAATGCTAAAAAACAAATGAAAGATTCAATAACATCTGTATTTGATGAGATAGCTGATTCTTCAATAAATCCAAAATCTTTTAATAAAATTGAGGAAGTGGCTATTGATAAATTTATTTCAGACGTATTGCCTACAGCTAAGACAGTTGAAGTTTTATTTGAAAATAAACATCAAAAGAATTTAGTCAGTCTTATAGCACCTGTAGATTCTAATGCAAAACCATTATTTAAATGGAGCAATAATTTTAGCTGGTCTTATAACGGAGATTTAACAGACTCTGTAATCAAGGAGAGAGTTAAACAAGCAGGTGGAAGTATTGAAGGCGATGTTTGTTGTAGATTAGCTTGGTATAATTATGATGATTTAGATTTACATATGATTGAACCTAATGGTTGTAAAATTTATTTTGGTAATAAGGATAGTTCAAATGGTGGTCAACTAGATGTAGATATGAATGCTAGTGGTAGAAATACAAGAAAACCTGTAGAGAACATTTTCTATAGAGATAAATCAAGAATGCGTGAAGGTGTTTATACTTTATTTGTTCATAACTATTGTAAGCGTGAAACTAATGATGTGGGTTTTGAAGTAGAAGTTGATATAAAAGGAGAACTCCATAGGTTTGAATACCAAAAAGCTGTTAAAAGTAAGGAAAAAATAAAAGTAATGGAGCTTGAGTATTCGAAGAAAAATGGTTTTAAAATTATAAAATCTCTTGAAAGTACAACAGTTTCTAAGAATATTTGGGGAATTTCTACTAACCAATTCCATAAAGTAAATGTAATGATGATGTCACCTAATTTCTGGGATGGACAATTAGGCATTGGAAACAAGCATTATTTCTTTATGTTAGATGGTTGTGCTAACGAAGGACAAGCAAGAGGATTCTTTAACGAGTTTTTAAAACCAGAGCTTGACCCACATCGTAAAGTAATTGAGATTGTTGGAAGTAAAATGAAAACCCAAGAATCAGAAAATCAATTAAGTGGTATAGGGTTATCTAGTACACAAAGAAATAAAATAACAGTTCGTGTAACGGGAACTGTTACTCGTATTATTACCGTTATAATTTAATTAATAATTAAAAAGGAGAAGAACTATGTTTGAAAAAGCAACTCGTATGAAACTGAGGTTTGAAACACCTAAAGGGCAGCTAGATGTTGAGGATTTATGGAACCTTCCATTAACAAGCAACATGGGAAAAGCTAATTTAGATGATGTTGCTCGTTTGTTACACAAACAGTTAAAGAGTGGAGATAATATATCTTTCGTAGAAAAAGATAAAAAGTCAGACGAAACAATTCAATTAAAATTTGATATTGTTAAACATATTATTGATGTTCGTTTAACTGAAAGTGAGGCTGCTAAAAACGCACGTCTAAGAGCAGAACAAAAACAACAACTATTAGCTCTTATTGCAGAAAAAGAAGGGGATACTTTAAAAGGGTTATCTTTAGAAGAATTACGCAAAAAAGTAGCTGAGCTAGATTAGTATTCTTTGCCCGATTAATTTCGGGCCTTGATTTAATTTTTTATTTTACTTGGATTAAAAAATTAAATTAAAGTGAAAACAAAAAGAAAGGAACACATACATGTATATAATTGAAACAGGTTACGTAGGAATACAGGACGAAGAAGTGTTCGCTGAGATAACAAATTATTTATGTGAAAAATCAGAGTCCAATAAACCCGAGTTAACTTCTGTGTTAGTACTGATAGAATTATTTGATTGTCTTGTAGATTTCTTTAGGGATGGGGTAAGACCTATTGAAGAAGAATTAAAAAATGAAATAGAATATGATATGGTATTAAAACATTTAATGAAACCAGACACTTCAATAGAATTTTATTTATCGTAATATCTGCTTCATGCTCATAGGAAGCAGTTTTACTCCTTGACTACTAATTAACTTAAAAGTTAATTAGTTTTCTTTTTAGATTATAAATAATATAATCTAAAAAGAAAACTAAGAAAGAAAGGAGAAAGAAAATGAAAAATTATGTTGAGATTCAAAAAGATATTAGTGTTGCTAAAGGTGGTATCCATTTTTATGGTGCTTTAGTACAAGGAGATATTAGATGGCTTAGAGGATCCAACTATAAGGGACAAGGTTATACAAATTTACAAGTTTGTAAAAATAATTATGTAGTTTTTAGTTACTCTTTCCCTAGGATGTCACAACAGAAATATGACTTTTTAAAAAAAGAATTTATGTCACTAGGAATAATAGATAAATTCGGAGAGAGTATAATAAAGGAGAAAGAAAATGAAATTAAGTAATGAAGCAAAAGATTTTTTATTCGAGTTAATAGGGGCTGCTGTAGATGCCATAGAGATAGAAGAAGACGGTATACTATATCTAAACTCAAATAAAATGAATATAGTAGTTATGAGTGATAAAGATATAAGAGAAGAGTTAGAAAAGTTTTCGGATAGTTTATGTTATTAGAGAAAGAGGATAAGATAATGAAAATAACATTAGAACAAATTAAGGACCTTGATCTTTACATTGGTGGCTATAAAAAATTAGCCAATTATATAAGAGATAATAATATTAAAGAACCTTTTGATTGCAAAATCATTAAAGAGAGTAATGACGTTGATGATTTTCTTTGGGTGATGTGCCATGAGCAATTTATCGATGCCAAAACATTAAGGCTCTTTGCTGTTTGGTGTGCTAGAGAAGTATTGAAATTAATAAAAAACCCAGATCCAAGAAGCATAAAAGCTTGTGATGTTACGGAAAAATTTGCTAATGGAAAAGCTACTCAGGAAGAATTAAATATTGCTAAAGATGCTGCTTGGGATGCTGCTTGGACTGCTGGGGCTGATGCTGCTAGGGCTGCTACTGCTAGAGTTGCTGCTAGGGCCGCTATCGGGGCTGCTAGGGCTGCTGGGGCTGATGCTGCTAGGGCTGCTAGGGCTGCTGGGGCTGAAAAAGAAAAGCAATTTAAAAAGTTGTGTGAAATGGCAGATTTATAGACAGATAAAAATTTTGATTGTATTAAGAGAGAAGTTAGAAAAGTTCTTAGATAGTTCATGTTATTAGAGAAAGGGTAAGATAATGAAGAAGATAGTTTTTTATACAGGGAGTTCTAGAGAACTTAGTGGAGAGTGTGATGAATGTGGCGCTAAAGACAATCTTATTGAATTAGAGTTTCAGTGCAAAAATTCCTGTTCAATAGATTCTATTATTTTGTGTAAAGAACATTATGAACAGTTAATAAGAGAAATAGGAGAGCTTTAAAATGGATAAAGATAAAATTAGGAGAAATAAATTGAACGAGAGGAAAGAAATGATAACTGAAGAATTAAAAGAAGTAATTGCTTGTGAACTTGGAGAAGAATCTGAACTTATTCTTGATGGGATTTTAAGTCTCGAAGAAGAAAATAATAGTTTAAAAGAAGAGATAAAAAATTTAAACAATTACAACCCTGCAAATAACCCTCATTTTAAAGCTGCACAATATTTAAGAAAAGAAAATGAGAAGCTAAATAGGTTTGTAAAAAATATTTTATCTTGGATTAAAGATACAGAAAAAGAAATTAAAGGTATTGATGAAACCTCCTCTTACGAGATTTCACCTCAAACTAAAAATAAACGCATTAACAAAGCCAAAATTGAAACTTATGACTGGATTAAAAAAGAAATAGGAGAGCTCTAAGATGTATCTAACACAAGAAGAATTCGAGATAGTATACCCCACTGTAAAAGAAACTAATAGGGCAGATGGATTTCCGGGGCATTTCTGTTGTGCCTATAAATGCCATTTTAGGTTACACCACCATACCCTTAACCAATTCGGAAAACGTTATAGGATAAGTACTGTAGGTCTTCACGAAGACCTCTTAGACAAAGATAAATATGAGACATTTAATCTTAGTAAAGATTTGTTATTTGAAACTATGGTTTGTAAGGAAGATGATATTACTGGGCAAGTTATTAGTTTTGAAGTAGAAAAAAAGTTTTCAAGAACTTCTATAGAAGCTACAAAGATACACTATAATTTGGTACAAAAATATACAGGGGAGTTAAAAGATGAATAAAGATACTAAAGATTTTATAAAGCAATACATGGTAACGGCACTCTGGTCATCGACAGATGAGAGAGAGGAAGCAGAGCACGAGTTCCTTGACGCAGAGTTTTCTATCCATGACTTTTCGTATTCAGCTACAAAAAGAATTATAAGGGATTGTAAAGAATTCATAGAAAAAACTAAATACATACTTAATAGAGTGAAAAACAAGTATAGTTACGAAAGTGCTGGTCACGATTTCTGGCTCACGAGAAACAGACACGGAGCAGGTTTCTGGGATCGCTTCGATGAACTATCTAAAGAGGACAGAGATTTTTTAACAGACATGTCCGAGTACGGCCCAGTTAATTTATACGCAGAAAATGGTAAAGTACACATATGGTAAAGGAGGAAAGAAAAATGATAGGAGAAGTAATCAGATTACCTTATATGGAAATGGTAGCTACCCCCCATCCTAAAGGTGGGTACGCTTTACAAATAGTACGTTCGGGTATTCTACATAACTCTGTACAAATAAGTAAATTTACATTAGACTGGTTAGAGAAAAAAGATAAATTAATTGGTGATTTAGTGAAGAAAGTTGAGGAGCTAAAAACAAATGAGTAATAAAATTAAAAAGATCTTAAGTAGGGGTAAAAACATTTTTATGGATCTTTATCCGAGTAAAGGTATTCTTGCAGATGTAAAACCTTATTCGATTAGAAACAAATTAATAGTTGATGAGTTTATTTATAACTGTGAAGTCTCTTTAAAAGAGCACGGATACATCCCTAAAGTTTTCAAAGAGGAGATTGTAGATGCTTTTGACTTAATAGCACAGGACGCTAAACATCTTTTTTACACAGAAGCCCCTTTAATAAAATATATGATGGAGCAATTAGAAACTAGGACAAGTCTTAAAAAAGCTTTCTCAGATGTGTTTGATTATATTAACAGAGAAATATTAGAGTCTTATACTCGCATAGAAAATTATGAGGACTTCATCAACCTAAAAAAAGGGAAAGGAAAGTATTGTAAGCAAGAAGCTTCCAGCTTAAAATAAGCTGGAAGGTAGCTTGAAAGATGAAAGGATTAAGTAGTTTGGGTTTTAGACTACTTTTCCACTTAAAAAATTCGTATAGTTTTAGAAATTTTTTAGAGGTATAATAATGAATATTAGAGAAAAAATAAAACGTATAAATAGAAGAAATAGAGAACGATATGAGTCTATTTTAAAAGCTAAAGCTGTTTCTCAGTATAAAAATACCTTAGTAAGGTCTTATCACTGGGACAAGCCAACAGTAGATAAGCCGCTATGGGAGATTTGAAAATGTTTGAGACAGTATTAACGGTACTGGGAATTGCCCTTTTACTCTCAGTAGAGTTCTCATTAAGATTCTTAAGTAAACATAAGAATAAAATAGTATTGGGAGTACTAGCTTTGTTAGGAATTAAAAAAGTTTTTAAGCCTATTAAGTTAAAGGTTAAACAGAAGAAAGAGGACCCATATTCTTCTCAAGAGATTAAGAGATTTAAGATGTCTAAGGGCAAGGTTAAAGAGATGGTAAGAGCAGCTTTTATATCTTCTAGATATTATAATTCAGGTAACTTTGAGACACAGTTTAATTATAATTTCCCATTAAGTTTAGAAAACTACTTACTCTGGAGATTCCCTTCTAAAGAAGATATTAAAGATGTTAATCTTAAGCTAGAAGAACTTCTGAGAAATAGAAGTATTATGTTAGAATGCCAAAGATGGTTAAGACAAGAAATAACGAAAGGAGCTAAATTATGAGTAGATGGACAGTAGATCAATTGGATAACACAGACGACTTAGCATTTATTATTTCAATATTGAATGAAAGAATTAATAAATTAGGTCCATATTCACCCTTAGCAAAGAAAATAAACAGAGCTAGAAGAAATATAGAAGAATTAAGAGAAATTGTTATCCAAGCTTACCAAGATAATAAGATGAGCGACACTAATTTACATAGAGTATATCGTATATTAATGTGGCAGATGTCAGATGAGCTAGGTAAAGAATTGGGGGGGTAAACCCCCCTAAGAATTTAGAAAGGGATTAAAATGCTTTTTAGTAAAACAGCTTATAATATTGAAATATCCCATATGATTGGAATGATTTTACAAAATCAGTCTGAAATAATACCTAATAAATTTACTAATAGGTATGATTGTTCCATGTTTATGGATAGGTTTATTAATAAAATAAATACACAGGAAGATATAGTAAAAGAAACAAAACCTTTATTAAAAGATATAAATAATATTGAATCTTATTTAGGGATACTTTGTAGCGAAGCCATAGAAAAAGGGTTCTATAAGACTACAGATGAAATATTATTTAATTTAATAACACAAGACAATTTAGATAACTGGTGTATTTCAGATATCAATGGAAGTAGACAGATATTTTGTGTTAAAAGCATGAAAGATATAATAGAATTATTAGAATTTGATACAGTTAATAATCTTGTTATAATGCCGGAAATTTGGTTTTCTCCCAATGTGTATAAAAAAGTGATTAAATTGTTAAAACCGTTCGACGTAGAAAGAACAAAAAAGAGTGGAAGAACTGCTATAAAAATTTTAAGCAAAGATTTTACAATAGAAGATGTTAAACAAATTCTATATGATTCACAAGAGCTTTGTGTTAGCGGTAAGTTCGATTTCTTCCCCACCCCCGATGAGCTTGTTAAAATTTGTCATGATTTATTAGAATATGAAGTAGGTAATTTAGTGTTAGAGCCTTCTGCCGGAACAGGTAATTTAATAAAAGATTTTCCATATAAAAGTAATATTGTAACAGTTGAAGCAAATAAATTTTTCTGTAATATTTTAAAAAGAAAATACCCTGAAATAATAAATAAAAATTGTTTATTTGAGGAATTCAAAACAGAAAATTCTTTCGATAGAATTATAATGAATCCCCCATTTTCAAAACGACTTGATGCAAAACATATTTTAAAAGCATTTGATATGCTTACTAATGATGGTATATTAGTAGCTATTCATTCTACCGGAATACTAAGTGGTTCTGATAAAAACTCTAAAGCATTTCAAAAATTATATGAAAAAAATGGGGTATTTCAGAAAGTTTATAAAGGGATGTTTGATAGTTCTGGGAAAGGAACTAAAATAGATGTAGTATTAAGTAAATTTAGGAAAGTTAATAATGAAAACATATAAGATCGTAGAATATGTAAATGGTAAAATAAAAACACTATTTCATGGAGTAGATGGTTCTAGAACAGTTGACACTGAAAAATGGATTGAGGCTAAAGTAGGGTACGGGATAGACGGTTCTGGACAAAAGGAGTACTTGCATGGATGGCATTCTTTTGCTACAATAGAATTAGCTAAGAAATATTTAAATAATTTTAGAGCACGTAAAGAATTATTGAGAATTGCTGAATGTGAAATAACAGAAGATAAGTGGGAAAAACCAACAAACTCTGATGTAATATTAAGTAGATTTATCAAGTTTATTAGTATAATAAATTAGGGGGGCGGAGAATAACCATGTTAAAAACAGAAATCAAACAAATAGAATGCAAAACAGCGACAAATAATTTATTAGAAAAATATCATTTAATAATAGATGATATTAATTTTTGCAATGGAAAAGGTTATATTCAATTAACACAAAAAGAATATTTAGAGGGAAAGATAGAATTAGAACAGGATTTAAAACAAGAATTTCCTTCTTTAAATATAAATAATCAAATTACAGGGAGATATTTAGGTGATTCAAATTCCTCGTTATATCCCATATTTGTAAAAATAATGATACAAATAGACGAAGAAACATTACGTATGTACGGTCAACCTTATTTTAAATTAAACCCTGATAAAATAATAGGTGGGCAATTAAATTAATATTTGATAATATAATAAATTAAGGAGTAGAAACAATATGACAGTTCAAATTACACTAACAGATGAGCAGTTTGAGAAACTATATAACGATTTTAGTTTTCGGCAGCAGATATGTTCTAGTATAACGTCTAAGATGGAGCTAGATAACTTTTACAATAAGAAAATTGTTGTTAACGAGATTTGTAATATTGTGGCGAAAAGTTTAATGTCAGATGCTGACATGGAAATACAAGAAAAAGTAGACGAAGCTATTAAAGAAACAAAAATTAACATTAATAAGAAAATTGTAAAAGAAGTAGATGAAGCTTTTTCTAACTTAATTAATTCTAAGTTTGGTAGAACAATAGCGTATTATGTAGCAAATGCAAATAAGAAGGAGAATGTATAATGTATAATATGTTAATAGTGAACAATGAATATTATGAAAATCCTACATTTAGCACGAGTGTGGCTGAATTAATTTTAGATTATAAAGAAGGGAAGAAAACTGGTAAAGACCCTAACCTAGAACGGTGGCAAAAAGAGTTAGTTGAAATGGCTAAGTATGTCCTTGATCTAGAAGAAACAAAACAGTATGATTTAAAAATGGTCAGTTACTTTACTAACGATGATAAAACTTCTTTTCGTCTGCAACTATTTGGCGAATATTCTGTAGTACGTGGCATAATTAAAACATTATACGATGCGTACAATCCCCAGTCTTCTTTGAGAGACAGAAAGTATTATGTAGCCGATCCGATAGCAGAGACATTTAAGGATAAGATTGTTTCATTTTTTAATAAATCTAGATAAGAGTTTATAATGGAATTTATTTTTATAGTCTTATTTTTACCACTAATTTTCTCCCTTGTATTTTCTCTTATATTTCTTTTGATTTACTTTACTTATAAGATTATAAAGGAGTACTAAATGCTCAAAAAAGATAAAATAGAATATAATATAACTAATTTTTATACTATAGAAAAAATGTTAAATATGTATAATTATACGCTAGCTTCTAAAAAGAAGATACTAAGTTATCTTTATTATAAGCCAGAACCTTTATTAGAAAAATACATATTCCCAGAAACAAATAGACTCTGGTTTAAAATAACTCCGCAAATGAGAATGTTGCTAAGACAACAGACTACAAACAAAGCTGTTAGTGAAACGAAGTACTTAGTTATTTCAAGAAATCCGGTTGATTTCATGATGTGCTCTACTGGTCAAGGTTTTCATAGTTGCTATGCCTTAGATAGTCGTTCTAGTAACGCTTGGTCATTACCTTCGCTTCTTTGTGATAAAAATAGATTTCTTATTTATTTAACTAATGCAAAGTTTAAGAATTTTGTACTTGATGATGAAGGAGATATGAAATTCCGTTATTTAAAAATTAAAGCTAGGTGCTGGGGTCTCTTAACAAATAAAGATATTTTATTTTTGAATAAAGACTATTCAGAATCATCTGTTGATCTGCAACCCCTATTAAACGAGCTATCTATACCATCGACACATTATATAGACGCTTTAAGTAAATATCCCTTAGATTTTCCTAGGGGGAAATCTAAAAAAGAGTATATTAAAGGTAGTATTATTGAGTTAGAAAAAGGGAATTTTGCGGTATTTCCTATTTTAGATAATGGCATAAAATTTGTTCATTATAAAAGAAAAGTATACTATGGGTTCGGAGTAATTAATAAACGTTCATTTGAACCAAGTAGATTGTCCAATAGTAAATCATTCTTACAACTTGTTTCAACAAGAGATAAATGTTCTCATTGTAAGAAGATATATAAAATAGAAAAAATGGAACGTACAGAGGACGGTTTGTTTTGCCCTACTTGTACAAAGAATTTTATTAGGAAATGTAAAACTTGTGGTAGAAAGTTTTTTGAACCATCTAATGATAAAGTAGTCAATTGTTGTTATCATTGTGGAACACAATATCAAATAAAGGTGATAGAAAATCTTTCTACAGGAACTATTGTAAGAGTTCAACTTGACCCTAATTATAGGGGGATTTGGGGAGACGAGAGATTAATTGATTTTAATAGATCAACTGCATATCATATACAAGATAAAACATCTTATATGTTATCTAAGACAACTGAGACTGCTAATATCTTAAGTACTTTTGGGACAGATTACCCTTATGTTAGAGATTATTTTATTGAGGAAGATGAAAACGGTCTTAAGCATTTTTATTCGTGGGATTATAAATACGAAGAGAATACGAATACTGTAGAAGTTCGTGTATTAGCTCATAGAATATATAATAGAACTTATACAGATGCTGATTTTGAAAAACCTCTACCAGAAATAAGACCAAAACCCGAATTTCAATTAATGGTAATTTAGAAGGACGTATAAGAAGAGGAAAGTATGAAAAAATGATTAAAAGAATAGATTTTACATGGAGTGATATTCAATATAAAGATTATATTATATTAGAATTTATGGAAGATGTGTGGGAATATATAGAAGGTTGTCTTTCAGAAGAGGAAAAGGAAATTTTCCATAAAACTTTACTAGAATATCTAGACGAATGTTTTGGATTAGATAGTGTCTCTTCTTATATACAAGAACACTCTGAAAGAAGTGGTTTCTTAAATCTATCTATCCTAATGGCAGAATCTGACCTTTGCTCCCTGCTAGAAATAATGGATTCAATAGGAGGAATACTTGGGGGGAAATTTAAAAACTTTGTAAAGTATTCTGGGCAAGGGCAAGTAATTTTAATAAATAAAATGGGCGGTTATTTTAATACACATCTCAATAAATTATCCAATATAAAAATTTTACCAAAAATAAGAAACCTCTCTAAGAGGGAGAGTATTAATAAAAAAGAATTTGAAAAAAGATGTAACGATTTTATAAAGGATTTTACTAACTCACCTACTACAGATTATAAATTGGTAGAAGAAATAATAAACGATTTAGGTTTTGTTAAAACCCATAAAGCTTGTGTAAGTATAAATGGATTATCTATGGGATTAGAAGAGATTTTTGAAAGTTCTGTATATACTTGTGCTACTATTCGTTTTATCTATTGTACTAAGTCTAGAAGAGTATATGAAATAATAAACGAATATTATAAACAGGTATCACATAGAGATATAATTTGTCATTTTAAATTAGACGAAAACTATTGTTATAAGTTAGATATTAATACAGAATATGGAAGATATAGGTCATTTAAACCATACATGGGAATTAGATGGTTGCGTACAAGTGATATTTATAATGCTCTTCCGCATGTTTTGGGGGATTTAGAAGAAAGATGTCCATTATCTTTTCAAGATCTCGAACGAATTGAACAGTATGTAGATAATGAAAGAAAAAAATTCGTACGTAAGTCCATCGAGTTAAATAGAATTTATGGTTTAGAAGAAGATATTGAATTATTAGGTAAATAGCATAATGAAAACTGAAGAAGAAAAATGGTTAACAAAAACTAAAGCACGGCAGTTTAATATAGTGAATCACGTAAACTATGATTGTTTACGCTTGACAGAAATAGAGTAATTAAAATCAAATATTTTAATGTTAATAGAACTGAAGAAATAGTAAGGAGAAAATAGTATGGGCGGGAGTTCAAAAAATTACGATCCGTATACTAGAAGAGACGATACACGTAAGTATTGTAGTGCGTGTAATAAATACACCGACGCAGAAACAAAATCGATAAACATAGGTAGTTTTTTAGATATGGTTTTTTTCAAATGCAGGGGATGCGGGTTTAATACCTCCAAACCCGAATATAAACCCTGCGGGAAAAAACTACCCGACAATAAGTCATATCCGTGGTATAAGAAAATATTTAAGGAATTATTAAATTATTTATTTAAAAAGAGGAGATAGTAATATGGAAAAAGTAAAGAAATATATAGGAAATGAGAATGACAGAACCTAAAGCAAATTGGATACATCCTCAACTGGAAAATTATAGCTCCTTAGAAAAGTTTTATTTTGGTGATCAAATAAAATTAAATGTTATTGTGTACCCATCAAAAGATGTTTTTGAGTATAAAGTATCATTGCAATATAATGGAATAGATTTTTATACTGTTGAATCACCGAGATATTACAATAAGGAAATAGAAGCTCAGGTAGAAGCAGAAAAACACGTAGAAGAAATATTCGGTAGGTTTAAGATTTAATGAAAATAGTTGATAAAGAAATATATAAAGTACATTATTCAGGTTATACAGGGCATATAGTAGACAATGTATGTTTAGAGTTAGTTTATAAGAATGGTATATGCGTATTAGAAAAAGATACTCAGTATGTTCATTTGACCATAGAAGAAGCACGAAAACTTATTAGAAGATTTAATCTTTTTGGAGGAATTATAAATAGTACTCAATTTGTTACAGTTGGGAATAAGAGAGATGGAAGTTATATTGCTATAGGGAATAAAATTCCTAGAAAAAGAAAAAAGAAACTTAAGAATTATTATGATAACTATTTTTCAAATATTTTCAAATATTTGAAAGATGATTACCATAATAAACAAAATCATATTTACAAACATGAAGAAATAAATTATAATATATAATAGTTTAAACTATTTAAATTTATACGGAGACAAGTAAACATGGGAACGATGAATTTGGATTTTGAAAGATTTAAACAAAAAGCAGATGAAGCAGTAGATAAGATTGATAAATTAATAGGTAATTCTTTGGAAGAAGCTATAGAAGAAAATATAGAAGACATCTATTTTTTTGAGGAATTACAAGAAGTTTTAGAAGAATTAAGAGAGATTGCAGTCATAGTGTCTTCTATAGAAATAAGTGATAGCTAATACAAATCTCACAGCTTAGACTATGCTTAGATTACAGACTAGTTTTTTAAGTAAAAAACTCTAAAAATTTCAGAAATTTTTGAAAGGTTTTCTTACAATATTATCATGATTTTTTTCAAGAGTTATCTACTCAGAAGTATAATAACCCTGAAGATATATGTAGGTTACTGTTAAAATTAGATTTCGAAGATATGAGCCATAAAAAAATGGGAGAGGAAAATGATGAATACAACTTATAAACAGCTTAAAAATTATTTTCACAACGAACTCGGATTGAGTAAGCAGTGGATAAGAGAATTTACAGAGGAGATTATAAAAGAAGAAGTTCGCTCTTATATTGTAGATACGGGACGTTACGGAAATGTAAACCGTATTATTATTCAAGCTGTTAAACAATCGTTAAACACACAGTATCATACAAACAATGCAATAAAAGATTGTATAAAAGAATTAGTAGATGAAATGATAGATATTAACGTAGTTATAAAGAAAGACACAGGTGAATAAATGGGATTAATGACAGATAGATTTATACATACATTACAAACATATATAACAACACATCTTGCTAGAGTTTTCGATGATAAGAGTTCTTTAAAATTTCCCGATTATGAAAATAATGCTCTTGAACAAAGGGAGCAGTTTATGCTTAGTGAACTTCTTAAATATAAAAAGTTTCTTGATACAGTAGAAGAAAATTATTATGAATTGTATAAAAGAGTGGTAGATCCACCTTCATTAGAACAAGCATATGATAAATATGTGAAAAAAGAAGAACAGCAACAACAATATAAAATAGAAATCAGAGACAACTAAAACTAATGAAAGCAATAGTGCAACTAAATACAAAAGCTGTAATTAAGGAGTAGGATAATAATGTCTGAAGAATCAGTAGTTAATAATTACCACCCATTTGATAATGCCCCTTTAACGTATAAGGAAGTTAAAGAAGTACTGAAGATAGCATGGAAACACTTAAATAGATATTATGGTGTTTGTAAAGGTTGTGAATTTGATAAAGAATATTGTAGTGACTACAATTGTCATTCGTATAATATTTTCGAAGTATGTTTTGAAGACTATTTAATGAAGAGGTGTGATAAAAATGGATAAGGATATTATGTTAGAACAAATTATTGATATTCTTCTTCTTTCCGTTATAGTTTTATGTGTGTTAACTTTACTATGTACTTGTTTTGGACAATGTTTAGAATTAATAGGTTAGGGGGGGGGCAGTGGTAAAATGGAATTAGCAATAATTTTTACAATAGTAGATAATAAAATATTTAAGGTAAAATCATATCCTTTTATGGAAGAAGCTATACAAAATTTTCAACAGTACAAAAAAGACATTTCTTCTAAATACACACTAGTACATGATTCTACTTTATCTTTTTCATGGGTAGAAAACAAGGATATGATGTATACTTATAGAGCAGAACTTGTAATAGAAAGCTTTTTAAAATTAGCTAAAGTAATTAACTTAGGTTTTCATGAAAATATAGACAAAGAAGAACTTCATCAGTTTAGAAACCATATAGAGGAATTACGAAGTAGTATAATTAGAGAAAATATTTGACATACTATGAAAATGTTGATAAACTTAGAATAGTTTAATAGGAGATTCGATAGTGGGCTTTCTTAAAATAGTAGTCGATGAAATTATAGAAATTATAGAAACTATTATAGAAATTATAGCAATAGATTTAATAGGGTCTTTTTTAAACTTAATAGGATATTCTGTAATTCCTAAAGAGGATTTAAAACAGATTAAAAAAGATAAAGAAAAATATTTTAAAAAGTATATTGATGAACATATTCAATTAAATAATTTATTATTAAAAGAGTTGGAGGAACGTGTATAAAATGAAAAAAGATAAAATTGTAAATTTTAGTGATAAGAAGCTTAATAAAGAAATCTCAGATTTAAGAGATTTAATTTTAGGAACTCTCCCAGAAGAGATACATCCGGCAGAAGTTTCTAAAATAGGGTTCTTATCAGTTTATGCTGGTTATGATATACTTAGGGGTTTATTGGGACTCGTAGAAGAAGACCAACAAAACGAAATAGCTAAGATATCTGTAGAAGAATTTTTTAATATCTTAGAGGAATTTAAACACCTTTTAGAAAAAGATTATGGAAATATTAATTTAGATTTAAAATTAACGAGAAAAAGGGGGTGGAAAAATGCAAACAAATAATAAATATGATGTGAAAGACAGAATGCTTGTTCAATGTTTTTATGGGAAAGGACATTTAAATAAAATAAAAGAATTTTCAAATCTTTCTTTTGAGGAAATTGTAAATTGTGCAGTTTCATTAGGATGTGAAAGAGACGGTCAAACAGAGTTATTCCCCGAAGACAAGGAATGGTTACAATTGAACTATAAAAAAGATTTTTCTATATTAAAAGAAAGACTAAAAGCGTATAGATACAGTACAATATACGAAGTTATAAATAATATTTATAGTAATAGAATTAATAAAGAAAGAATAAAAGAAGTTAAAGATGATTTTGAAATAGAAAGGTACATTGGAGAAGAAGAAAAAGGGGGAAATAAAGTGAAAACAAAATTAAAAAAAACAGAGACACTTACTAGAGAAGAACAGATTAAAATTTTGTTAGAAAATATAAATAAGAGTTCTTCTTATTTAACTAAAAATTTCAATCTGACATCAAGTCATGTTGGACATATTAACAGAACAAGAAAAGATATTTTAGAAAAAAGACATAAAGCAGCTAAAGAAAACTTAAAAGAAATATTTAGTGCTAATGAAGAATATTTAGACTACTCTGCGTTTAAGATAGAGCAATTATTAAAGAAACACTATAAAGACGTGTATTATGGTTCTTGGAAAGATATTTCAGATATAAAAGAAATGATACAGGCTACTAAAACTAACATTAAAGAAGAGACTATAATACTGGAAGATTCAGTATTAAATTGTATTTGTACGGATAAGATACAAGGCCGATATATGAACCCTCCTCAAGTAGAAAAATTAAATTTTGCCGTAGTTATAGGAAATACTCTTTTAGAAGAAAACCTCCCTAATAAAAACGCTGCTACATACTTTGTAAAAGGTGTTATGAAAGCTGCTGAACTGAGAAATGAGCCTACTGTAGACTATAGAATCATAGAGATAAAAGAAGTAAAATAAAATATACTAGTACTTAGACTAATATAGAAATCACTCTTTTGGGTGATTTCTATTTTTTATATTTTTATTATTCTACAAATATAGAAATTGAATTTCATATTAATGTAGAAAAAGAAAAGAAAGAAGAGAAGGAAGGTTTAAAAATGACTAGACAAAAATTAGAGGTCAACCCACAAGACATCAAAAAAGCGATAGAAAAATCAGGTCTATCAGAAGCTAAATTTGCTAAGAAAGCAGGAATTAACATTAACACTTTAATTAAGTATAAACAAGGGAAGATACAGAATCCTAGGGAAGAAGTATTTAATAAAATAAATACCCTTGTGAGAAGTACTTTAAAAAATAATAAAAAGAAAGTGGACTATAAAAAAGAAAGAACAACTATTCCATCACTTCCGTATAAAGAAAAAATCCATGAAATAAACGTTCCCAGAGTCAGAGCTCTTATTTCTTATGAAGTAGTTACAGAAGTAGACTTAGACGTGGTAGAGAAAATTACTAATACATCTCCGCTTACAACAGAGAGAATTTACCAAAATCCTAAAAATATGAGAGTACGGAGTGTTGGTATGGAAGAAGGAAGATTTGATATTCTTAAAATTCTTCATGAGCTCATAGAGTCAGAACCTGTTCCTCAATATATAAGATAGGTAAAATAAAAACGATATGAAAAAAGACTATTTAAAAATAGTCTTTTTTCATTGACAATTAATGCACGATAGTTTAAACTATAGTAAGTGGAATAAATAGAGAGGCTTTACTTTTATGAAGAAAAATTCTGATGGTTGTATTAAAAAGTCTGGGATAGAAGAAAAGTTTGATAAAATAGTGGATAAAAGAATAGAAGCAAGATCTTGTAGAAATAAAGAATTTATTGAAGAAACTCAAAAAGAGTTTAATAAATGTTTATCTGATTATTTAAAGGATGTTAAAAGGAGAAATATAAAAAAGACTAAAGAGTATATGAAGGAAATTTGCGGTGAGTAGTAAGCGAAAGATACAAAAACAATATAATTATGCTAATAGAGATAAAACGCATAGTCGTAATCGTTTGATACACTTTATACGTCGTTTCTATGAACGACATAAAATTTCTATCTCTTTAGCTAATTTAGATAGTTTTAAGGAACAGATAAGAGTTGGTAAAGCTCTACTAGTAAAGATAAATAAAGATGGGTCAAAAGAGTATATTGTTAAATTAGCTGTATCCAATAGTGAAATTAGGGACATAGTTATTATAGTTAAAAAAGACCATGAAAAATTAACATGGATAACTACTTATCCAGCAGAGCAAAAACATTTTGATTTAGCAAATAATAGGTTTAAAAAAATAAGAGAAAAACGCAGGAAAACAAGATTGCGTAATAAGTATAAGATAAAAGAAAGAGATATTGTAGGATTTATGGATTTTACAAAATATTTTTCTTATGCGATTCTTTTTGTATATATTTTAAGTTTAATAATATTGGTAGGAGTAATGTAATGAATATAAAAACTGAAATTAAAGGGACATATTTTCGTGGTAAAGAAATTATGAAGATAGTTAATGAAATGAACACAAATGTCTCTCTTTTTTTAGAAAGAGAATATGACAATCTCCATGATGAAAATGCTGTTAAAATAATATATAATCATGAGGATTTTTCAGAATCTCTTCATATAGGATATGTTCCGAAAGAGATAAGTGAGAAGTTAGCAGAAGAGCTAGACAACGGAAAAGAACATTGGATAACTTATCTCGGAAATAAAAAAATTCAAATAAATGAAAAACAATACAAATCTGTTTCTTTAAAAGAGAAAAAATACGAAATGTTTATAGAAGATGATTATGATCCGTTATTAGATGCTACACCAGATATTTTTGTAGATGCTAGTGACTTAGATAATTATTTATTGGATTTATTATAGGGGAGTATATTATGAAAATTTGTACAAATTGTGGTGCTTTTTTATCTGTAAAGAATGATATTTGCCCTATGTGTGGGAGCAATATTGTTCGTAGTCAAACATTCAAACCTTCTTATGACAAAAGTAAATATCATAAGAAGGAAATAAAAATACAAAAATAGAAATGGATAATTACCCTTATTAGAAAGAACGGTTTTTATGATCATCGGAATATGTGCACCAACACAACAAAGTGGTAAAACAACTGTAGCTAATTATTTTTGTGAAAAATATGGATTTAAGAAAAAAGCATTTGCTACAACTCTCAAGAAAATGTTGATAGTACTCTTAAAAGATTTAAAAATACATGAAGAAAGAATTTTCTATTACACAGAAGTGGCAAAGGAAGAGGAAATACCAGAACTAGGTAAAAGTTATCGTTATCTTATGCGTTCTCTTGGTACTGAATGGGGCAGAGTACTTATTCATGAAGATACTTGGGTAAAGACTACAATGGCTTCTCTCTCTTCTTTAAATCAGGTAGTTTTTGAAGACATAAGAATGTTAAATGAACTAAAAGCAATTAAAGATAGAAAAGGTATTTTAATAAAAATAATAAACCCAAGAGTTGATAACGACAGGTCTCACGCTTCTGAGGGTGAATTGGACAATGTGCAGGAAGATTATTTAATTATTAATGATGGAACTTTTGAAGACTTGTATAAAAAAGTAGATGAAATAATGGATAAAGAAATTAGATTGGGGCTAGAAAAAGAAATGCAAGAAAAAATAAATAATGTAACAATACAGTGCCCAAAGTGCGGACAGATTTATACTATCTCTGAAAACATGATCTCAGACAGCATTGTTACATGTCAAAATAACAATTTTTATAAAGATGGAATTTTCCATAGATTCTGTGGAACAAAATACTTACAAAAATTACATATAGTAGAAAAATATGATAAATACATAAGGGATTTACTTCACGCAACCAGAGGTCATTAAATATGGGGTTAATAGTTCTTTTCTTACAATATGATACAGAAAAATACCCTGGATCACTTCTTTATTTAGAAAAGTACTTAAAAACTATTAGACAACATTCTGTTAATAAGATAGTTATTATAGATAATAAAAAAGAAGAAGATAGCTTAGAAATTATAGATAATTGTAAAGTTAAAATTGGGGGGGATAATTCTCATTGGGAGTTTTCTGGTTGGAATAAAGGGTTAGAGCTTATTAAGACGATGAAGCTTTCTTATGACGCTATTCTTTTTGTAAATGATTCTTTCCAAAACCCCGCTTTTATTTCACCCACTAGAATAATATGTGATGAAAGTATAAGTAGATGTATAGGTGAAAAAGCTTTGTTAGGTGCAAGGGGTGGTTCTGGAAAAGATCTTTTCTTCATAGGTACTTACAATTTATATACGTGGGTAAGAACACATTGTTTTATGATGGAAAAGTCTGTTATAAAAATAGTTAAAGATTTAATAACATTTCATAGGCCTTTCATTGATATGGCTACTTTATCAAAAGTAGAACCACCCTATTTTAGCGATACACAAGCAATAAGTAATAATTTAAAAAATAAAATTATTAATTGGTTATATGAAGGTGGTACATGGCACAGTGCTTTTAAATTTGAAGATGACCCTGAACTATTCAAAATGAAATCTTTAGCATACCTCAATGAATTGGGGTTGACAGCACGAGCAGAAAAGAGTAGAATAGCTACTATTAAACTAGATTAAATTAGAGAATTATAAATGAATACATTAGAAAAATACGATAATTTCATATTTGACCTTGATGGGACTTTAGTAGACTCTGCTTACGATATTATTATATATTTAAAGCAGGCTTACCAATCAATAGGTATTAAAGATATTAATATACCTTCTACTGTTATTGGCCCCCCGTTAAGTGAAATAATAAATACTCTTACTCCTGAATTACCGGAAGAAAAGAAATTTTTAGTAGTGAGTAGATTTAAAAATTATTGTGATAATAATCCACATGATCGGATAACTCCTTATCCAAATGTAAAAGAAATTTTACATATTTTAGAAAATAAAAAGAAAAAGATTTTCTTAGCTACTAATAAACGTTTTAAATCGTCAATAAGTATATTAGAAAATTTTAACATACTATCACATTTTTCAGATATTATGTCATCGGATTATATGGTAGGTACTACTATATCTAAAAGTAAGATGTTAGAAATTTTAATAGAAAAACACTTGCTATTAAAAAATAAAACGATTATGATAGGAGACTCTTTATCAGATTATACAGCTTCTTATGATAACGGTATTGAATTCATATTTTGTTCGTACGGGTATGGAGAAGACTGTGATATACCGTTGCAAAAGAAAAGAATAAATTGTTTAGAAGGGGTTTTAAATGACTAAAATAACAGTTTCAGAATACATAGTGAAATACTTAGAGAATATTGGAGTAGAGTATGTATTTTCTGTGGTAGGTGGAGGAAGCATGTTTTTAAACTCTGCTTTTTCAAATAGTAAAAAGATTAAGGTTATTTATTTTCACCATGAACAAGCCTGTGCAATTGCAGCAGAGGGATACGCTAGAGTAAGCGGTAACCTAGCAGTAGTTTGCGTAACTACTGGTCCTGGGGGTTTAAATACTTTAACAGGCTTAATGGGTGCATGGACAGATAGCGTACCCGTATTATTTATCTCAGGTCAGGTTAAGAAGGAACATATAACTAACTTTAATGGTTTTCAATATAATTACAGACAAATAGGAGACCAAGAAGTTAATATTGTAGAGATCGTAAAACCTCTTACTAAGTATGTGGAGCAGGTAAAAAAACCGAGAGAAATTAACCGAATAATAAAGAACGGTGTATGGAATGCACTTGAACACAGACAAGGCCCTACTTGGGTAGATATACCAATAGACATACAAAACTCTTTTGTAATAAATGAAAGTTTTGATACATTTTTACCCAAAAATTTCATATGTCCAACAAATAAAGAGGATAAAAAATTATATAGAAAACTAAACGAAGCCAAAAGACCTCTTATAGTAGCAGGGAAAGGTATTAATATATCTAATTCTAGGAAAGAATTTTTACAATTTATAGAAAAGTTAAATATTCCAGTAGTAACATCTTTTACAGGATTTGATATAATACCGTCAGACCACCCTTTATTTGTAGGGAGATGTTCTACAGTTGGAACAAGGTCGGGTAATTTTGCTGTACAAAACTCAGACTTTATACTATTTTTAGGAACTAGAAATAATATAAGACAAATCGGTTATAATGGTGATTTTGCGAAAAACGCTTATAAAGCTTGTGTAGATATAGACTGGAATGAGCTTAACAAACCTACAATCAAATATAATTTTAGTATTTGTGCAGAGTTAAGAAGCTTTTTTAATTATTTCAACTATAATTATGAAAGAGATAATTCTGACTGGATTAATAATTGTAAAAAAACACAACAAAAATACCCTGTAGTACTACCTGAATATAAAAAGCAAGACCAAATAAACCCTTATTACTTTATTGAAGAGTTAACTAAGCGATTAAGTGGAGAAGATATAGTAGTAGCAAGTAATGGTACTGCTTGTGTAGCGACTTATCAAGCTTCTATAGTTAAGAAAGGACAGACGTATATTCAAAATTCAGGTTGTGCTTCGATGGGTTACGGACTTCCAGCAGCTATAGGAGCATGTTTTGCAAATAATAGAAAAGAAGTTATTTGTATTGAAGGCGATGGGAGTATTATGATGAATTTACAAGAGTTACAAACAGTAAAGCATCATAATCTCCCTATAAAAATATTTCTTTTATGTAATAATGGCTATGCTTCTATAAAACAAACACAAAATAATTTTTTTAATGGTAATTTACATGGTTGTAATGAAGAAACGGGAGTTAGCCTCCCTAAGTGGTATGCAATAGCAGAATCTTTTGGTCTTGAATATGAAGCTCTTGATAATGTATACAGTATTGGAAAAGTATTGGATTCAAATCGATCTGTTTTATGTACAGTTTATCTAGGGGATGGGTATGTTTTTCAACCAAAATGTAGTTCAAAAAAACTAGAAGACGGGAGTATTATATCTTCTGCTTACGATGATATGTACCCTTTCTTAAGTAGAGAGGAATATAAGGAGAATAAGATTGTTAAATAATTTTTATAAGGGTAAAAAAGTATTAGTTACAGGTGGATTTGGGTTTAAAGGTTCTTGGTTATGTAAGTGGCTAAATATGCTTGGAGCAGAAGTAAGTGTGTATTCAGAAGTACTCTACTTAAATAATTTATTATTTTCTTCTTTGAAGTTATCGAAAACTACTAATACTAAAATAGGTAGTTGTGAATTTAAGGGTAATTTTAAAAATTTTTTACAGGAAGTTAAACCCGACATAATATTCCATTTAGCAGCTCAGTCTCTTGTACGCAAATCTTATAAAAGTCCGTATGATACTTTTTTATCTAATATAATGGGAACTGTTAGTCTTCTACAAAATGTACACGAGCTAGGTCTTAATTGTTCAATAGTAAATGTTACCTCAGATAAATGCTATAAAAATAATAATAAACAAAGAAAATTTTTTATTGAAAATGAACCGTTAGGGGGTTATGACCCTTATAGTGCTAGTAAAGCATGCTCTGAAATAGTAACAGAATCTTATTATAATTCTTTCTTTAAAGAGAAGATAGGAGTAGCAACTGCACGGGGAGGAAATGTTATAGGAGGAGGAGACTGGTCTGAAGATAGGTTGATTCCAGATATAATTAATGCTATAATAAATGAAGAAAGTATTACTTTAAGATTTCCAAATGCTACTAGACCATGGCAACACGTTTTAGATTGCTTATCAGGTTACTTAACACTTGGAAAAGTCGTATCAGAAAACCCAATAAATTATAGTGGTGCCTATAATTTCGGACCTGATACATATAAACAACTAACAGTAAAAGAAACAGTAGAAAAATGTCTTTCAATTTGGAATATAAATACTAAATATGTTATTGAACAAGAAGACAAATTATATGAAAGTAGTTTCTTGGGACTAGATATTACTAAGTCAAAAGAAAAGTTAGGCTGGAAACCTTTGTATAATTATGACGAAGCAATAAAAAAAACTATGTTATGGTATAAAGAGTTTTATAAAAATAGAAATAGGATATTAATATTTACTGAAAAACAAATAGAGGAGTATATGAGTGAATTATAAAAAAGAACCTGTAGTTATATTAGCAGGTGGGAAAGGTACTAGGATAACTGAGGAAACTCAACATATACCTAAGCCTTTGATTAATGTTGGTGATAAACCCATAATAAAAAGAGTTATTACACATTATATTTCTTATGGATACAAAAATTTTATTATTTTAGGTGGGTACAAAGTAGATAAGTTAAAAGAGTATTTTAATTCCGATGAATTAAAAGATAATGTTTCTATAAAAGTAGTAAATACTGATTTAGAAACGCTAACAGCCGGTAGATTATTACAAGTTAAAGATTTAATAGGAAACTCTACTTTTCATTTAACTTATGGAGATGGTGTTAGTGATATTGATTTGGATAATTTAGTTAAGTTTCATAAAAAACATGGTAAAATAGGAACTGTAACAGCGGTGAGATTAAAAGAACGTTTTGGTATTTTAAAAATAGGATGTTATGGTACTGTATTAGGGTTTCAGGAGAAATGTGAGAGTAAAGAATACATAAATGGTGGATTTTTTGTATTTGAACCTGAAATATTTGATTATATTAAGGGGGATGAAATGTTAGAAATACAGCCGTTAAATAAACTTTCTATTGATGGGGAATTAATGGCTTATAAACATGACGGCTTTTGGAGATGTATAGATACTTACAAAGATAAACTAGAATTAGATAAATATTATAGTGAGGAGAAAAATGAAAATATTAGATAGTACACTTAAAAATACAATTAAGTTCTTTAGTTATCTATTCTATTTAAAAAACTATAAAAATGTTAAATCAAGTTACATACCACCCTCAGCTAAGTATTTAGATGAAAAAGAGTTATTTAATATGATAGATGCTAGTTTAGATATGTGGTTAACTTCGGGAAGATTTTGTAAAGAATTCGAGAAAAGATTTTCAAAATATCTAGGAGTAGAGCATTGTAATTTAGTAAATTCAGGTTCTTCTGCAAATTTAATTGCTATAACTGCATTAACGTCACCTTTATTAGGTGATAAAAGGTTAAAAGAAGGTGACGAAGTTATTACTGTAGCTGCTGGGTTCCCCACTACAGTAAATCCTATAGTACAAAATAGATTAGTTCCTGTTTTTGTAGACGTAGATATTCCTACTTATAATATAAATGTATTACAGCTAGAAGAAGCCCATAGTGAAAAGACTAAGGCTGTTATGATAGCACATACTCTTGGAAATCCATTCAATATAAAAGCTGTAAAAGATTTTTGTAATAAATATGACTTATATTTAGTGGAAGATTCATGTGATGCGCTTGGGTCAAAATACTGGGTAAATCCTAATGAATTGAGTGGTAAATGTGGTACTTTCGGAGATATAGGAACGTTTAGTTTTTATCCTGCCCACCACATAACAATGGGTGAAGGTGGGGCTGTTGTTACCGATAATAAATTGTTAAATAAAGCTATTATTTCTATTAGAGACTGGGGTAAAGAATGTAATTGCGCCCCTGGACAAGATAATAGATGTGGTAAAAGATTTACCCAGCAGCATGGTGACCTACCATACGGATTCGATCATAAATATGTATATTCCCATTTAGGATATAATTTAAAAACTGTTGATTGGTGTGGTGCTATTGGATTAGCACAATTAGATAAACTAAATAAGTTTATTTTTGATAGACAGTTAAATTTTCATTATTTATGGAGCGAATTAAAAAAATATTCCGATTATATTATTTTACCGGAACCAACTATAAATTCTAACCCATCATGGTTCGGATTCCCAATAACTATCAAAGAAGATGTTCCATTCACAAGAAAGGGCTTAATTCAGTATTTAGAAAGTAGGGGAGTTGGAACAAGACTGTTATTTGGGGGAAATTTAACAAAGCAACCTACTTATAAAGACGTTACTTATAGGATAATAGGAGATCTTAAAAATACAAATATTGTAATGGAAAGAACTTTTTGGATTGGGGTACACCCTAATATAAAAGACCTTCAAATAGAATATATTTCAAATGTGTTTGGTGAGTTTTTTAGTAAGGTCCGAGACTTAGAAGAAACATTTAAACAAGAAAAGAGGTAAAGTTGATTTTTAAACCATTTTTTATAAATCACAATATGTACTTCGGAGACGAAGATAATGTTAAAGAATTTAAAAGAATAGCAGGTAATACGGGTAATTCTTATATTACATATTCGTTAATTAACATAATATACGGAAAGTTTAATCGTAATTTTGTTACAGGGATAGATAATATTTATAGTTATAACTTTGATAAGTACCAAGAAAAAGACTTAGAGTATATTAATAACGAATGTACACATGCTATTTTTATTCTACAAGACCAAATAAGAAGAGAAGATAAGAATAGTATTAGACTCCCTTTTGAAAAGTTAAACCCTTTTTTACAGAGTATAAAAGTTCCTATTGTAGTTATGAGTATAGGGGCAAATAGTTTTACTCCATATGAATCAGACTTCCATACTTACTTAGAAACAGATTTAATAAAATTTCTATATATTTTATCTGAAAAAAGTAATTTAGTCGGATTGCGAGGAGAATATACTGAAAGTATTTTTGAAAAACTCGGTATTCACAATACGTTAATAATAGGCTGTCCGTCTTTTTTCAAAAACGGAAGAAATAAAGTTATAACTAAAAAAGAGTATAATTCAAATTTTAAAATAGCATCCACACCCTCTTATGCTTTTAAGTATCCCTTTAACCCTAATATAGAGGTATTTTTACAAGATGAGTTCACACATGATAAATGCCCTTATGCTTGCCATATTTTTTCAGATATGGAACAATGGGAGAATAAACTAAAAGAGTTTGATTTTTTTGTTGGAACAAGATTACATGGTTCTATAGTAGCTCTTAATGCGGGAATTCCTGCATTATGCATGAATGGGGATATGAGAGCAAAAAGTGTTTGCAAATATTTGAAAATACCACTAAATGTTGGTATAATAAATGAATCTGATATAAATAAAGTATATGAAGTTTGTGACTTTACTGAGATGAATAGAAATTACAATAATCTAAGAGAAAGATTTTTATATTATTTAAGAATGAATGGAGTACCACATGTCTAAAAAACTAGAAGACTTGTTAGAAATAAGTTTAATAACTTACAACAGAGCAGAAGATTTAAAAAACACACTAAACCAATTAATAGATAGTCCTATATCAGTATGCGATATAACTATACTAGATAATGCTTCTACAGATAACACAGAAGAAATTGTTAATTCTTTTAAAGATAGGTTGAAATTAACATATATTAAAAATAATAAAAATATAGGTGGGAATGCCAATATTGTTAGAGGGTTTGAAATAGCAAATAAACCTTATGTTTGGGTACTATGTGATGATGATAATTACAAATGGAGTGCTTGGCCAGAAATAGAAAAACATATTATGGAAGAAAAAGCAGATGTTATTTTTGTCCAAGATTTTTATGACACTGAATCAGAAAGGGTGTATCACGCTGCTGGAGTATATTTGGCTATATATAAAACAAGTAATATAGATAGTACATCACTTGTTACAATGTATAATAACGTTGTTAATATGTTTCCACACGCAGCATTATACATTTCTATCCTTAATAAAGGGGGATATGTCGTACACCCACACGTTACAGTAGTATATGCAGGGGTAAAAAATTGGTCTGGAGAAACCTATAATAGGGGGTTGGACAAGTCCCAGTTAACCTATATCCAGAAAACTAATTACTGGTTTGTTTGTTATATGAGAACACTTGCGTTGATTAATGATGTTAAATTTAGGTCTGAAATAATTAACGGAACTAAACATTGTTGTGATAGTTTTGAAAATTTATTAGCACATAAGTTATGGCAAAACATGGCTATGCATAATTCGTCAGGATATAATTTTAGGTCTATCTATTATATATTGGATAAAGAACAAAGAAAACTATATAAAAAATGTTATAAAAGAGCTCTTACAAAATATAGGAGAGATGGAGAAAAGGCTCTTCCTCAAACAGAATCAGATTGGGTTAACTATTTTAAAAAAGTAAATAATATTAATAAATTAAGAGAAATTGTCAAAAAGAATAAAGGAAAGAAAGTTGCTATTTATGGTGCAGGAAGCGTAACTAAGGCTCTTATGCGAATTGATAATGATATCTTTAAAGATATTAAGTATATTTCAGATATAAAATATAATAATGTAGGTATTGATAAAGATATAGAGGAGTTTATATGTTTGCCCCCGGAAAATCTAAAAGAGTTAAACCCCGACGTTATTTTAGTGTCTTTATTACGTTTTAAAGAAGTTACTGAAAGGTTAAAAAATATGGGGGTGAATAGTAAATTTGTTAAAATTATCCATGGGTGGGATGGTCTCTAATGAAAAAAATATTATTACTAGGTGGTTCAGGAGATATAGGAAAGGGAATTTTAAATTCCTTTCTCGTAGATAAGTATGAGATATACTCACCTACAAGCAAAGAACTTAATTTACTAAGCATGAGTAGTGTTAATAACTTTTTTATACAGAATAAAATAAAATATTATGACACTTGTATTTTCGCTGCTTCTAAACCAGCTAAAATACTAGAAGGTTCTTATGGCACGAGATATTTTAGCGACACCGGAGTGTGTTTTGAAAATCTAAAAATGTTCTTTAATTTTATTGATTATGAAATTAATTATAAAAAGTTAATTTATTTGGGCAGCGGTGCTTGTTACGATAAAAGTAAAGAACTTAATAATGTAACAGAAAGTAAATTAAATAATTTCATCCCTGAAACAGAACATGGATTATATAAACATATAATATCACGTTATATAGAAAAAACCGATAGATGTACTAATTTAATTTTATTTGGTATTTTTTCTATGTATGAGAATGATTTAAGATTTATTACAAATACTATTAAAAAATGTATTAGAGAAGATGATATTATAATTAAAGAAAATAGACTGATGTCCTATTTATATATTGATGATTTTATTAAAATTTTAGACTATTTTATAGAGAATGATACAAAATATAAAAC
>CAYQSO010000004.1:0-28056 GCA_964420205.1 uncultured Candidatus Saccharibacteria bacterium
CTATGTATATAGGTGATCCTGAAATAGCTATCAGATAATATTTGCCATCTTTTTTTAATTCTTTAAATAAATCCCTGGTGAACCTATATACTTTTTCTTTTTGAGATGAAAGCATTTTTTTGACGACTTTATCAACCTCTTTCTTTTTAAGCCCCTCAATATAATCAAAATAAACCTCAACTACTTTTTTAATATAGTCGTCATAATCTCCTTTTCTTTTTAGCCATAAGGAGTATTCCTTTTCTATTTTTTTTCTTGCATTTAAGGGGAATATCTTGCTCTCTATAAGAGAATTTATAAATTCAACAATAAAACTAGACCTAAAAATAGTCCCGTCTATATCGAATATCGCAAGTTTTATTTTCTTGCTCATATGAATTTTATTTATTTTTATCTATTACCTCTTTAACTACTTCTCTATACCTGCAGTAATCACAATCCTCAGAAGATTTAGGTATTCCATCAGAATCCAAACATTTTTTCATTTCTTTAAGCTTATCCTCAATCCAAGAATCATCTCCCACATAAGGAATGACTTTTACATCAAATTCTATCTTGCTATCAAATGCTTCTTTATCTGCATCTCCATTTGCATAAACAAAATACGCCGTATTAGAAACTTTAAAACCATTTTTCCTTAATAACCACTGGTAAACTTCTGCTTGTCTTTTATATCCATCTTGCCATTCCGCATCTAAACTAACCTCTCCCGATTTACTTGTAGCTTTGTAATCCACAACCAATAATTCATCGTCTTTGTTTACCCATATATCATCCACCCCACCTGTTACTAAAAACCCTGTCGGTTCGTGCAAATAAGTAACTCCAGCTCTTAATGAGTCTCTCCATTCATCCATTTTTTCATGCTCAAAAGGAACTGCATCAATACCATATTCAGTCATTAATGGATGCGCCGTCTTGCCTGCTCTATGGAAGTCAAATTCTTTCTTTAATAAAGCATCTACAGCACTGTTTAAGCTAAAAGGAAAGCCTGGGGGTCTTTTCACCCCTAGTTTATTATCTAGATAAAAACATTTTGGACATTCAACAAACAAATCTATTTTAGATCTGCTCAGTCTCCATCTATTTCCTCCATAATTGTAATCTTTTTTTCTTGGTACGCTATAATATTGAGACATATAGATGAAGTTTACCAGATATATAAAAAAAGCCAAGTATTCAAAAATTGGAAAACTTTTGTGATATAATTGCTTTAATGGAAGAGATTAAAGAACAAAAATTAAAAGAGATTAAGGATGAAATTATAAACTTGAAAAAATCTCCCCTTTACGAGTATAGAACTGCAAATAAATATTATCCTGTTATAGGTCAAGGTAATCACAATGCAAAAATAATGTTCATAGGAGAAGCGCCTGGGAAAAATGAAGCTGAACAAGGAAGACCCTTTTGTGGCACATCTGGGAAAATATTAGATGAATTATTAGCTCATATAGATATGCCCAGAGAGGATGTTTATATAACAAACATAGTAAAAGATAGACCGCCAGGCAATAGAGACCCACACCCAGAAGAGATAAAGATATACGCCCCATTCCTTGATAAGCAAATAAAAATAATAGAACCAAAAGTTATAGCAACATTGGGGAGGTTTTCAATGGAATATATAATGAAAGTATTCGGGTTAGAAAACAATTTAGATAAAATAAGCAAATTACACGGGAAAGTTTTTGAAACTAGCTCACTACTAGAAGATAAAATTTTTATAGTGCCACTATACCACCCCGCTGTAGCTATTTATAATAGAAATAAATTGGATGAATTGAAAAAAGATTTTACTGTTTTGAAAGATTTGATTGGATAAAATCGAATATATAAATTAAAAAAATAAAACTTGTCGCCAAATCTTACGATCGTAAAAAATGGCGACAAAATCCTACACTCTTCATAACAACAAGCTATAAAATTATAATAAAACAAACGGTAAGTGATTATACTAGCTAATAATAAACGGCTCATATGTGTGAGCCGTTTATTTAAATCCATCTACCTAATCACCTACTTGCCACGCCGTAGTTTTAACGAAGGAGGGCTTGCTTGCTACGTCGTAGTTTAAACGCAGACGAGCCACGCCGTAGTTTTAACGAAGGAGGGTTCTATCTCTTCCCAAAAAAATATTTTATTAATTCAACTAACGCTATACTGAATAAAGAAAATCCTATTACTGCTAACCACCAAATTACAGGAAATACTGTGATGTTAAATAGTTCTTGAAAAAATGGTATATATATAGCCACCAACATCATCAGAATCCCCAGAGTAGCTCCTACGACTAAATATTTGTTCTCTAGCACATTGTATTGCCATATATTATCTCTCAAACTTCTTAAAGAGAAAGACACTAACAGCGTATAAACCCCAAATGTGGCAAAGATAAATGTTCTAACAATTGCCTCATCAAACCCCAACTTTAATAATGACCAGTATATACCAAAAAGAAATACGCTTGTTATGACACCTATTCCAAATATCAACATTTTAACTTCTTTATTGAAGATTGTTGCCTTTTTTGGCTTTCCACTGTAATCGCTTTTATCATCCTCAAAAGCATACGCTATTGCAGGAAAGCTATCTGAAAAGAAATTAACCCACAATATTTGTAATGCATTTAATGGTAGCGCCAATCCGAAAGCCAAACTACCTCCTATCAACAAAACTTCGTCTAAAACATCTGATAGAAGATAAACCACAGCTTTTCTTATATTTGCCATAATCTTTCTCCCCTCTTCAATAGCCATAACAATTGTATTGAATTTATTATCTAACAATACAAGATCTGCAACATCTTTAGAAACATCAGCTCCGTCACCAACCGCCACCCCTATATCTGCCGTCTTTAAGCTTGGGGAATCGTTTACACCGTCCCCAGTCATCGCAACATTATTTCCTTTATCTTTGAATAATTTTAGTATTCTAACTTTTTGTTCAGGAGAGACTCTTGCAAAGACTTTTATATTATATAGTTGCTCACTTAATTTCTCATCGCTTAGTTCCTTTATCTGGTCGCCGCTTAATACATTCGCATCAGTTATTTTCCATCCCAATTGTTTTGCTACAGACATAGCAGTCCCCACGTGATCGCCAGTAACTATAGCTACTCTTACCCCCAGATTTTCAACTTTTTCAACTGATTTTTTCACATCTTTTCTGAGTGGATCGTGAAAGTTTATTGTGCCTACAAATTTTAAATCTTTTCTTTCTTCTGGATTTATTTTTTTGCTTCCATCAGCAAAAGCAACACCTAAAACTCTTTGACCAGCAAAAGCCATCTTATTTATTGAATCTAATGCTTTTAGATATTCATCTTTCTTTATTTTAGATTTACTTAACAATATTTCTGGCGCCCCAAAATATATTAGAGAATCATTCTTTATATTTTTTAAAATTTTTGATGCTCCTTTATGAATCTTTACAACAGAATATTTAGTCCTTGAATTAAAAATTACTTCATTACTTATTTCCACCTGTCCTTTCAATTTATTTAATTTAATTCCAATTCTCCCCGCGTCCTTAACTAGAGATACTTCTAAAGGCCTGCCGCTTAAATTCCATTCACTCAAATCTTCTTCTTCGTTTTCCACAATAACGTCCACATTTAATAATGCCATTTCTAAGATGTCTTTCTTTTCCTTTGAGAATCTGGACACAGTTGACTCTATTTCTTTCTCATCTCCATTTATTATATCTTTTAATGTGAATGCATTGGAAACATTCATTTTTGCCTCTGTTAGGGTTCCTGTTTTGTCTGTTAATACAACGTTCGCAGAGCCTAAAGCTTCGGCCGCAACAAGCTTTCTCACTATACCATTCTTCTTTGCCAGCCTCTCTACCCCCACTGCCAATATAACAGTTAAAGCTATTGGAAGTCCTTCTGGAATTGCGCTAACCGCTATTGCTACTGATATTAAAAATACATCTATTAGTGGATCTCCTCTTAATATCCCCAATACAAATATTCCTAGTATTATTACAGATAGAATTTTGACTATATCCCACGCAAGATTACGCACAGATTTTTGCAAAGGAGTGTCTTCTCTTTTTTTATCTGATACCAATTCAGCTATTTTGCCAAATTCCGACGTCATCCCCGTTCCATAAACCACCGCCTTGCATATTCCCTGGACTATCAAGGTCCCCCCAAAAATTATATTACTTCTCTCTGATATGCTTGAAGCAATATTTACTGATTCTTTTTGTTTTTTAACTGGCAAAGATTCTCCTGTTAATATCGCCTCATCAACCATCAAGTCTTTCTCATAAATTATTCTTGCATCTGCGGGCACTCTCATACCCAAAGAAAGGGATAAAATATCTCCCGGGACTACATCTTCGGTATCTATTTCCATTTCTTTGTTATTTCTAATAACTCTTACCCTTTCTTTTAAATACCTTTTCAAATGGCTTATAGCATTTTCAGCTTTATTCTCCTGATAAAATCCTAGAGATGTATTCACTAAAACTGTAGCAAATATAAATATTGAATCTCTCCAGTCATGTAACAATAAAGTAATTATTCCAGCACCAAATAATATAAAAATTAGGGGGCTTTTAAATTGTTCTAAGAAAATTCTTAACTTTGGAAATTTTTTACCATCACTTATAACATTTTTGCCAAAAATAGAAACTCTTTTCTTAGCTTCTTTGTCTTTTAAGCCTTCTTTTGAAGTTTCTAAATATTCTAATACTTCATCTGCTTCTTTATTCCAAAAAGCTATTTGTTGATAATCTTTATCTGTCATAGATAGTATTATAACAGATATTAAATTTTAGTTTAATTTAGATAGATATTCTTCTCTGAATGCAAAAAATTTATCTTTTAGGTCTTTAAGACTTTTTATGCCTATATCCCAAGAATCTTTTCCCTTTTTGAAAATTACATATCTTTTCCCATACCATGCTTTTATCAGTGCGCCTTGAGGATCCACTATATATCTTTCTCCATCTATCTCAACTTCTGCAAAAACATGCCCCTTTATATCATCGCTCCCATTTTGCAACCAATCTTCCTCAATCGTCTCAACATATTCCACATTAAAGCCACTTGCCCTCATTAAAGTTATAAAAACTAAGGCATAATCTGTGCACCCTGTGCATTTGCTACTATTAATTATTTCTGTAACTGTTCTGTTCCTAAAATTACTCTTTTTATATTCTTCGTCTCTCTCTTTTTTGCAATTTTTATGAACCCATTCCAAAACTTCAAAGATTCTATCTATCCCTTTTTTATTAAAAGATTTCTCTATAGATTTAATTTTATCTGTTATTTTTGTTTGTGTCATTGGCTTTTTAAAATCAAATTACACATTTTAGAAAATTCTCTTACAAATACTAAATAATTGTATTCCGTATTTGGCATTGTATAAATTATTTTAACTATTTCATCCCATAATTTTACTAATTCTTTCTGATCTTTGTGGTTCAAATTACTAATGAAAATTGATAAATCTTTCTTATTTATATTAAATATATCCCCCAACCCCCCGTTTTTATTTATTTCTTTTATTAAGCCTAGATTCTGTAAATCATACAAAAACCAAATCATGAACAAAGCATAAAGCTTTTCAAAATCATTCTGATTATATTTTTTTATATCTTTTAAAACTACGCCAATGCCTGGTTTAAAAAAAATATCTATACCATTTTCAGCAATTCTTAATGCCAAAATTAGAAGCTCTGCCTCTTCTTCTTTAGTAATTTTCTTTATTTTAGAAAGTATCTTATTAAATGGTGGGACAGCCAAGTTATTAAATTGCTTAACCCTGCCACTAAAAATATCTAATAGCTTCATATTTAAACTATACCACAAAAACAGTATTTTTGACTAAATACTAACTACTAAATACAAATTACTCAATCAGCCGTGGCGGATTATGCGGAGGAGGCGGGACTCCTTTCAAGTAAATTTCTTGACTGAAATTTCTTTCAAGCCGGCCATATTTTCTAAAGATTTAAATTTTTTAATATTCTCTTCATAACTAACTGCATTTAAATCTTCGCTTTTGACCCTCTCTTCAAAAAATAAAGGCCAAACATCAACAATTTTAATCTTTTTTTCTTTAGTTACTAATATATTCCCACGCCCTAAAAGATCAGGGAGAATTTTTGTCTTTGAATATAAATCGCGTAATTTTTTAACAAATCCAATAAAATCTTGCGGTTGTTTATTTTTAAGAAAAATAAAGAGATCTTCACCTTTTATAAATAGTTGCTTTATTTCAATATTGTGCCCGTATTGCCTGATATGAGTGTCAACAACATTATTGCTTAAATATTTTTTAAGCAAATTAATTTTCGATTTAAATTCATACAACGTTGGATATTCGGAGCCCTGTTCTTCCTTGATAAGTGTTTTTATAACATTGTTATCAATTTTTTGTAATTTAAAATATGCCCCCATGAATTTATTTTTTTAAGATTATATCCATTCACTTACAACGCCACTTAGTAATCCCGGGACGTCGGTTTTATATACTTCTTTCCAATGCGGAGGAGGTGGGACTCGAACCCACAAGCCCCTTCCGGGGCGCCGGTTTTCAAGACCGGTTCCTTAGCCATTCGGAGCACTCCTCCATGTCTCCATTTTATTTTATTTTAAAATATGTCACGTTGTATGAGTATATCAAGCATTTTTTCTAAAATAAAGATATTTACTCAATTAAAAGCCCTGGATTAGTTATTATCCCAGGGCTGATATCCCACATTATTTTGCCTCTTTTTTAATGACGACAGCAAATTTGAAATTTCTATCCTTATTAGACCAATCCGAATTGATTGGAATCAATCCTATCCCCTTAATATAAATTGTTCCACTGAAACAAGGAAAGTGCTTCTCATTTTCATCTTTTGGATTAATCGGAGAGCCTAATACTACAATTGAATGAGTTCTTTGGATTTCAGGATTTTTATGACAATACCCTGCAACTTCATGAATATTGGCAGGCCTGTAGCCCCTGTTTTCCAAAATTTTGAGCATTTTTGAAACAGAGTCAACCCCAATAAATTGTGCAATTGATACGTTTTCTCCCAATTTTTCATTTCTACTGATGCAGATATCTGGGAAATTATCTGAATTTATTAAATTATGCACGAAGCTATAATCTCCTTCATTGATAATTTGATTTATATTTACCAATCTCTTCCCGGTAATAAAAATAATGAGTAGATTAAAAAAGCTTAATAACTTTTTCATCTTTTGTCCTCCTTTTTTTGTACTAATTTAAACAATATATAAAAATAGATATTTAGTCAAATCATTTATTTGTGCACTTTATTTGATTGACTGATTTATAATAATAAGGTATAATGTAGCTAGAATACTTTAGGAGGTTTATATGTGTTTCGATTTGAGTGACGCTTCTCAGATTACAGGATCAAGCTTATCGGAAACCGCGAAAGCACGGCGTGAAGCTGAACGCGACATGCGTGAAGCCGGAGTCTTTGACAAAGAAGATTCCAGGATCGCAAAAGCTATTGACCTTATCTCAGAATTCTCCACAGAAGAAACACAACAAAGCACGACGTGACCTCCCTCCAATCGCCGTCCGAAAGGGCGGTTTTTTATATAAAACAAAAACCCCATATGGGGTTTTTGTTTATTGTTCAATCTTTGGTTGTTGTGCACTAAATTGCGGATTTGAATTTTGTGGTACTCCATTCATCTCTTGTCTATTTTGCATATTGTTCTCAACTTGTGAATTTATACTAATATTATCTTTATTAGATTCTTTATTTTCAGATGCATTATCTACTCTTTTTCTCACAAACATCCAGATAATAGAAAATACTATTAGAACTAATAAGGTTATCACGAATGCTATAAATCCTTTTGTTTTGAATACTGATGATATTGAGGCAAGATTTTTTTCTTTTTCAACATCGTTAGTAGTCAATCCCCCAAACTCTGTTTCATCTATGGCAACATCCGATACATTAATATCAAGGCTATTTGAGTATTCTAAAGCAAATTGCCCAACGTTTTCATTTATAGCGTATAGACTATTTTCTATTTCTGATAATTGTGCATTAATGCTAGAAATTTTATTGGTATAATCATCACCTAGAATCTCTTTATTTTCGTTTACCGAATTAATCTCTGTTAAAACTAGGCTTAGCACCGATAAGCTCTGCTCTAATAGATCTGCATTATCCTGCCCTATTAATTCCGCTACCTGAATTGATTCTGGGATTTCTTGTGCATAGACATTAGATCCAACAAATCCCGAAATTAATATAATTCCAAAGATTGATAAGTAAGCTATTTTTTTCATAATTGATAGTTTAAATATTTATTAAGTTTTCAGTTGTTAATGTGCTGAAAAGATCGAGTGGTTTTTAAGATACAACATTTAAATTATTCTGTAAAGTAAAAAAATGATTATATTGTGTTAAAATTATTAAATTAGAATAATTTAATATAAATATGTCATCAAGAAAAATAATACTACTATCTCTAACTGCATTATTGGCTTTTATATCATTAATATTGCCAATCAATAATGTTATGGCTCAAGACGCTCAAAATAATGAGTCTATACAATATTATTGGGGTATTGGATGTCCGCATTGTGAAAATGTAGAGCCCTTTTTGGAAGATATTGGAAATAAATACCCTGAATTAAATATTGAAAAAATAGAAATATATCAAAATCAAGAAAATGCACGTGAGTTTATGCAGGTTCTTATAGATTTGGAAGTGCTAGATTATGAAAGAGGTGTCCCTTTTTTACGATATGGCGATAAATATTTTGTAGGAGATAAACCGATAATAGATAATTTAGAAAATTTAATTTTAGAAAATAAAAATAACTCTGCCACAATAGAAAAGGAAGTAAAAGAAAATAAAATATCATTCGTGGCTATAACCATGGCTGCTTTAGTAGATTCCATAAACCCATGCGCAATAGCTGTGCTAATAATATTATTAAGTGCTCTTATGCTTATTAGAGATAAAAGAAGGTCTTTGTATTCTGGCTCTTTCTTTATATTGGGAGTATATGTTGCGTATTTATTATTGGGTATAGGGTTGTCTTATTTCTTCCACATATCAACCACAATATCAAATTGGATTTACTTGATAATAGGAGTAGTTGCAATACTAATAGGATTGTTTAATATAAAAGACTTTTTTTGGTATGGAGGAGGAGGATTCGTCACAGAGATACCTAGAAGGTGGAGACCTTTAATGAAAAAAGTGATCCATAGTGCGACATCCCCCTTAAGCGCATTCTTTATAGGTATGGTAATAACGTCTTTTGAATTGCCTTGCACTGGGGGTCCTTATTTCTTTGTTTTAGGGCTTTTATCTAAAAGCGCAGAATGGACAACAATATTGCCACTTCTAGCCTATTACAATCTTATATTTATTTTGCCACTAATAATAATATTGGGATTAATATATTTTGGCTACACAAATCTAAAAGAAACATCTGAATGGAGAAATAGAAATGTCAGATTATTCCATCTTATAGCTGGAATTATAATGCTGGGATTAGGAATTTGGGTATTATTCCTTTAAAGAAATTTTCTCTATTAATTTAAAAGGGTGGGCTTTTGTAAAATTCCCCTCTATAACCTTTTTAGGTTCTTTTTTGTATACTTCTTTAATTATTTTAGGCACCTCCCCTATTACATGTGGGGATGATATTAAATAGACGTCATCAAAATTATTTTCTGAAATTATAAATTCAAAATATTCCTTAAACTTTCTTATTAAATCGTTCTTTAGATTTTCTTTTTCTTTTTCTCTTAATGCGCCCGCTTTCATCATTCTTCTTTTCCTTTTTATTCTTCTTAGTGGAGAATTTTTTTCAGCAAACCTTTGCTTCTCAACATGTATTTCATCTTTCATTTTTATATCTCCATTTTTCACAATAAAAAACTGAGCGTTCTGCCTACTAAGAACTAATATTAAAATTTTCTCATCTTCAAATTTTGGTAAATCTGCGTGTATTCTCATAAAAACGTTTTAAACGGCGCCATTATGACGCCGTTTATAATTTTATTTCTTTTTTCTTGGTTTGCCAAATATTTTTTCCCATAATCTATCCCACTTTTCAGATACTCTGTGGACGCTTATCGCTATATAAGTTCCAAAACCCACTAATAAAAGCGGCCATATAACGTCCCAACTAAAATCTGTCACCCCTATATTTTTCAGCAAGAACACTACACCAACTACTATAAAAATAAATGCTATAAACATATGCCAATATATACTTGTAATTGTATTTATTATAACAAATAAAAACCGCTAAAAAAATAACGGTTTTTAAATATATTATTAGAGATTACTTCTTAGCTTTCCAGCAATTAATACAAAGCAAAGTATCTTCTCTTTCTGGATTGGGTTTGAAAGGTAATTCTTTTATAGCTGTCCCACACTCAGAACATCTCCAATCACCTTCATACATCTTTCTTTCGTAATTTCCTTTTCTATCTCCTCTCTTTTCTTTCATGCATTCAAAGCACATAAGTTGATCTACTCTTCCTGGGTCTGGCTCAAATGGAAGTTCTGTTATTCCAGTTCCGCATTTTGAACATTTCCAATCTCCTTTATGCATTTGCCTGTCTCCTTTATTATCGTATGCCATTTTGTTTTTTTATTTTATAAGACCTTTTGTGATATTCGCTAACACATAAAGAATTATACTACCCGTTTACTTGTAGTCAATTAATTTAATTGCCAGATGAAATAATTTAATATTGAAGCGAATGAAACCCATGCAATATATGGCAATAATAATATTCCTGCCCACTTATTAATTTCCCAAAATCTCTTTGTGGTTATTAATATAAATATCAATAAAATTATTATTTCTAAGAAGGCCCATCCAGGAGATTTTAGTCCAAAGAAAATTATTGACCAAAGCGCATTTAAAATTAAATGTATCCCATATATCCAAAGAGCTGTTTTTCTCTCTTTTGTTTTTTCACTATCCCATATTAGATATGCTGAGATACCTATTAATGTATATAAAAAAATCCAAACAGGTCCAAATATCCAATTCGGCGGACTGAAACTGGGTTTAATTAATGTTACATACCAATTCTGAACACTTGATGCTGTAAAAAAAGAACCTATAATCCCAGCTAATTGCGCTATGAATATTGATATTATTATTTTAATTATATGCACGTTTATTTCTTTTTTTAATTTAGATTATGCTTAAAATAAAAACGAGAAAAAAATTCCAAGAATGGCCAATAATATAATTATTCCTATTATTCCTACAAAAATGAGTGCTATCTTCTTTTTATTGGTTGGGGTAAAAACAAATTCTCCCCTAATAGCTTTTAGGTCTTTATACAATATAAAAGAATAAGTTGTTATTAAGGGCGTTAAAAATATCCCTGATATAAAACGAATAATCTCTTCACTAAATGGAATTTTTAAAATACTAAAAACAAATATTAAGGTTAAATAAATAATTACAGATACACCTCCGATAAACAAAAATCTCCAGAATACTCTCCACCATTTGTTTTTTATATATTCTCTACTTTTTAACAATACATCCATACCTTTTAAATTTTCTGATATCAAAATAAATCCGACTAAACTAAACCAAATTAAAAAAACAACTCCAGGAATTATCAAAAGAAAAAACCCGCCAAAGATAATAAATCCAGCTAAAAAAGAAACCCACCAATAAGAAAAGATTTTGTGCCAACCTCTACGATATGCCTCTTTAACACCAATATTTTCTTGACTGTCTCTTATAGCATAAATTAAAGCAGTTTGACACCAAGCTTGAATTATAAAAGCTAAGATAAAGAATATTGACCCCAAAATAATCGCCCACCAGATACCACTTGAGGCGATATTAGAAGGCATTATGCCAGCGCCTAAAATCCCTCCTCCTGCAAAAATAGTCGCAATCATCATAGTGGCTACAACAGGAATTATCATTACTCCTAAGAATGTCCCTAATCTTTTTTTGTAAATATCCCACGCTCTTTTCATAATAGCAACAGCGCCTGGCAAAAATGGAGAATTTTGAACGGGTTCAGGTCTTTGTTGTTCGGAAGTATCATAAATAAAATGAAAAGCTCCCTCTATCTCTTTTTCTTGCCAATTATTGGCTAAAAGAGATTTTTTTATTTCTTCTCCACCAAGTCCTTGTTGTAATTTATTTTTAATATAATCAATTAATTGTTGATTGGGCATGTTTTTATATATTTAATTTAATTTTTAATTGTATTTAAATATTACCAAAATTATCCCAGAGTAGAAACCCAATTACCTACATAATAAGTTATTATGATAACTATTATTGCCAAAATTACATGCTCAAATATTACCCTGGCGGGATTCATATTGTGTATTTTGCTTATGTAATAATTAAATAATATCAACAAAGCAATCCCCCAACCTATACATATAGATATGGCTACTGGTAGTTCAAATAAAATTACTGGCAATATAAAAGTTAGAGCAAATATAAATTTTGATAGAAATGTTGAAATAGTTGATTCCCAAACCTCTTTATGTGTATTTTTGTTCTCCGACTCTTCTGAAACATGTATCCCCAGGGCATCTGACATAGCATCAGATATTGCTATAACTAAAATACCTCCTATCACTACAAGTTTTGAATGTGTACTGTAATTAAGTCCTACTATCAAACCCAGAGTTGTGATTATTCCTGACGTTAATCCAAAACTAAATCCTTTTCTTATTGAAAGTTTCATATTTTGTATTATATAACAATCCGTAGTATTATTTAATATAGAACTAAAAAAAGGAGGTGATAGAAGTGTCAAGAAGCAAGCACTCTCAAAAGAAATCCGAAAGATTTTCAGAAGATCGAGATGAACGACGTAGCCCAAAAGGCCCGAAAACAGACGAACAAAGCGGGAGAGAAAGAAATGTGGGACACCCTGAAGCAGAAGAGCACAATCGCGACACTCGTGGCAGAAGGAAGAAATAGACATCTCTAAAAAAGCCTGATTTTAATCAGGCTTTTTTATATTTATCCTATTACGGTTATTTTTGCTTTTCTAAAATCAAATATATTTTTTGCAACTTTCTTTAGTTTATTATTATCTATGTTTCTAAATATCTCCCTATCTTTCTCAAGAGTTATTACTTCTTCTTCTAAAATAACCTGGTGAATGATATCCGCATATCTGCTTGAATTGTCTTTCCATCTTTTTTCAGACGTTTCTATTATGCTTTTCTTTGTTTTGTTTATATTGTTTTTTTTAAATCCGTTATTAGCAGAATCACTTAAAGCAGATTTTATTACATCTATAAATTTATCAACATACTCATTATCAACATGGGAATAGAAAGAAGTTAAGCCAAAATTTTTATAAGTAGAAAAATTATAATGAACGCTATATATTCCCTCCTCTCTTAATTTTTTGAATAAGGTATTTTCTGAAGAACTGACAAAAATCTTATTAAATAAATACTGCGTAAATCTATCTTCTATTTTATTTTTCAAAGAATAACCTGGAAATGTTATATAAACATATTTACCCCTTCTCCCAGGAAGTTTAGCTTTTGAATATTTCTTCTTTGTTATTTTTGGTTTTATGTGTTCTTTTAACTTGCTATTTTTTAGTTTGTATTTATTTAAAGTGTTTATAACCAAATCTGTTAATTCTTTGTCTGGTTTATATGCTCCTATAAATATCTTTATATTTGATTTGAATAAAATTTCGTCATATTTTTCCTTACAATCTTCAAGAGTAAATCTCTTTATGTTTTTTATTTCCTTGTTTATGTTTCTTGTTGCACTAGAACTTTCCCCAAAAAGAACCTCTCTTAATTTATTAAATGTTTGAAAATCTGTTTTATTATAGCGTGCGTTCAATTCATTTATTATGGAAAGCTTTTCTTGTTCTAGTATTTTCTTGTTATCAAACCTTAAATCAAACATGGATTTAAAGAAAAAATCTATTTTAGATTTTATTTCCCTTTTATTGCCTTCTATATAAAAATGTGACTTTTCTGCCATTATCCCAGCATTGGCATATATAGAATACTTTGAAAGTATGTCAAAGCTAGCTAATAGATAATGTTCTAACAAATGTAATAATCCTTGTTTGTTGTCGTATTCATCGTATGAGCCTTCTTTAAAATATACATCTATATAAACATCGTTTGTCTTTTTTGGGAAAGGAATAACGTAAACTTCTGGAGATTTGCTTATTTGTTTTATAATTTTAGACATATTAATATCTTAATTATACCAGTAAAACTACTATATAAAAACATGTGATATAATTTATTAAAATAATATGAATTATTACATAATTCAAAAACATGGAAATAGAAAACAATATTTTAAATTTAATCAATAAAAATAAAAATATTTTATTGGTTGGTCCTAGTGATTCTGGCAAGTCTTTTTTTATAAAAAATAAATTAATTCCCTTCCTAAGAAAGAATGGGAAGAAGGTTAGATATTATAAAGACTTAGAGCAAAGCATATCTCCTCAAAGGAAAGAAATTATTATATTGGATGAATTTGAAATTTTAGAAGATAAAGAATTTTTGGAAAAATTACATCCAGAAGAAAGGCCTTATTATTCTGACGAGTACATTAATAGAGTTTTGAGTTGGTTTAAAAAAATAGAAAATATAGATAATAAATTTATATACATACTTACAAGAAATAGAGAAGAGGAAATAAAAAATGTTAAAAATATAAAAAACTTCTCCTTTGCAAAGAATATAACTGTTTTAGTTTACAATGCCACTGATTTAATAAAAAAATCCGCCTAATAAATATATAACGGATTTTTACGTGTGGACCTGAGGGGACTCGAACCCCTGACCCCCTCATTGCAAATGAGGTGCTCTAGCCAACTGAGCTACAGGCCCATAGAATTATTCTTCGTAGTATGAATCAAATTTCTTTATTAAGTCAACAAATTGTTTGTTGAAATCATTTATTTCATCAGCTGTCTCATTTATTTCATCTATTAAACTGTTTATGTTCTCTATTGAAACATCCCCGCCATTAAATCTTCTTTGCAAAGCAGATAATAAACTTGTTAATCCCTCATTGTAAGAGATTAATTTATTTATTAGTGCGGTTTCCGAACTTATAGCAACAATTGCTGTCTGTTTTGCTTGATCTGGCGCTATATCAGGCACAGCTAGTGCCATTTTTTCTAACTGAGAAGCTAGCTCAGAAGCTCTGTATCTTGCTTTTTTAACTTCCTGCATGCTACTCAATACTATTTCTAGATACTCGGATTGTTTTTCTGCTTCTTGCAATTTTTCTATGTTGCCAGAAGCCAAGCCTAATATTGATACTATCTCCTGAGATAATGAGCTAGCGTTAATTCTAGCCTCATTAAATGTTGATGGTATCCTGTTTTTTGCAAAAGGAGAAATTACAAAAGCCAAAAAAGCTATTACAAAAATTGCGACAACCCCAATCAAAGAATAATAAAATTTTTTAGATGCTTTTAATCTCATATTGCACACATTAAGCGTATCATTTTTTTTATAAAAATCAAGAATTGTTAAATTTAAAATAAAAGGGGCTACTCGACAATCTAGTCTTTCACCCCAAACCGTATCTACTGCTAACTGGAGACTATTCGAGTCACCTGGAAGTTATTGCCATCTAGAGCAACCACGCCAACCCATCTGGCGCTGTGAGATACAGGCGCCTCTTCTCCAATTAAGCAGTGTCTGTTTTCAGATTACAATGCTTGATATTTAAAGTCAATAAAAGAAGGGGCTAAAGACCTTATGTCCTTAGCCCCAAAGAACTGTAGAACGCCAATGAAGTTTAAGAGTTGCTTAGAATCTCCTTGAGGAGAAAATTGATAACGATGTAAACAAAATATTCCAAGTACTTTCCATCACCTCAAACGGCGGACAATATAAATTATTACCCTATTTACCTATTAAGTCAAATTTTTAATTACAACTTCATCTGCTCTAGGTTGTTATTGTGGAGCGGGCGAGGAGAATCGAACTCCCGTCCTCTGCTTGGAAGGCAGATATAATAGCCACTATACGACGCCCGCTAAATATTCCTATAAAAGAGTCTATATTTTATTTAATATTTTTTCAAGCTTGTATCTTTATGTATTGCTTAAATAAAGTATAAATTTATTTTATATCACTGCCTGTAGATATATCTTCTATTGTAGTAAGTAAGCTTAATTCTCCCTCGTCATTACTTGCGGCTAAAAGCATTCCTTGGCTCTCTATTCCCATTAACTTTCTTGGTTCTAAATTAGAAACTATAATAATAGTCTTCCCTATTAATTCATCTACCTCGTATTTCTTCCCAATTCCTGCGACTATCTGCCTTTTTTCTAAAACTTTTTCTTCATCTTCTTCTTTGTATTCTCCCGCATCAAGCTCCATTCTTATCAACTTATCTGACCCCTCTACCCTTTCAGCAAATAAAATTTTTGCAGTTTTTAATTCTATTTTTGAAAAATCCTCGTAATTAATCATAGTTGTATAAATATAACAAATTTTATTTATATTTCAATTTTCTCCGGATCTATTTTTTCTCCATAAAATAGGTTGAATAAAGTTCTTATTCTCCAGGAATCTTCTGTGGTCATAAACTTAATTTCGTTATCTTTTTTTAATTTATTTTCAATTTCTGGGTGCCTATTTAAATAATCTACTAATTTATTTGCAATTATTTTATCTTGATTTATTAAATTTATTTTTTTAGGTATATATTTTTTAAATACATCTTCTATTAATGCATAGTGAGTACACCCAAGTATTACTGTGTCTATATCTTTGCTTCTGTTTAATAAATCTTTTGAATATTTTTTTACTGCCATATTTAGCCCCCTCCAATTCATCTCCCCTGATTCAATAATTGGCACCAATAAAGGTGCTGATATTTGATGGACATAAAATCCAGAATCTACCTTTGTTATTTCTCTAGGGAATGCGAAAGATTCCACCGTAGCCTCTGTAGCTATAATCCCTATATGCTTACTTTTTGATGTTTTAACTATTTCTTCAGCAGTAGGGACTATAATCCCAAGAACCCTTTTATTTGGATAATTTTCTGGAAGAAATTTTTGCTGTATTCTCCTCAATGCAACCGACGATGCTGTATTACATGCTAAAATAACCAATTCTGAGCCCCTTCTAAAAAGTTCTTCAACTCCATCTTTAACAAATTTATATATTATATCCTGAGACCTAGACCCATAAGGAGTTCTGGCGTTATCGCCTAAATACAGATAGGAATATTCGGGTAATTCCCTTTTAATTTCTTTTAATATTGATAGCCCGCCTAGGCCTGAATCAAAAAATCCTATCATAATTAATGACATTATATCATAAATATATAATAGAAAGTGCTACTTTACCCAAAATTTATTTTTTATTTCTTTTTCTTGTTGCCTCTCTAATTCTTTTTGTTTTTTCTCTCCTTTTTTAGCTATTTTATCTATTTCTTTTTCGGATAATTTAGCTAGTTCTTTCGTTCTATTTTCTAAATATTTTTTAGTATTCTTTTCAGGATTGTCTATGACTTCTTCCATCAAAGCATTCATTATCATACCAACTCTTGGGGATGGTTTTATATTTGAAATTTTCATAATTTCACCTCCATCAATTTTTAACATTTTTGGCGATATTGGGTCTTTCTTAACCTTTTCTATCATAAATAATAAATGCCTTAATTTATACGGAACTGCCTTTGGGACGCCAGAGCCTATTCTATCTGCCTCCCTCACTTTCAATAAATCATCTATATATTCTGCGCCAACTCTTTTTACAAATCTTCTGACGCCAGCATCTGAAACCTCTCCAACATTATAATTAAATTGATGCTGTCTAACTAAATGCGAAACATCTTTTATTATTTTGTTTGAGAATTTCATTCTCTCTAATATCTTTTTTGTCATCTTATAACCAATAACCTCGTGATTATAAAATGTAGAATTTTTACCTTCTCCATCTTTCGCTTTTGGCTTTCCTATATCATGAAGTAATGATGCAAGGCGGACCTCTAAAGAATATCCCTTCTTTACTGAATAATCTAAAGATCTTATTAAATGCTCCCAGACTGTGTAGATATGATGTAAATTCTGAGAAACCCCCACTGAGTTTACTAATTCTGGTAGGAATTGATTTAATAAATCTAGTTCATAAAGCTTTATGATTCCTTTAGAAGCGTTGTCTGACATTATTATTTTTACAAATTCATCTCTGATTCTTTCAATGGCAATAAGTTTTAAATTTTTTACATTCTTTTTTACTGCATTCTCTGTCTCTTTCTCTATATTGAAATCCAATTGAGCTAAAAATCTGACTACTCTCAACATTCTTAAGGCATCTTCATCAAATCTTTTTTTTGGGTCTCCCACTGCTCTAATTATTTTCTTACTCAAATCTTTCTTACCACCATACAAATCAACTAAGTTAAATGAGTTATCTTCATATTTTAATGCCATTGCATTGATTGTAAAATCCCTCCTACTTAAATCCTCTTCTATGCTTTTTGCAAATTCTATTTTATCTGGCCTTCTTTTATCAGAATATCCGACCTCTTTTCTAAAGGTTGTTATCTCTACGATTTTCAAAGACTCATCATCAGAGTCGGTTTTAACCCCCACTGTACCAAAATCATTTTCATAAATACTTTCTGGAAATATTTTTTGTATTTCTTCTGGCTCTGCATCTGTTGTTATATCCCAGTCTTTTGGCTCAATCCCCATATACATATCCCTTACACACCCGCCAACTAAATATGCCAAAAAGCCAGATTTATTTAAATCTTTTAGAATATTACTGATATCAGCTGGAATTTTTGTTTTGATATCCATAGAATCTCTTATATAATCACATTATCACAATTTCAACACCAAAAGAAGCGCCTGTAGCTCAACTGGATAGAGCATCTGGCTTCGGACCAGAGGGTTGTGGGTTCAAATCCTACCGGGCGCACCATAATTATCTGAACGTAGTGAAGCTATAATTATGAGTGCCCCGTAGGGGCTAAAATTTAGCTCCTCAAAATAAATTATCGGAGTACTCAATATTATACTTCAACAAAGTTGAAATAATATTGGCAAGTGCCCCGTAGGGGCTATTCATTTAACTTAACTAAAAGTTTTATGAGCGGATGAGGAGAATCGAACTCCCGTCTCCTCCTTGGCAAGGAGGTATAATAGCCACTATACGACATCCGCATTACAAATATAAATATACACCATCAATTCATTTTTTCAAAGATTTTTTGACAGATTGATAAACTGAGCTTATTATATCTAAAGCATTATTTAATTTAATAATACCGCCCGTAGCTCAGTTGGTAGAGCAGTTGCCTCTTAAGCAAACGGCCGAAGGTTCGAGTCCTTCCGGGCGGACAAGCGAAGCGTAGTACGCACGAAGGACGAGAAGTTTATCCGCCTGTGGCGGAAGTCCTTCCGGGCGGACACCACAATTATCTGAACGTAGTGAGACTATAATTATGAGTGCCTCGCAAAGGCCATAGACACGTAGCCCCTCTTTGTATTTTATTAAATAATTAGCTCTCTTTTAAGTCACACAATAGAAAAAAGCACAAATAGCACTCTTTTCTTATGTTGTGACCCCAATCCGTCTACGCCAAGGCTACGACGTGACAAGCGGGATTTAAGTTCAAACGCAAGTGAGCAAAAATAAAAACACATATAAATGTATTTTTACTTTTGTGACCCCAACGGGATTTGAACCCGTGTTTCCAGGATGAAAACCTGGCGTCCTAGACCGGGCTAGACGATGGGGCCGTCTGCACCAGACAAATAAAACAATAATCTAAAACATAACAATAATCAAGGATTTATATTAATATCCTTGCATTTTATATGATTTCTCTGGCATTATTGAGTCAAATGAAAGATAAGACCTTCTATAGATTTGGAGAAGTTTTGCCCGCAGTTATTTCTTGTGGTTCTTTAATTTTATTAGTTATTTTATCTTTCATCTCTCCTGTTTTTATAGCGATTTTTATAATACTTTTTGATTTATATTGGCTGCTGAAAACATTATATTTGTCTCTTCATTTAAGAAGTAGTTTTTCAAAATTGAAGAAGAATATGAAAATAAACTGGCTTGATAGATTAAAACAAAATCCAAACACGCGTGATAGATGGGAAGAGATATATCATTTGGTGATTTTGCCAATGTATAATGAGCCATACGAAATAGTTGATGAAACATTTAAAAAAATAAAAGAAGGAAGATATCCCCTAGACAAATTTATAATAGTCTTAGCAATTGAAGAAAGGGCTGGAGAAAGCGCAAAAGAGATAGCTAGGAAGACAGAAGAAAAATACGGTAAGTATTTCTTTAAATTTGTTGTTTCTGTCCACCCAAAGAATTTAAAGGGAGAATTGCCTGGAAAAGGATCCAATCAAGCATGGGCTGGTAAAAAAGTTAAAAAAGAGATAATAGATAAACTAAAATTAAAATATGAGAATATACTTGTATCAGTTTTTGATATAGATACACAAATATTTAAAGATTATTTTGGAGTGCTAACTTATAAATTCTTAACCACAGAAAACCCGTTGAATTCTAGCTACCAGCCAGTTCCTTTATTTACTAATAATTTTTATAAATCACCGTCATTAGCTAGGCTTGTGGGATTTTCATCTACTTTCTGGCATTTAATGCAACAGTCACGCCCAGAAAAATTAACAACTTTTTCATCTCATTCAATGCCATTTAAAGCATTGGTGGATATAGGATTCTGGCAAACTGATATGGTTTCCGAGGATTCCAGAATATTTTGGCAATCATATATTCATTACAGTGGAAATTGGCGAACAATCTCATTGTTCTACCCTATTTCAATGGATGCGAATGTTGCGCCAACATTCTGGCAAACAATGATAAATATATATAAGCAACAAAGAAGATGGGCTTGGGGAGCAGAAAATATTGCATTTATGTTGTCTGGTTTTAAGAAAGATAAAAAAATAAACAAAAAAGACAAAATAAAATGGGCATTTCACTTAATAGAGGGGGCTCATTCATGGGCAACCAACTCAATAATAATATTTTCTCTTGGCTGGCTTCCTGTGGTGGCCGGTGGTGCCTTGTTTAGATCTACTGTGCTAGCATACAACCTACCTCAAATAACTAGATATATAATGACTCTGGCAATGTTTGGTATAGTTACTTCAGCTGTATTATCTATGGCACTCTTACCTCCAAAACCTAAATCTTTTAAAAAAGTTAGTATATTTTGGTATTTAATTTCTTGGATTCTATTCCCTATGACTCTTATAATATTTGGCTCATTGCCCGCACTTGAAGCTCAAGTAAGATTAGCTTTATCGGGTAAATTTAGATTAGATTTTTGGGTGACGCCCAAACATAGATGATGGTGCATCATCTGAGTAGTTAACATATGAAATCATGAGTAAAGATTTATCACAAATTGAATTCTATTTCCCAAAAGGGGAATTTAAAAACAAGACTGAAATAGTTGATACAATTATTTCAACAATGAAAGAACGCGGAAGTATTAAATATTCTGGCTATATGAATGAGATGTTTTTAAGGCAGAGCTTAATTGATCACGTTGGCAATGGAAACATTAAACAATACGAGGGAATTTCTGAAAATCAAAAATTGTACATAGAAAAAACTATTTCAGATACAATTGACAGATGTAACAAAAAGCTATCTGTACCAACAAAGAATTTCATATTTGTCCATCCGTATTTTACAACCAAGAAGGACGAAGTTTTTGAAGGAGTTATGGCTATAGCGGTATATAGTTGTGTATTCCATTTGTTTGTTAATTTACATGAATACTCAAAAGAGTCTTTAGAAAATACTGTTGTTCATGAACTTAATCACACCATTTACTATTATTATCATTACGATAATTTCAACAACTATACGCTTTTAGATGAGATTTTATTGGAGGGATTAGCAGAAAATTTTAGAGAACAATATTTTGACCCAAAAATCACAAAATGGGCAGGCGCATTAACAAAAGATGAAGCATTCAAAATTTTAAAGAAAATAGATAAAAATATATTAGAATCAAAAGATCGCAAAGTTATAAAAGAATTTTTATTTGGCAATAACAAATACAAGAAGTGGAATGGGTATTCTGTAGGTTATTGGCTAGTAAAAGAATTTATAAATAGAAATAAGAGTTTGTCTTGGGATGAATTGATGAAAACTAATTCTAAAAAATTTATAGAGGTTATAAAATAAACGGCTCATGAGAGTGAGTCGTTTATTTTGTCCGACTTTGGAGAAAGTAATTTATTTTATTGTTAAGATAATTTATTTTTATTTATTTCTTTAATAACAGAATCTATTATTTCATCTACATCTAAATCTTTTCTATTATAATACTTGCTAGATAGTTTTTTGATGATTTCTTCATGTTCTGGATACAGCATTTGTTTTTCTTTAAAAATTTTAAGCCACTTAGAAGAATTTTGTATTAATGCATTAAATATTTCGGACAAATGCCAAACAAAAAGCTGATATTTTTCTTTACTATATTTTGGATACTTAGAAAATAAATAATTGTAAAAAATGAAATGGAGCATCTCGTGAGCTATAATCACATTAACATAGTTTGGGCTCTTGTGTTTTGCTGGTATTTGAAACGTACTGTCTTCTAAAAATCTTGGGAACATCCCCCATATTGTGGTATATGCGACATATCTTCCATCAGGCCAAAATTTGGAATCAAATAATTCATCTACCATGTTATAATATTCCTCTTTGACATTATGCCAATTCTTTTTATATTTGTTTAAATTATATAAAAATTTTTTATAATTCTTTTTATATTCTTTATTTACAAAATCAGAAACATGTTTTTTGCTTACTTTTATAGTATTATTCTTTTTATATTTCTTAAATTCTGGGTAAATTTTAAATATCGCCCACTCCAAACTACGCCCCTCATCAAATTCTGCGCCATTCACAAAAGCAAAAAAAGTCTCTATATCTTTATTACAACTAATTTTGAATTTTAAATTTGGATACATATAAATAAAAGGCATACCAATAATAAACGCCCCGCATAGACAGAAGTCATTTATTTATTGTATGATCTCCTTGAAATACTTTAATAGCTTATCAAAATCTTTGTTTCTTTCCCATTCTTTAGACAGTCTTTCTCTTAATTTTTGATGCTCTTTATACCCATAGTCTGGTCTTGAAAACAAATCCCCCATTTCATCATTCAATAAGAATGTTGATGCCTCTTGGAACTTACCAAATTCTTCTGGCGTCAATTTCAAAATATCGCGGCAATAAAAACCGAACTCCCTGATAAACTCAATGTGCATTATCTCATGACCAACTACAGTATCTACTGAACTATCTTCAATTCTAACCATGAAAGTTCTAAAGCGAGGATTGAATGGACAACTCCCTGCGTTTGTTAAATATGCTGAATAACTAGTATCTTCTGAGATATCTATCCCAAGAATATGTTTTAATCTTTTAAAATATTCATCGCTTATTTCATCCCACTCTTTTTGAAACTTATTTATTTTTTCATCAATTAGTTCCTTTTTTGATTCAAGATTTTCCTTTAAAAAATTATTTACTATTCTCTCCTGTTCATCTATCCCCTTCGCTTCTCTTATTTTTTTTATTAGGTCTCCCGATAGACTTCCTAGTGGTCTGCCTAAGTCATCTGAATCAAAAATTGGAGGATTATTTATTACTCTAATTATATTATTTTTATCCTCCTCTATATTATATTTAAAATCTACATGTGGCATATTTGCTTATACTATAAATTAATAAAATCTTAACATATAGTAAATTGACAAAAAAGTAGCCCTCTCTTAAAGAGAGGGCTTATGAATTTGTGATAATCATTGAGGGGGCCTGGCGTCACAGTCACATTGATAAGTAAAACAATCGCATGGACTACGATCACAATCACAGGGCTGACTGAAACAATCACACCCTGGATTATTGTTATCCCAATTACCTTTCTCCTATCACCTTTTACCTATTTCCAGGGAAACAAAAAGGGCGCCCTCACAACGCCCACTTTTGCATGTAGCATTATTATAATCAATATTTTTAAAATCGTCTACATTCTTATTGTGGATAAAATAGATTATGAAGCATTATATGATATAATTTATAAATATGATTATATTTTGGTCAATAATATTGATAGCAAGTATAATAATCCTTGTTAAATCTTCTGATTATTTCACAGAATCAGCTGAAAGAATTGGTATGTATCTAGGAATACCGGCTTTTCTTGTTGGTGTTACTATAGTCGCAATAGGAACTTCATTACCAGAGAATCATCTGAGTTAGTTACTGGTAATATAATTGGTTCTAATATAGCTAATATATTTCTTATTTTAGGGATTCTTTCTATATTTGCTAAAAAGGTTTCTGTAAATCACGATATAGTTAAAGTTGATTTACCTATATTAGTATCTTCTGCATTTGCATTCACAATAATGATATACGATGGCAAATTTACTTTATTTGAATCTCTTTTATCTATAGCTATAGCAGTTATTTATTTGTTTTATGTATCAAATTCAAGAGATAGAAAAAAGAAGGAGCAAGAAATAAAAAGAGATGTTAAGAAAGACGTCGAGCCAAAAAAGACAATGTGGGAAAAAGATTTTTTTACATTAATTCTAACAGCTGTTCTTATTTATATAGGAGCAAAATATACAGTTGAATCCGTAATCCAAATATCAGTGATATTAAATATTGGCAAGGAAATAATCGCCCTTACCGCAGTTGCAATAGGAACATCTCTCCCAGAGTTGATGGTTTCCATATCAGCATTTAAGAGAGGTAATGCAGAAATAGCTTTAGGAAATATTTTAGGCTCAAACATATTTAATGTTTCTTCTGTGATAGGAATCTCTGGCTTGTTTGGAACTATATTAATACCTCACAATGTAATAATATTCTCGCTACCAGTTATGATAGTAGCTACTTTGTTATATTTCTTTGTTGCACAGGATAAAGAAATAACAATGTGGGAAGGAATGATGTTTTTAACTCTTTATATTTTGTTTGTGGCTAAAATAATCACCTCTGTATAGATTTTTTTAAAACTTACACAAAACAAAAACCCCTTTAAGGGGTTTTTGTTTAAATAATATAATTATTTGTTAGAAAGGAATTCCGCAATTTTGAGTGATACTATAAACAACGTTTGAAGTATCAATCAACATCCCATTTGAATCTATAGCTATCATATAATAGCTATGCCATTCTCCCTCTCCAGAATTTCTTATAACATCTGTATAGAGGCCTAAGTTTGATGTATTTGAAGCATCAATAATACTATTCCTAATACCGTCTTTAAACACTACATAATACTTTGCTCTATCTATTATGTTATAAGATATTTTAACAGATGTAGTAATCTCCCTATTGATAAGTAAACATGTTGTATTTGCGCTTATTCTAAGATCATCAGATGAAGAAGAAGGATAATAACTTGGTCTTACTGATATTCTTGAAATTCCATCTATCGTGTAATATGCTCCTTCTGCATTATTTGTAAAAGCATACAAACCAACTAATGAAACGATTACTGCTACTGATAGAACTAATACCTTTTTCATATTAATTACTTAATTTTAATGGTTTTAATTTACAATAATATGGAAAGAGTGTCAATAAAAAAGCGCCGATACTGGATCGACGCACTGTTTAAAGCTCTTTTTTGGTTACCACGAATAAACTACACCAAACGTGAACCCTACCAATGAAACATCATCATTTGACTTTACCCACTCATTATCTGCCCCCGGGCTTCTCCAATCTTTTGGAGATGAGAATAAAGGCGCCATACTGACATCATAAAATGTTTCGTTCTTGATACCGACTGACAACGACCAATCACCTATTTGGTAATTTAGACTTACCACAAACCCAGATACAAAAACATTATCGATTTGGGATTGTGATAAAGGGAACGACTCTTCATAAAATTCTCTGATTCTCCCATATGTGACATCATCACTTTCACTCCATATTGAGCTGTGCGAAGTCTCACCCAACAAAATTCCTACCCCAGCATCACATTGGATTGAAAATTTTTTCAGCTTGAACTCGTTGCCAAAAGATAGATACGGCCCAATGCCTGAAAATCTGGATTTGCTTTGAGAACTCTTCCCCATCTCACCGAGGAAAGGCATCAATCCAGCATGGTATTCCATATTCACCAGATAATCTGAAAGATTCTCAATTGTCACATACTTAAACCCCGCTCTCAGTTTTGAGATTTTATACAATATCTCAAAAGATTTTACCTTTCTGCTTTCATGGGCAAAATAGTAAATATCCGAAAGCCTGTTGTAGTATGGCAATGGATAAATATCCGACCACGAATCTCCGGTTAATAGAGAAACTCCGTAGAAGTACCCCCTCGGCACATCTTCGTTATTGAGAAAATTACAGGTTGCAAATTCTTCAGAAAATTCCCAGAAACTCATTTCCACCTTTGAGTTTTCAACCTTGAAAATGTAAACAACGTCAACGCTTGAACTTGTGTCTACTTTATCATAGCTGAGAACCCATTGACCTGCCTCATTCTTTGCCTCATACTCTCTCACCAAATCTTGATGAGTTGAAGCGTTGACGCTCCAAGAAATAACTGAGAACTTCCAGCCACTATCCTTGGCATAGATTAACAAAGAGAAAGACAACAAAACAATCAAACAAAAAACCTTTTTCATTTTTCTCCTCCTTTTTTTTGGTTTTAAAAGAGCTTTATCCTAATGTAGATATTACAATATTTATGATATTAAGTCAAGTTATTTAGATTAAATATTAGGATAAAACAAAAACCCCCTAAAGGGGTTTTTGTTTTTCTTATCTAACTCCAACTAATTAACGGCACAGATACCAACATCAGGAATTGTAATTCTCAATGAATTTGAGGTATCTATCACATTCCAATCAACATCTACAGCTTCCATATGATATCCGAAATATAATCCATGCATTCCCTCGTTAGAAGGTACATATATAGTGTCTACATAAGAACCTCTTTCATTTATAGATTTTCTTAGTATATCTACTGTAGCTACTAATACTCCATTTCTATATAAGTAATAGAATCTGGCATTATCAAGAACTGTAAAAGAAATCTTTACATCGGCAGTAATTATTGAATCATCTGCAGAGCAACTAGCATTCGCACTTATATTAAACTCTTCTGACGGAGCAAAAGAATAAGTAGGTCTTGCTAATCTTCTTGTTAGCCCATCCCTGGAATAATATGCCCCCTCTGCATTATTTGTGAAAGCATATAGACCAACTGATGAAATAATTATCGCCATTGATAGAACTAATAATTTTTTCATATTAATTATTTAATTTTAATGACTAGATAATATCATAATTATATATTTTTGTCAACTATTCCTACCACCTTGGTAATATTTCTCTCAAAACAGGTATAAATCCTACATTTATAGTTGCGCTTGCCTTATTATCCCCATTACAACTTAACGTATATGTATTTGTTTCTCTTATATTATTTACTTTGACAGACCCCCCTTCTGGATCAACGGCCCCAATTCCATTTATTTCACAGCTCCAAGATGGATTAGCATTTTGACAACTCCATGATAATGTTGACGATTGTCCAGCTAATACAGATGATGGGCTTGCCGATATTGCACACTCTTCTCCAGATATTACGTTAACGATAGGAGCATTACATGTACCCACATTCCCTTCCGAATCTTGAACTTGTGCGGTTGATATATATCCTCCTGCATTATTGTATGAATGATAAATTTCATTATTACCTTGCCACGAAGTATATCCCGAACCGTCGTCTGGATCTAACCTATATGTAAATGGAGATGTCCCACCAGAAGAATTTATTGTGAATTTAACATTTAGAGGAGCTGGTCCAAAGAAAGGACTTCTAAGAACCTCACAGCTTAACCCGCCATCTCCTGGATTTGCATTTACTGCAACTGTTGCACTATCTGATGCATCGCCGTTACTATTTGAACATGTTAATGTATACGTTTTTGTTGTAGGCGGACTAACTAATTCAGACCCGCTCGTATTAGTTGGCGTTCCAGAATCTAATACCA
>CAYQSO010000004.1:28066-49402 GCA_964420205.1 uncultured Candidatus Saccharibacteria bacterium
CCCGTTATTTATTTCACAATGTGTTGCATTTGTTGTCTCCCAACTTAAAGTAGAAGAATACCCCGGGGTTATAACGCTTGGATCTGCTGTTATATTCGCAGTTGGAACTGGTAAGCTAGAATTTGTTACATTTATATCAGCTGTATCACTATGAGTTATATCTCCACTACTTCCTTCAACTGTAAATGTTGACCTCCCTGTTGAAGAATCATCTGAAACTTCTACTGTTAATATAGCTTCAGAATTACCAGATAAAGATACTGGCTGTGGGTCAAAATCTCCAGCATGAAGACCATTATAACTCAACGTCACATCTCCACTAAAATCATTTATGGATTGTAATGATATTGCATAGTCTGTAGAAATATCCCCATTAGATATATCAACTGTCTTGGTGTCTGGAGAAATTAACAATGAAAAGTCTGGACCACAACTATTTACATTTAATGTTGCATTTCCTGTTTTTCTATAAGTAGCACTTATTGTAGAAGCCCCAGATGATTCTCCATCAAATAATCCGTTTCCTTGAGAACTTGCGACGCTTGTCTTGCTAGATGACCAGGTTGCATAACTATTAACATTAAAATTCCCATATCTATCTCCTCCGCCTCCATCAGGATCATATAATGCATCAAACTGTTGTGATGTTGGAGGAATACAGCTGGATTCGTTTATTGTTGCTGAAGACGGGATAACTACCAAAGTGTCATTTGCTCCCGATGGTGGCAATGGCGGGGGTGTTAGACCGCAAGATGAAGGAGTCGTCGCACTTACGGTATTAGATGTATCTATAACACCTCCATCAGAAGCTATTGCTTTAATATAATAACTTGCACTTGAATTATATAGTGGAGGATCAAATATATCATTGTAATACAGGTTTGTTGTTGATCCTATTTTTACATCAGCAGCAAATACTTTCTTTATTAATTTGTCTAGAAATGATGTAGCTGTGCCACCACCGCTAGAAGAAACTCTATAAATATCGTAGTGATCTACATTATTTATAGCACTCCACGATAAGTGAATTTGTGTTTGGGTATTAGGACTCGTTTGCCTACACTCTCCCACAGCAGACTCCCCTCCATCAAAACCATACCCACTTCCGGTTTGTACAAAATATAATTTCAAAGAATCATAAGTGGTTGGACCTGTCTTATTATCTATTGTGACAAAATTATGATTATCGCAATACGCATACTTCGGGCCAGATACGGGGAACCCATCTTCCAAAGAAACATAGTAATTTACTGGCAACATTTCCGCTATTCCATAATACTCTTCGCTAGGAGAAACTCCGTAATAAACATTCTTTTCCCCTGTTATCATTATTTCCCATCCCAGGTAGAACCTTATATTTTTTTCATCGTCTGGATCCATTCTTATAGCAGAATCATCACTAGCAGCACAACTTGTTTTAACATAGGCTGGGAAATTTATAAAATTGTGGAAAATAGTTATTGATTTAGTTAAAGATGCTGAACCAGCAACATTTGAACACGTAAGAGTAAAATAAATTCTGCCCTCTGAGGAACTTGGACTAATAGCTACTAATTGCGCAATACTTGCGGGGGGCTCGTAATCTGCAACAAACTCCATTTCGCCTTGAACGGGTGCGCCAAAAATATTAGTATTCAACTCTTTTGGAGATACATCATAATCACCATCTTCATCATTAGAGCCTATAACACTTAAAGTACAAGCATCTGCATTATCAGTTTCCCAATAAGTTCTTATTTTATCTGAATATCTTGCCAATCTATCAGTTTCTCTATGCGTAGAAGCTTCTTGCAAACTTAGTGAATGTATTACTGGTTTGGGGGGTAATTTTTTTGCCTCTACGTCTACTGATGCGCTTTTTGTGCTTGTTGTGGGTGGCGGAGTTGAACTTACTGAGATACTTGCTGTTGCTATGCTCGTTCCATCAGTATTTGAACAAGAGAGTGTATATGTTTTTGATGCTGTAGGGCTTACAGTCATAGTCCCAGAATCTTTTGTCACATCAACGCCATCTATACTACAAGAATCAGCCCCCAAAACACTCCAACTAAGAGCAGATGACTCACCTGAATTTATAGATGTTGGGCTTGCTGTAAAAGATGTTATTGACGGAGTAGCTGTAGGGGTTACCGAGCCACCACCTTCTCCTTCGTCATCTCCCGGCAAAATAAGTGCTGCCAACATGGATGAAACACGTTTTTTAGAACTATCAAATATATTTGCAATATTTTTCAAAAATCCATTTGAAGCAGTTGGGAATGAACATTCAACTGTAAATGCATGCGTATAAGATAGCCATCCTTCTGGAACAGTTAAAGTCCCAGATACAGTGCCGTCTGTATTGTTATTTGTATCAAACCAACTTGGGCCTTCTATTGAGTGGCATTCTTGAGCACCAGAAGATGAGCCCCATGTTATTGAGACATTCTCTCCTTCATATACCCATGCCTTATCTGCCGATATAAAAACATTATCATCTCCTCCGGATATACCTCTTTTTATTTCGAATTGTATGGAAGCTTTTGATATATCTTCCCATATACCACCTCCATAATCTTCATCTATAGAAGCATATACCGTATATATACCGTTAGCCCAACTAGAAACATCGAAATCATTGCTGTAAAAAAATGCAACTGTATTGTCTAAATAAGAATCTGTGAAAGAAGCTTTATTTCTACCCTCTGAATCAACTATTTCTCCATTAAGATAAACCCCAAAAGAATCTCCAGACGTGTCTTCTCCTTTATAACCATCTACTGATATGTTTACAAAAGTTTCAGAAGTTACAATCTCTGGGGTTGCACTTAAGTCTGATATTTTTGCATGTATTACCCTGACCGGACAATCTCGTAATTGATAATCTTCTGGTGGCCTAAAGGGATCTCGACACAAAGCACTTACATCATGTGTTATCCCAGCATATAAACCGACTGAAAATATTAAAACTAAAGAATATAGTATTATTTTCTTCATAATTTATTATTTTAAAATTTATTTGTTTTATTATAACACATTTTAAAAAAACAAGATGTCTCAGGTGGAAAATTATAATACAAATTTGACTTAATATAATTTTTGATGTTAAATATTATCATCTAGCACGCTAAAAGGAGGAATCCATGGTTGATCGCAAAAAAATTAAAGTTGGGGAAGCCCACAAAACACTTGTTGATTACGAAACAAGTTTTACAAGATTGATTACGGAAGCAGATTTAATTGCAAGTAGAGCAATTCTAAGGTCAAAATTCAGACAAACTCAAGAAATAGAAGTAGAAGGGAATATCAATAATCCTGTGGAATTGAGGCTAATGAAATTCCCTGAATTTACTTCTCTTGAAGATGCAACCAAAAAAATACGACGCTTTGAGGGTGGTATAGGGCTTGATATTTTAGGCCCGGCAGGAATTCATGAACTTATAGCATTTTCTAAAAGTCATCCAAACATTCAATTGAGATTTCCTATTATTGCAATTGGCTCTGTTGCCGATTCAGAAATAGGAGAGTATTTTCAAATTCCATGCCTAAGAGGAGATAACAGAGTAAGAACGATAGGACTCGTAAGGGGATTCCAGAAATTTGGGCCTCATTGCAGATTTTTGGTGAAGAAAATCGGCGAAGACCACTTATTCTAGCACTCAAATCAAAGCCCCACCCTTTCACAGAAAGAGCGGGGCTTTTTTATTTGTGCCCGGGGCCGGAATTGAACCGGCACGGAGATTACTCCACAACATTTCTCTCTTATTAAAAAGCCTCCCCTTTTCATTTCTTGCTACCAAGTGACATAGATAAGGGGAAGTCACTAAATCTCCTTTGCACACCTGGTTCCACAAAAAGAAAAAGGGCGACACTAGTTGAGTATCGCCCATAGTCAGCATTCCTTGTGATTTTCACTTAGACTGCTGCTGTGTTGCACTAAGGTCGTCTGATTTGGATCTTTCAAAGCCTTCCAGCTTCCGATCATCCTGCATTTGACTCCCTTGCGCCTTAGCCTTGACCCGGATCTCAGTGATTTTGTCACCATCCAGGACTGCCTTACACTTAGACATAGTGCACCTCCTGTAAGATACTGTAGTTATTTTCACCGTCGGGGAAAGAAGAAATCGCATCTACCGTGCGGTAGGTTTTGATTATTTCCCCTAACAACTCTGGCGAGAGATTGTTTACAATATTTCGGACATAATGTTCGAAGTTGGTAAACATACCGTTCTCTTCCATCCTTCGAATGTAAAAACAATCTCGGTGGAGTGCCCACACTATTGTACCGTCCTCTTTCGTCTCAAGACCCAACGGGTAAAGACGGCAAGCGAGTGGTCGGTCTTCGTAAATACTGCACCTTCGACTGTCAACACACAACTGACTACACGGCGGATACCGAACTGAAAGATCTGGCTTGCCATTGACGGCTTCGAGAAATGAATGTATGAACATGGGACCATTGTTGACTTGCACCAAAGGCACTCCTCGCTCATACAACCTCTCTGCCTCCTTTTTAAGTAGCCAGATATAACCAACGCAGTCTGGGTACTGGCAGTTGCAGCAATCATGCTCGATTTCTCGGTAGAGATCATCAAGTGCATCGTAGAGTTGCGATAGATTTTTAATACCCTGCTTGCTTGGAGCAAGCACACACTCCGATGCAATATTTCTGACAAAGACCACATGTCCGCTTGCACTTACCCCGTAGCAACACTTTTTTTCGTACCCAGAATGAAAAGGATTGTTACTCTTACACCGATCCTTGAGCGAAAATGAACGAATGTTGGCAATAGCAAGATCTGGACGGCGTTGGAAAATTTCAATGCAATTATAAAGTTCCCCATCAGCTGTCATGTAAAGCATTTCTGCATCTACCCAGCATTGATCATTCATCTCGGATAATTCTTCCCCAAAAACATCTCCAGTCATTTGCGCAATCAACTCCGGAAGATGCATTTTCTGTTTATCGGAGAGTGAAAGCTCATCTGAAAAACCTATTGCACGGCCGTCAATAGTCACTTCATTGAAGTGAACTCTATCACAGCCATACTCCTTGGCTAGCCGAGCAAAATCATCCAACTGTTCTATATTTGCCGTCGTAACGGTAACATATAGCGTAACCGCAATACCGTTTTCCCGGCATCGATTGAGAGCTTCAATGACTTGTTTGAAACTTCCTTTGCCCCGAATAGCATCGTTAGTTGATTCGTCCGCTCCATTAAGACTGATGCCGAGTTCAATCCCCAGCCGCTTTAGCAGACCAAGAATTTCGCCTCGAATATATGTGGCGTTAGTGATAACAGATGTCTGCATCTCCAATGCCACCACCTGCTCAAGCAAAACTGTGAAATCGCCACGACTGAACGGTTCACCACCTGTAAAGAAAATCTTAGAAACCCCAGCTTCTTTGAATGAGGTTAGAGCTTCCATTGCCTCCTCGGTCGTAAGCTCGTTTGGTCTCGGAAAACCAGATACAGAAATACAGTGCTTGCATCGGAAGTTGCACTTATTAGTAACTTCCCAATGGATCTCACGAAGAAACATTGTCCACCTCCTTTTTATTAATTTTCAAGATAATAAGAGCTACTTGACTTATAACATAAATTAAGGGATCATACAAATATTCTAATATAAATTATGATAAATTTTCTCAGTTTTTGATCTTATGGTTAGTATAACTTATATACTATTGACTTTATAAGCTAAATATATTATAAAGATAAAAGTTATACTGATCTTTAACAACTAAAACTGGAGGTAAAAAAACATGATTATGACTCGAAAATTCCAGCGTACCAAAGAAGACTTCACCTGCGAACATTGCGGGTCCTTTGTGCACGGAAGTGGCTACACAAATCACTGTCCGCAGTGTTTGTGGAGCAAACACGTTGACGTGAACCCCGGCGACCGCCAGGCGACATGTCAGGGACCTATGAAGCCCGTGAGCGTAGAAACCAAGAGCGGGGAATATATTATTCTCCATCGTTGTGTCTCGTGCGGTTTTGAGAAACGTAATAAAGCAGCGAAAGATGATAGTTTTGATGCAATTTTACAACTCTCAAATCGTCCAATCAAACGATAGCAACACAAGAAAGGAGAAATTTAATGAACGCAAAACCTAGTTCCAGAACTCCATTGCCTATAGTCCAACCTGACCGATCACCGTTTACAACAGCGCGATGCAACCACCGATCAGTTGGAAAACACAAAGACGGTAAATATGTTAAACACGACACCATCCCCCATCTCTGTCACATTGAGGTAACTTATTCGTGCAATGAGAATTGTATTTTCTGCTACAACCCTAAACGAGAGAAGCTCGGCGACCTCTCCGAGATTGACCAACTTGTTCGCTTGGTCGCGGAGAGTCAGATCCCCCACGTATATTTAATTGGTGGCGAGCCAAGCCTGTTGCCCGTGGGAAAACTAAACGAGTACATCGAAATACTTTTTGATCATTCTTCTGTAACTATAGTCACGAACGGTCTTCGACGGCTCAAGGGTATCTCAAGCAAACTTGCCTGCTTTGGAGTTCCGATACACGGCTCAAATGCCGAGACCCATGAATTAATGAATCAGTCAAAAGGGAGCTTCGAGAAGACTTTGGAAACTATCAGACACTATGTGGATGAAAATCACGATGTGCGCTGTATTCCAGTTCTCACAGGATACAATTATGACCAGATGTACGACATCATCAGCATTGCGGCAAACCTCGGAATGGAATCTATTTATGTCGACCGATACGAAGATGGTGGCATTGGAGCAATTAACTCTGATGGATATCGATTAAAGCCGACTCGTGAGCAGTTCCATATCGCCGTGGGACAAATTATCCAAGCCAAGCATGACTTCGCAGTCTTCGAAGGACGGGTCGGATTCGGAACTGCTATTCCGTACTGCTTGGACGAGCGGATGATTACAGAGGGGATCACTTCAAACTGTGGAGTTGGCACATATTTCTGTGCGATTAACCCCAAGGGTGAATTACGATTGTGTAATCAGTCACAACTCATTTTCGGCAATATAAAAAATGAACCCATTGAAGTAATCTGGAATAAGCCATCTCTTGATGTATTTCGAGATTTAGCCTGGGTAAGCGAGCCTTGTAAATCATGCGTCCTTCTGCTTGATTGTACGGGTGGATGCAAAGTTGACATAAATTGCTCTGATAAGTTTTGCATCGATTATTCGATTCGCGGGCTTTCCAAACCCATCGACGAACTATTAGCGAAAGTGAATCATCAAAAACAGGTTAATGTGTATCCAGAAAATTATCGAGCCTTACGACCAAACCGCTACATGAAACTCATCATTAAGCATCCAGAGAAGTTTCTAGTAACTCGCTACCAAACAGTGAAACTTGATGCAATTTCACTTAAAATGGCACAAGCCATTAGAAACGAGGATACAATCAGCGAACAGGCTCTAATCGCAAGATTTATCGAGCAAGTCGAAGAGTCAGAAATCCGACTCTTCGTAAGTAAAATGCTTCAAGTAAATGCTCTTGATCTTATCGGAGAGATATGAAACAACAAACATGGGGCAACATTTAAAAAGTGTTGCCCATTTTCTTTTTGCTAAAAATTTTGAGTGAAAACTGTTACAATATAAAATTACTACTTGCCGTTCTAGCACTCAAATCAAAGCCCCACCCTTTCACAGAAAGAGCGGGGCTTTTTTATTTGTGCCCGGGGCCGGAATTGAACCGGCACGGGATATGCTCCCAAGGGATTTTAAGTCCCTCGTGTCTACCTGATTCCACCACCCGGGCTTTTATGTCATATATAAATTACTATTCAATTCAATTAAATTCAAGTCTTATACAAATACTGAGGCCACGGGCGGACTCGAACCGCCGAATAGCTCTTTTGCAGAGAGCTGCCTTACCCCTTGGCTACGTGGCCTATAAATAAATTATAAAACAAAATTTATTTTTCTAAAATAACCTCTATTACATCTCCCTCTTTTACTTCTTCTGGAGATTTAATTCTCAAACCACATTCCCCCTGTTCAACTCTTTTAACATCTTGCTTTGATTGTTGTAGGTTTATTATTTTACCTTTTGAAATAACTTCGTCATCTCTTATTATGCTGACCCTGTCATTTAGTTGAAGAAATCCTGAAATCACTTCTCCGCCAACAACATAATTTTCTCCCTGGCTTGAAAATGTTGCCAATATCTTCAACTTTCCGCCCTCCTCTTCTTTTTCTATATTTTTTACACTATCTTCTATTGCTTCTACTATCCTATAGATTATATCTGAACTTATTATTTTTATGTCATAAGATTTCGCTATGTTTTGAGCATTCTTATCAACCTTAACATTAAAACCTACAACAAAAGCTTTTGTAGCTAATGCATTTTTTATAACTCCGTCAGTTATATCACCGACATCAGCCATTGTTATATTTATATAAAAATCTTCAAAAACGAGATTACTAATAACACTTGATAATGCCTCTACCGAACCGTTTGTATCTCCTCTCAAAACAACATTTATTTCTTTTTTTCCATACAAAGATTCTTTTTCTTCAGAATTTTCATCTTTATCAACTTCCACAGATTCAGGATTTTCTAAATCTTCTTTGCTTGTTGAAAAAGTATCACCAATATCTGGCAATTGATTAAACCCTATTACCATAGCAGGGCCAGATGGTTTTATTTCATCTACTTTTTCGCCCATAAAGTTTTCTAATAACTTTACTGAACCATCTGAGGACTTTGTATAAATTTTATCACCTTTTTTTAATACTCCATTCTTAACTATCAATGAAACAACCGTTCCTCTTTGCTTTTCTACTTCTGATTCTAAAATAAATCCACTAGCGTTTGCTGATTCGTCCCATTTTAATCCACTCATTTCTGACAACAATACAAGTAAATCCAACATATCATCAACTCCTTCACCCGTCTTAGCTGAAATTGAAGCAAATGGAATATCTCCACCAAAGCCCTCCAACATAACTCCGTGATTTAATAAATCTTGTTTTGTCTTATCTACATCCGCGTTATTCTTATCTAATTTATTTATTGCAACTATGAATGGTATTTCATTTTCCTTTAGAATTTTTATAACTTCTTCAGTTTGAGGCTTAACTCCATCATCTGCAGCAACTACCAATATGGCAACATCTGCTATCTTTACTCCCCTTTCTCTCATTTTTGTAAAAGCCTCATGTCCAGGAGTGTCTATGAATGTAAGCTTGTTGTCATTTTTTATAATTTCATAAGCTCCAACAGATTGAGTTATCCCCCCAGCTTCTCTTTCAGCTACTTTTGTTGTGCGCAAGTAATCAAGCAATGTAGTTTTACCATGATCTACATGCCCCAAAACAACCACCACAGGCGGTCTTACATGAATATTTTTATCTGATTCCTTGCTCATAGGTTTATTACAATACCAGAAAAAAAGGGTTCTCGCAATGTGGCTTGAATAAAAGAATGAAATAAAGTAATCTTAAAAAACAAAAAGAGAGTTCTTGAAAAATAAATATAAAGACTGGAGAGATGGCAGAGTGGTCTAATGCAACGGATTGCTAATCCGTGTCCCTTCTGGGACCCGTGGGTTCAAATCCCACTCTCTCCGCAGTGAACAAGTGAGAGAAGAAAGTAAATTTATTTACTTTAGTGTGAGATTTGAAGCTCGGAGCTATATGCAAGTTTGATCCGCCGAAGGCGGAGCAAGGCGAGCATAGCGAGAGCCGGCTTGTAGAAATTTTCCGTCAGGAAAATTATCGGAAAGAAATCCCACTCTCTCCGCATCTAACAGCTAGTACGAGGAAGTATGTTGGTAATTTTTTCTTGTGTTGTGATAGAATTAAAACATGAAAAATTTTGAGTCAAAAATTGATAATAAACCCGAACGCTCGGCGGAACGCAAATTTGAGGTGATGGAAACTCCTGAAATTGTCGTCCAAGAAGAGAGAGGTGCGCAGTTATTTTCACTTCTCCTGAAAGCTGAAAATCCTGAGTGGGGTGAGACAGAAACTCCGTTAGCACAAGAGGTTGCGGATTACTTTGAAGAACATCCCATTCCTTTTACTATTTTAGACACGATTCGTAGTTTTCATGAACAAGGAGCTGACGAGGAAACACTATACAACATGGCACTCACCTACCAGCATCCTGAACGTGCCGAGTACGTTCTGGCTATGGCTGCAAAATACAAACCACATGTTACAAATCCTGAAGAAGCACATCGAAAATTTTTAGAAATGCTTGAAGCTTTTGATCAAGTTTTTTCTGTTAGCCCACTTGCTGAAAAAATTGAAGCAGAAGTTAGGAAAGACAGAAGTTTGCGCGTGGAACAAATAGAAGAAACCAAAGCAAGAATTGAGTCGTTGATTGATTTTTATAAACCAGACGCAGAAACATCAGACATCAGGAGAGTGAGTTTCGTACCAACTGACCCTCTTTATCGCAAAAATTCCGGACGTGCCTTTTCTGTATTTCCAGGTGAACAAATAATCATTTCTCATATTGATAACGTAGACAACCAAGATCACGAATTTTCTCACGGTATTATTAATCCAATTGTAGAAAAGCTTTCGGAACAACTGACTGACGAGCAGAAAAAGAAAATATCAGAACTTGCCAGTGGGAAATTAAAACAAGACTATGGCGAGGGACATTTTAGTTTGTTGTGTGAGGAGTTTATACGAACATACAACGATGTACTGAAAAAGGATGAACGCCCACAGACCTACGACGACTTTATGCAAAAAGTCTCTAACCTCACTGAAGATCAGTTCCATAAATTTACGATAGACAGCGAAAGCTTGAGAAAAAGGTTTGAAGAATTAGAAATTCAAACGCTAGATGATTTCAAAGATAAGTCGAGAAACTATTTTGAACGATTTGAGCAAAACCAGCTGCGAAATTTGATTTTTGAACTTTATCAAGACTACATCAAACGTACAGACAAAAGTGGAGAGAATTTTGAACAGTTTGTTTTAGAAACTTTTAAAGACAAAATACAAGGCGCACGAGGAACCTTAAATTGATATACTGAAATAGTTGAAGATAACCTTGTTGGATATAACCGTTCACGGTTCCAGCCCGAGGTTGCCCGCAGTGAACGCAGTGAACAAGTGAGAGAAGAAAGTAAATTTATTTACTTTAGTGTGGAATTTGAAGCTTGACAATACTGAAATAAAAAAGAAAACCAGTCGTTATGACTGGCTTGATTTTTACTTTTCTTTTTTTATCTTCTCTTCAATCACTGGGATTACATTGCGGAGCCTCATTGCAACCTTTACAAGTTTTTGACAGTCATTCGCATATCCATAAAATTCCATTCCATTTGATACAATCTTTACAGCGTATCTCGCCCCCGGGATTGGTCCGTCTTTGTTTTCTTTTTGTTCTGAGTTTTCTTCTTGACTGTTTTCTTTGGTCTTCTTTTCATCGTCCATGGAACACCTCCCTTGTTCTGTGTTTAGAATACATTGATATGCCTTTTGTGTCAATATAACAACCCTATCTTTAAATTGCTAATACAAGCTATATTTTGTATTGTTATTATATGAGCATACAAGAAAAGTTAGAAGATTTAGTAAATAAATCCTTAAAAAATTTATACAACATAGATGAGGCTAATTTTTATGTGAGCCTTCAAAATAATGAAAGATTTGGAGATTACTCTAGTAATATAGCTTTTTCAGTTAGTGAAAATAAAAATGAGTCCCCTACAAAGATTGCGGAAGAAATAATTGAAAATATAGAAAAAAATAAAAATGACATAATTGATAAAATGGAAATTGCAGGAGGTGGATTTATAAATTTCTTTATTAAAAAATCTTTTTTAATAGAATCTTTTTTAAACAATCCCATATACAAAAAGACCAGTAGTAAGGACAAGATAATAGTGGAATATTCCTCAATCAATATAGCGAAGCCGATGCATGGTGGTAATTTAAGAGCTACTTTATTAGGAGACTTTTTGGCTAAACTTTATGAATATTCTGGCAAAAAAGTAATAAGATGGAACTATATAGGAGATTGGGGAACTCAATTTGGGAAATTAATAGTTGCTTATAATCTTTGGGGAGATAAAAACAAAATAAAAGACAATCCAATAGATGAGTTGTTATCTTTATATATAAAATTCCACGAAGAATCGGAAAAAGATGAATCCCTAGAAGATTTAGCGAGAGAAGAATTCAAGAAATTAGAGTCTGGAAATAGAAAAAACTTAAGACTACTTAAATGGTTCACAAAAATATCATTAAATGAGCTTAACAAAACTTATAACGAACTTGGTATAAAATTTGATGTTATAAAAGGAGAAAGATTCTTTGCTAAAACAAGTAAAAAATTGGTTGATAAATTATTAAAATTGGGCGTCGCCTCTAAAAGTGAGGGGGCTACAATAATAAATCTTGAAGACTACAACCTATCCCCTGCATTAATAGAAAAAAGTGATGGCTCAACATTATATTTAACCAGAGATATATCTGCATTGAAATATAGATCCGATAAATATAGCCCTAAAAAAATATTATATGTTGTTGGAAAAGAACAAATTCTACACTTCCAACAGCTAAGAGCTATATCTGAGAAATTGAACTCACATTTGTCAAATAAAACTCAGATAGCAGAATTTGACCATATTTGGACAGGATTAGTATTGGGCCCAGATGGCAAGAAGTTATCAACTAGAAAGGGGAAAATAATAAATGCAAAAGACATAATTAAAGATTTTACTGATATATCAAGAAAAATTTTGATAGAAAAAAATCCAGAGATAAAAAATTCCGAACTAAATAGAATGACAAATATAATGGGTATTGGAGCTTTGAGATATAGCATGCTAAAAGAAGATAGGAAATCTAATATAAAATTAAATCCTGAAAAAGAATTTGATATAAAAGGAAATTGCTCTTTTTATATACAATACACAAGAGCAAGATTGATGAGTATATTAGAAAAGTCTGGCGGTGTGGATATAAATTCAAATATATCCCCTAAATTATTTGGAGATAAAGAATTTGAACTTATAAAAAATATACTTAATTTTGAAACTGTAATTAATAAATCAATTGAAGACTCATCCCCCCATCATCTTTCTGGATTTTTATTTTCATTATCAAATAAAATAAATTCTTTTTATGAATCATCGCCGATATTAAAAGCTGACGATAATCTGAAGAATGCTAGATTGGTTATTATAAACAAAGCAGAAAAAATATTAAAAGATGGATTGTTTATAATGGGAATAAAAGCACCGGATAGTATATAATTAAATTATGGACAAAAAAGAAAGTTATATAGAATGGGAGATAAATAGAAAAAGAGAGAACCAAAACAAACCATTGTTTTATTTTATTATATTAACAGCGCTTGCTATTTTACTTTTATTTTCTATATGGCAAAAAAATATATTATTTGGCATTTTTATAATACTTGCTACTGGCACGATATTGTTTATATCTGAACAAGATGGAGAAATGGATAAATTTGTAATAGATAAAGATTACATACATTTAGGTAAAGACACCAAATACTCCTATGATGAATTAAAAAGTTTTGATTTTTATGAATTTTCTAACAAGGATATTGTCCTTCTTGTAACTCCCAAATCAAAACTTAATCCAATATTACAGATAAGGGTTTATGCTAGAGATATGGAAAAAATAGGTGATATTTTATATAAAAAATTACCTAGGAAAAAAACTGAACCGTCAATGTTGGACAACATACAAAGGATAATAGGATTATAGATTATTGAAAAACCCAGTCTTAGATGATTAAATATGGTTTAAAGTCCCCGTAGTTTAACGGATAAAACGCGAGATTGCGGATCTCGTGATAGGGGTTCGATTCCCTTCGGGGACACATGAAATATAAATTAACAACATCTTTATCTGAAATTTCAGGAATAGGTCCTAAATTTCTAGAAAAATTTAGTAGGCTTAAAATAAAGACGGTTAAAGATTTGCTTTACCATCTTCCATTTAGATACCAAGATTTCTCTAAAATTACACCCATAAACGAACTAGAAGAAGGGAAAACAACAACCATTTACGGAGAAATAACAGCTTTATCTATGTCCAGAACGGCAAGAAAAAAGATGTATGTAATAAGAGCAACTATACAAGATGATAGTGGTAAGATAAAAATAATTTGGTTTAATCAAAAATATATAATAACTGTTTTAAAAAAGGGCTCTTTTGTTAATATATCTGGAAAAGTTTCTAAGGATAAAGATGATAAATTATATTTTTCAAGCCCGGTATTTGAGATAATAAATAAATCATCACAGACAACCAGGCATACCGGCAGGATAGTCCCAATATATCCCGAGACAAGAGGAATAACCTCTAGGGCAATAAGATTAATAATGAGTAAAGTTGTTAACTTTATAAAAGACACAGAAGAATTTTTACCAGAAGAGGTGCTAAAAAAACAGAACCTCCCATTAATAGACAAGGCATTCCAAGACGTTCACTTCCCAAAATCCATAGAAGATGCGGAAATTGCCTTGAAAAGATTTTCTTTTCAAGACTTATTTTTACTTCAATTACTAAATACTAATGAGCAATATAAATTAACCCAACATAAATCAAGGAGTTTTGAAAATTTAGAAGTTGAAATAAAAGAGGAATTGAATTCTCTTTCATTTGATTTAACCGACGCCCAACATAAAGCACTTTTGGAAATATTAAATGATTTATCACTATCACACCCGACAAGTAGATTACTACAAGGAGATGTTGGTTCTGGAAAAACAATCGTCGCAGCTCTGTCTGCAATAGGAGTTTCAAAAAAAGGTGGGCAAGTTGCATTCATGGCGCCCACTGAAGTTCTTGCAATACAACATTATAAAAATTTCAAGAATTTTTTTAAGGATTTTACTGAGGGGGTAGCATTACTAACAGCGTCTCAATCAAAAGTTTTTTTTGGAGAAGGGCTTGAAAACGAATACACAAAAAAAGAAATGGTTGAACAGATTAAAAACGGAAGTATAAAAATAGTAGTTGGGACTCATTCAATAATTCAAAAAAATGTTTCTTTTAACGCTTTGGACTTTGTGGTTATAGATGAACAGCATAGATTTGGCGTAAATCAAAGAGCTGAACTTGCAACCCATAAAACAGACTCCAAAACCCTCCCTCACTTTTTATCAATGTCTGCAACTCCAATACCCAGGACACTGGCATTAACAGCTTTTGGAGATTTAGATATATCTATAATAGATGAGTTGCCTAAAAATAGGAAAAAAGTAATCACAAAAGCCATACCAACATCAAAATATGATGTTGCTTATGAATTTGTAAGAAAAAAAATATTAGAAGGCAAGCAAGCTTTTGTAGTTTGCCCAAGAATAGAACCGCCCGAAGAAGATGTATTGGTAACTAAAAAAATGTTATTTCAGTTAGAAGCAAAATCCGTAAAAGAAGAGTATGAAAAATTATCTAAAAAAATATTTCCAGATTTAAAAATTGAAATGCTACACGGGAAACTAAAGCCTAAAGAAAAGAAAGATGTGATGGAAAAATTTAAAAATAAAGAGATAGATATATTAGTATCAACATCTGTAATAGAGGTAGGTATTGATGTTCCAAATGCCACAATAATGATAATAGAAGGAGCAGAAAGATTTGGGTTATCTCAACTTTATCAATTTAGAGGTAGAGTTGGACGAGGAGAAGACCAATCCTATTGCTTTTTATTTACAACAAGTAATTCAAAAAATACAAAAGATAGATTAAAAGCTCTAACAACAGCTAAAAATGGATTTGAGTTAGCTGAATTAGATTTACAAATAAGAGGCCCTGGTCAATTTTTAGGGCAAGAACAAACTGGAATGCCAGATCTTGCTATGAAAGCAATAAAAAACCCAGAACTTGTTAAGCTGTCTAAAGAGACAGCGAAAAAACTAATAGAAGAAGACCCTACTTTATCTAAATATTCATATCTTGCAAAATATTTAGAATTATTTAGTAGAGATATACACAGAGAATAGACTAATCAACTTTAACTTTTATCTTTTTGCTCTTTAGCCTGTTTATTTTAGGTAGTGTGATTTTTAGTACTCCCTTTTTTATTGAAGCAGATGCTTTATCTGGGTCTATTTCTTGAGGTAATATAACAGACCTTGAAAAACTACCCCAGAAGCATTCTTGATACAAATATTCTTTACCTCTTACCCTTTCTTGATTGCTCCTACTCCCCTTTACTGATACAGACTCAGGAGTTATTGATATATCTAAATCATCCGAACTTACCCCCGCTACAGGAGACTCAATATATATATGATCTTCATCTTGAGAAACATCTATTGTAAGCTGCCCCTCCATGTCATCTATACTTCTTTCATCGTCCTCCACATCTATATCAACAACTTCGTCCATCTCATCTTTATCAGATTTTTTTAAATTTTTTTTAGGCTTTGAACTAGAAGAGACTAGCATCCCCTCTTCCATATCCAATTCATCGTTCTCATCTTCAGATCCAGCCAAGCTTGCAAAAAAGTTTTTATTATTTGAATCTCCAAACATATTTTATATATTAAAATTAATTTTAATTATTATAAACAATTTTTAACATAATATCTAACTCTCTTCACGTAATTGTTCGAAGTCATACAAAATAAAGAATGCCACTATTATTAGAAATGCTATTGGATATATAAGAAAATCTCCGAATTGCCAAACTAAAATATTGAATATCGCATGTATTATTGACGCCATAACAAGACCAACAAATATAGCCCTGGCTTCCATGTTATGCTTTCTTCCAGTTGCCCAATAATAACCCGCTGCAGTTGAAGCAAGGGCATGTAACAATGTTGCTCCTAAAAACCTCATAACCACAAGAGAGAAAGCCCCCGACATTCCATTTGATAACATTATGAAAATATTTTCTGCAGTTGCAAATCCCAAAGCACCCGTTGCAGTATAGACCATTGCATCTATAGGCTCATCAAAATGCTTGCTTTTATAAATAATCATAAAAACAAAGAAGAACTTGCAAACCTCTTCAATTATCGCAAATAAAACAAATGGAGTTATATTGAAAGAAAGAATCCCTGGGAGATTTACAAAAAAACCATCCGCAAATGGTTTTGAAAATTGCTCTAACAATAAAGCTGCTATAGAAGATAGCCCTCCCCATAAATACACAGCTAATATCATTTTTTTTGGCTCCGGATGCACATCTTCCTTTAAAAAAAAGGCTAACCAAATAAGACTTGGTAAAACTCCTAATAATGAAGCTAATAACATTTCCATATAAATAAAATAAAATAAAAACTACCAGTTTTCAATCATAAGAAACTTTTTGTCTTTTTTTGGTAATCTTTGATAAATTGCCTCCGTAACGAAAGGCATGAATGGATGCAATATTAACAAAGATTCTTTTAATAATATATTTAGAAGAAGTAATGAAGATTTTTTTAGTTTTTCGTCGTCACTATTTAAAATCTCTTTCTTTGATTCTATTATTTCGTCTGCAAACGTATGCCATACATAATGATATGCCGTTTCTGCAGATTGAGAAAATCTAGATTTTTCCATATCTTCTGATACTTTCTTTTTAATTTTATTAAATTTATCCAACGATTTCTTATCATCTGAAGATAGTTCCTTCTCTGGTTCTTCTGATATTACAAAGTTATTTTTTTCACTATTTTCTAATATAAATCGTGCAATATTCCATATCTTATTTGAGAAATTTCTATAGCCTTTAATTTTATTCTCATCATAAACAACGTCTCTCCCCGGCGAATTACCCACAATAAGAGCCATCCTCAACGCATCTGCACCATACTGCTCAACAACTCCCAATGGATCTACAACATTCCCTTTTGACTTTGACATTTTCTTTTTGTCCTTATCTCTAACAAGACCGTGCAAATAAACACTTTCAAATGGAATTTTCTTCATTACATACAATGACATCATTATCATTCTAGCTACCCAGAAAAACAAAATATCGTAACCAGTTTCCATAACAGAAGTAGGGTAATATTTTTCTACATCTTTATTATTCTGAGACATTAATAAAGCGAAAGGCCACTGGCCTGAAGAAAACCAGGTATCAAATACGTCTGTTTCTTTTTTTAATTTATTGGAACCACATTTAGAACACTTTTTGGGAGAACTGCCATCTATTACAACTTCCACGTTATCACATTCTTCACAATACCAAACAGGAATTTCTATGCCCCAAACTATCTGCCTAGATATATTCCAATCACGAATATTATTCATCCAGTGATAAAATATCTTTTCCTGAAAACCTGGAACTATTTTTATTTTCCCTCTTTTCACTGCATCTATAGCTGGCTTAACTATTTTTTCTTTCCCCTTGCCAGTCAAATCTATAAACCACTGATCCATCAACATTGGCTCCAAAACATTATTACATTTATAACAAGTTCCAACCTGATGATTGTAATTTTCTTCTTTTTCAAAAACCCCTTCACTTTTTAATATTTCTATAGCTTTTTCACGAGCTTCTAATACTTTCATGCCATCTAAAGGCCCAGCCAATTCATTAAACCTGCCGTCTGAATTAAGTATTTGTATAGCTGACAAACTATGTCTTTCTCCTATTTCAAAATCTGTAGGATCGTTAGCTGGGGTTATCTTCAATGCGCCCGTACCAAATTCTATATCCACAGAATCATCACTTATAACAGGAATTTTTCTTTTGGTTATTGGCTCAATTACTTCTTCCCCTATTAAGTCGTTGAATCTTTTATCTTTTGGATTTACTGCAACAGCGACATCTCCTGGGATTGTTTCAGGTCTTACTGTTGCTATTGTTAAATACCCACCCTTATTTGCAAACTTATAATTTACATAGAATAATTTATCTTCCTTATCCATCCACTTTATTTCTAAGTCAGATAAAGATGTTTGATGCTTAACACACCAATTTACTATTCTCTTTGCTCTATAAACAAGTCCGTCGTCATATAATTTCTTAAATGTTTTATAAACTATTTCTATAACATCTTTATCCAATGTAAATTTTTCTCTCGTCCAATCGCAGGAAGCTCCCAACCTCCTAACTTGTTTTTCCATGTGAACTTTATTGTCTTGGGTAAAGTCCCATATCATATTGTAAAGCTTGTCTCTCCCCTTGTCTTCTTTCAATATTTTAAATCTGCTTGTCCCTTCTTTTTCTAATTTTTTCTCAAAAACAACCTGGGTTTCAAAACCAGCGTGGTCTGCGCCAGGAAACCATAGAGAAGCTTTTCCTTTTAACCTCCAATATCTTATTAACATATCTTCCAATGTAATCATAACAGCATGCCCAACATGCAATGAGCCATTTGCATTAGGTGGAGGCATTATTATGCTAAAATAAGAATCCTTTTTTCCTTCTATGTTGTCAGGATTAAAAAAACCGGATTCCTCCCATTCTTTATATATTAAATCCTCATTGGCATTGTGATCGTAAGGTTTTAGTAAGTCTTCTTTCATAAATAATTTTAATTATAAGACTGAAGTAATAGATTACTTATTATAAAATTTATTTGCAAACCATACACCAAAAAATACCAAGAATAAAGAAGTAAATAAATACATAATTAAGAAATAATATTTATTCTGATAATATACATCCAATATAAATGTATGATCTTTGCTTGCAAGTATAGTTCCTAATACAACTATTATAACCGATAGTGTCCATGCCAATATAAAAGCGACAGGCATTAAAACTGCTGCGAATAATTTATTGTATTTTTTATTAAACATAAATTTATTTATTATATTTATTATAAGATAAATTTAAGTGGCTGTATGCTTTTTTTGTTACCATTCTACCCCTTGGAGTTCTTTGTATAAAATCTATTTTTAATAAATATGGTTCATATACATCTTCTATTGTCCCCTTATCCTCCCCCAATGTCGCAGCTAAAGTTGAAATACCAACAGGGCCTCCATCAAATTTATCTATTATGGTAGAGATTAGTTTTCTGTCATGTTTTTCTAGTCCTAGTATATCTATCTCTAACATCTCAAGAGCCTTATCAACACCCTCAGATGATATATTAGATTTATTATCAACTTGAGCCACGTCTCTAACTCTTTTAAGTAGCCTGTTAGCTGTTCTTGGTGTAAATCTAGACGCTTTAGCTATTTTTGTAATTGCATTGTCTGGTATTTCAATATTTAAAATATTCGCAGATCTTTTTATTATCTTTTCCATATCTTCTATGGAATAATAATCTAATTTAAACACCCCCCCAAATCTAGATCTCAAAGGCGCAGATATTAATCCCGCCCTAGTAGTTGCAGAAATTAGTGTGAATGGAGGTAAGTCTATTGTCATCATTCTTGCTGCAGGTCCTTTACCTATAACTAAATGTAGTTGTCTTGATTCCATTGCGGGATATAGCATTTCTTCTATTGAACGATTTATTCTATGTATTTCGTCTATAAATAAAACATCTCCAGGATCTAATGTTGATAATATCGTAGCCAAATCTCCTGTTTTTTCTAAAACTGGGCCTGATGTTATTTTAAGATTAGAATTCATATTCCTAGCAACTATAGATGCTAAAGTGGTTTTCCCTAGCCCAGCCTGTCCAAAAAATAACAAATGTTCCATTTGTTCGTTTCTTTTTCTAGCTGCTAAAATAATTGTTTTTAAATTTTCTATTACTTTCGCTTGCCCTATATAATTATTGAAGTCCATTGGGCGGAGCATCGTATCTATTGAGGTAGAATCATTTATTATTTCAGTTCTGTTAACTTTTTCTGTTTTTTTACTTGACATATAACAGTTAATAATATATTATTTTTTCCCGCACGTATTGTAGTATATCATATTTTGATAATCTATGATATAATTGCGTAGCAATTCAAATGCTTGACATAATATTTATTATATGCTATATTATGTCGGTAAGATTTTTAGTACATTTTGGATTTGAAAAAATAAAAAACCGTCTAACTCTGTGGGCAATTTGGAGTATTTTTATGCTAAGGACGCCTTGGTTTACACTAAGACTATCCTCTGAAATATTCTAATTAAATCTTTTTAGATTTTTCCACACCTTTGTCCACAGAGTTAGGCGGTTTTTTGTGTTATAATCAACTCATATGGGATATTTTGTTTATATATTACTTGCTGTAATAGTATTTATAGTTATATACAGGAGGCATGAAATGGATCTCAATATTTTGATGACAAAACATCATCAACAACATAGAAGAGAGAATTTTATATTAGAATATTTAAAACATCACGCACAAATTAGTTCTGAAGAAGTAGCTGAAATATTTCATACATCAAAACGCGAGTCATTAAATTATTTTAAAAATTTAGAATCATCTGGGAAAATAAAAGAGAAGGAAGAAATGTAAACGAAAAATTCAAGTTGAAATTATTTT
>CAYQSO010000004.1:49412-62012 GCA_964420205.1 uncultured Candidatus Saccharibacteria bacterium
AAGGAATATACGAATTAAATAAATAACTAACCTCCCAACAATAAACGGCCCATCCCCATGAGCCGTTTATTTTTCTATACACATCCGTCTGTTTTAAACCCAATCTATCTTCCCTATTACTCTTTCAACTTCATTGAAGTCAGTTATGCCCGAGACCACTTTCAAAACTCCATCTTTTTCCATATTGATAAAATTAGTTTTATCTACTTCTTTTTGTATTTCAATCTGACCAGCTCCTTTTGTAACTAAATCTTTCATATTGTCTGTTATCTCAAGCAGCTCAAACAAACCAACCCTCCCCTTATACCCTGCCCCGCCACATTTTTCACAACCAACAGGCTCAAAAATTTCAATTTCTTTAAGGTATTTATCTTTATTTATCTTATCTGGCATAGAATTTATATATTTTTCTATCTTTGTTTTCATGTCTGAAGACAACTCTAATCTCTTTTTACATTCTTTACATAATTTCCTTGCCAAACGCTGAGCTATTATTATATTTAGAGCCGGTGCCAAGCTAGCTGACTTAACGCCTAAATCCAGCAACCTTGGAATAGCAGCTGAGGAGCTGTTTGCATGAACTGTAGAAAACACCAGATGTCCAGTTAAAGCAGATTGAACAGATATCTCAGCCGTTTCTTTGTCCCTAATTTCACCTACCAATATAACATCTGGATCCTGCCTCATTAGAGATCTCAACCCAGATGCAAAATCATATCCAGTTTCTTCATTTACTTGAGTTTGTTCTATACCATCAAGGTGATATTCAATAGGATCTTCTATGGTTATAATTTTTATCTCTGAGCTATTTTTATGTTTTAGAAATGCATATAAGGTTGTTGTTTTACCAGAACCAGTCGGACCTGTGTTTAATATCATTCCGTTAGGCTTTGATAATTCCAATTTTATTATATCCAAGTCATCTTCTCTAAATCCCAAACTAGATAAATCAATATCTATAGCATCTGGGTCCAATATACGCATTACAGCAACGTCTCCAAATTCTGAAGGAGCTATTGCAACACGAACCTCTATATCTTTATTCTTTAGGTTTATTGTAAACCTACCATCCTGTGGTTCATCATGAACATTTAATTTCAACTTTGAAAGTAATTTTATTCTTGATATTACAGACCTATAAACACCCGTCGTTAAATTATCAAAAACATCATTTAAAACACCGTCCACTCTATACCTTATTTTTGTATTATTTTCAGATGGTTCTATATGTATGTCTGAGGCTCTATTATTTATAGCTCCTGATAAAATTATCTGAACTAAATCACTTACACTCCCTGTATTATTATGTATTTTTATTTCCTCCTGAACTCCAGCTATTGTATCTAAGGGCTTATCTTTCCAATCCTCTACATCATCTCCCTCTCCCGACTCTATCCCGACAGACCCAACTATTGGGCTTCTTGATTCTGATATAAATCTATAATAGGAAAGGACATAATTTAATGAACTTTCTGAACATACATATTTTTTTATATTATAACCTTTTGCCTCTATTTCTTTTAATAATTCTTTTGTTTTCGAAAAATCTGGATCATAAAAAACAATTACTAAATCTTTATTTTTTATTTGAACAGCGACCGCTTTCGCCTCTACTGCTTTTCTTTTATTTATAAGCCCAACAGCGTCTAAGTCTACCGATATTTGCTCCTGGGATATATATTGAAGCCCGCTTATTTTAGCTCTTTTTTGAGCATCTCTTTCTTCTGCGCTTCTTCTCATTTTTGAAAGCTGATCTTGTAAATCTTTATTTATCATAAATACATTGAAATTTTATTTAAAAACTCTCTTTAAATAATTATATATCTTAATAGGGAAAAATAAAACTAGATTATTGACTTATTTTATTATTTTATGCATAATATATACAGAACTAAACAATCGGAGGAAAAAATGAGGAAAATTTTTGCTTTTTTGTTGATTATTATTGGTATTGGATGTGTTGCAATCCCCGGGGTGCAGTTAACTAACTTCCCCACTGCTTACAATCATAACCAGGTGATTGTAAACAGCACTGATTTTGCTGGTGAGATTTTTCTCAACGGTAAAAAAATTGCAAACATATCTCCTTGGGGAGAAAAATCTATCAATCTACGAACCTATTATGTAAATTGGTATAACTCTCAAGAGATTACATTTCTTGTGAGGATGTCAGTTAAAAATGACGTAGTTTCATTTAAGAAGAGTGCTTGGATAAATAACCAAAGGTGCTATTCCGATGTTTTTGAAATAACAAAACAAGACATCAGAATGAAATTAAGACGTTCTCATTAAGCCCGGCTTAGGCCGGGCTTTTTTTATAAAAATCCTGATGGACTGTCCTTAAATCTGACGATCGTCAAAAATAAAGACAGTTTGAATATATATATTTGCTAGAATCTATTCTGATATTCTTAAGAATATCAGAATAGATTTAAAATGACTCCCAGTAAAATAAGCCTACCAAGAACATTCTAACATTCTGCAGAATGTTAGAATGTTCTTTATTTGTTGTCATGTAAAGAATCGGTTGAAATTATTCTTTCATTTTCAGAATCTCCATACTCAAAATTAATATCTACCTTCTCACCAAAATCAAAATCTGAAATATTGCCAGGCCACTCTATTAAAAATAATTTATCTTTATCTGATAAATTTTTTTCTATTTCTAATGTTTTTATGTCTTTATAAGAATTGGCCCTATAAGCATCCAGGTGATAAAGTTTATTAAATTTGATTTTATCTCCACTGATATCGTATTTCTTCATTATTATAAAAGTTGGGCTTTTTACTCTTTCTGAATCTATACCGAAATAATTCATAACTCCTTTTACAAACGTTGTTTTGCCAGCACCTAAATTACCGTGTAATAAAATTACATTTGAATTTTTTTCTTCTATAAATTTTTTTATAAAATTACGTGCAAACTCTTTTGTCTCTTTGTCAGAATTTGTTTTGATTGTGGTCATATTAGAAAGGCGTTGTTAATAATAGAGCCAAAAATGAGAATGTTATAAATAATATCGCATTTCTAAGCACTATTTTTTTTGTTAGAAATCCTGATAATTCTTTTATCATTATATCCACAGAAAAAACCCAGAAAATTATCACCTCTGTAGCTATGCCCAAAAATCCAATTGAAAGAAAAGATGAAGCCCATAAAAATTGGACTGAAACGAAAGAAATTACCAAAGACCATAAAGATGTTATTTTATTTTTCTCTTCCAGTGTGAAAGATATGAAATTTCTCAATGTTAAATAATAAACCAAAAACATTACTAGTATAGTTATAGAGCCATATTCCATCATAAAATTCACAGCAAATGAAGATATTATAAATATCAATATATAATAAAATATTGAAAATATAGACTTAAATTGCGACAAAGACATAGAAACAGATTCCATAAACATATAAAGAAGTACTCCTAGAAACAAAAACACCACAAAATTAAATCCAGAATCTCCTATACTTACCGCTACAAAGAAAGATGAGAGCATGAATGATAAAAACATAAAAAATAATTCAGCTCTTTTTGAGAAAAATTTATTGTATAAATACCAACACCACAAAATAAACAGAACTATAAAAACAGTAGCTGAGCTAGCATTGAATATAAATAAAAACAGAACAAATACTAAAGAATTAAGAAACTGTAATAGTATCTGGGGATTTAAATCCAATTTTAATTTTTTTATTTGCATTTAATTCGCCTTTTATTATTTTGTCAGCCAATTTATCAAGAATTTGTCTCTGGATTACCCTCTTAATAGGTCTTGCGCCAAATATAGGATCAAATCCTTCCCTTGCAATAAATTTTTTAACAGCTTCTGGGATGTCAACTTTAAATCCTTTTGTTTTTAATCTATTAATTACTAATTGATCTAGTTGTATGTCTACTATTTTTCTTATACTCTTTTCTGATAAATTGTTAAATATTATAATATCGTCCAACCTATTTAAAAATTCTGGCCTAAAGTGTTCTTTTAAGTCGTCCATAACCTTATCTTTTATAGCCCCCTTTATTCCATCTTTTTCCTCTTTATCGTTCTGAGCACCTTCAAATCCTATCTTACCACGCTTCTGAGTGAAATACTGACTACCCATATTTGAAGTCAGTATAATTATTGTGTTTTTGAAATTTACTGACTTACCTTTAGAGTCTGTCAATCTTCCATTATCAAGAACCTGTAATAATATATTGAACACTTCTGGATGTGCTTTTTCTATTTCATCAAATAAAATTAGACTGTATGGTTTGTGCCTTATTGTTTCAGTTAAACTTCCTCCTTCCTCATACCCAACATAACCTGGAGGTGATCCTATAAGTTTTGATACTGCATGCTTTTCCATAAATTCAGACATATCAACTCTTACTAAAGACCTTTCATCATTAAACATAAATTCAGAAAGAGCTCTAGCCAATTCCGTCTTACCAACGCCCGTAGGCCCCAAGAACATAAATGAGGCTAGTGGTTTATTCTCATCTGACAATCCAGCTCTAGCCCTTCTTAACGCAGAGGCTATAACTTTTACGGCATGGTCTTGTCCAACAACTCTTTCTTTTAATATTCCATCTACATTTATTAATTTATTTGTCTCTGATTCAAGCATTTTTGTAACTGGCACACCAGTCCACCTTGATACAACCTGCGCTATATCCTCCTCATCAACAGCCTCTTTTATAAAAGAAGGTAGTTCTTTTTTATGTTTTGATTCAATTTTTCTTTCTAGGCTGTCTAATTCCTTCTTTAGTGCTGGCATCTTCCCATATCGTATTTGAGCAACGCTTTCAAAATTTCCCTCTCTCTCTTCTTGTTCAGCTTCTCTCCTTAAGCCCTCTATCTCTTTTTGAATATTTCTTATTTTTTCAAAAATTTCTTTTTCCTTCTCCCAAGGAGATGTTAATTTTTCGTTTTCTTTTTTTAATTCACTTAATTCTTTTGTAATTTCTTTTATTCTGTTTTTTGTTTTTTGAGTTTGTTTTTCAGAAGACAATGCAGATTTTTCTATCTCTAATTTATTTATTCTTCTTCTTAAATCCTCTATCTCTTCTGGCATGCTCTCAGATTCAAGCTTCCTTGAGGAAGCTGCTTCATCTATTAAATCTATTGCTTTATCCGGTAAAAATCTATCTGTTAAATATCTTGAAGAAAGATTCACAGCTGAAATTATAGCCTCATCAGAAATTCTTATCCCATGATGAACTTCATATTTTTCTTTTAATCCTCTGAGGATAGAGACGCTGTCCTCTATTGATGGCTCATCAACCATTATTGGTTGGAATCTTCTTTCTAAGGCAGCATCTTTTTCAATATATCTTTGATATTCTTTTATTGTTGTTGCCCCTATGGCATGCAACTCGCCCCTAGATAAAGCTGGTTTTAGCAAATTGGATGCATCTACAGCTCCTTCTGCTGCTCCGGCTCCTACAATTGTGTGTATCTCATCTATAAATAATATTATCTTCCCCTTTGCTTTTTCTATTTCTTTCATAAAAGCTTTTAATCTATCTTCAAAGTCTCCTCTAAACTTTGTTCCTGCTAACAGTAAGCCAAGATCAAGCATTATTATTTCTTTATCTCTTAAACTCTCCGGGACATCGTTTGAAACAATTCTTTGAGCAAGACCCTCAACTATAGCTGTCTTACCAACGCCAGGCTCGCCTATAAGCACAGGATTGTTTTTAGTTCTTCTTGAAAGAACTTGCATTGTTCTACGAAGCTCATTATCTCTTCCTATAACTGGATCTAGCCCTCCCTTTCTGGCTTTCTCTGTTATATTTATTGAATACTTCTCTAATACATTAAATTTGCTTTCTGGGTTTTGGTCCATAATTCTTGTTGAGCCTCTTACTTCATTGAAAAACTCTGTTATATTGTCTTTATCTACCCCCATAGAAGCCAGCAACTTTTCAGCATCTGAAGGAGATGAGATTATCCCTAACAATAAATGCTCACAAGAAATATATTCATCACCTTTTTCTGCAGCTATTTTGCTTGCTGAATCCAAAATGAGCAGGAGTTCTTGTGATAAATATAGTTGATTTATTGAGCCTGGTTTTTGTGAAAACGTTTTGGGTTTTTTTTCTATCTCTTTATCAACGCTTTTCTTTAATTGTTCAATATCTATTTTTGCAATCTCTAATATAGGATGTACTAAAGACTCGCTATCCGAAATTAGCGCTCTTAATAAATGCATTGCACTTAATTCGCCATTACCGTTTTTAGCTGCAAGCTCTTGAGCATTTTGTAATGCCTCTTGAGCTTTCATTGTAAATTTATTGAAGCTTTTCATTTTTAAACAACTCTGAAAACTAATAATCTTACCCTTCTCTTATACCCTAATATAACATCAATCTTGTTTATATTTCCATTGTATCAAATTAATCTGTGCACCAATCTATTTCTTTATTTTTACCCCCGCTATTAGAAACCATTATAATTTCTTTTATGGCATAGTCAACTTCACTCTTTTTAGTCATTCTACCTAGGCTTATTCTTATACTTCTCCTTATTTTATCTTTATTTACCCCCATGGCCTCTAAAACGTGGGATGGCTTTATTAATCTTTGAGAACAGGCTGACCCAGAAGACACAGCAATTCCCTGAACACTGAGAGTCTCACTTATGTCGTCTTTTGGTATGTAAATATTTATTATATGTGGAGATCTATAGCTGTCAGAACCATTCAATAATGATCCCTCAACATTTTTTAATATTGTTTTATAAAAATACTCTGATAATTTCTTTATTCTATCTCTCTCTGCCTCTCTTTTTTCTTCACATATTTTTAATGCTTCTGCAAATCCAATTATATAAGGCGTATTTTGGGTGCCAGATCTCAAACCAAATTCCTGCCCTCCACCAGTTATTATTGGAGATAATAAAAACTCTTCTTGTATTTTTTTTGAAACATAGATTAGGCCTATCCCCTTTGGCCCATATATTTTATGGGAAGAAATTGTCAAAGCATCAACCCCCAAATCGCCCACATTAATACTATTATACAAAACCGATTGAACTGCATCTGTGTGAAATATGGGGTATATTTTTTTATCAGATTTTTTATTTCTGTATTTTTTTATTATTTCAGAAATTTCTTTTATTGGTTGTGTTGTCCCTGTTTCGTTGTTAACCCACATAATAGAAACTAATATGGTATCTTCATCTATTTCTTCTGAGAGTTTTTTTATATCAACACGACCAGTAATATCCACAGGTAATTTAACAACTCTCGCCAAACCCTCCTTTTCTATATCTTTAACTGTTTCCAAAATAGAAGGATGCTCTATAGATGATGTTATTATTTTTGGGGTCCTCGCTGTATTTCTATATATATTGTAATAAGATTTTAAGGCCCCTCTTATTATAAGATTATTTGACTCTGTAGCAGAACCTGTAAATATTATTTCTTTTTCATTAGCAGAAATTATGTCGGCTATTTCAATTCTAGCTTTGTCTATTGCTGTAATAGATTTTTGCCCAAAAATATGAACTGAATTTGGATTCCCAAAAAGATTTTTATTTTTCAGGAAATAAGGCCTCATTGATTTATAAACTTTTTTGTCTACCGGCGTTGTTGCAGCATAATCTAAATAGATGTTTTTCATTATTGTGTTTTAATTTTAAAAAAGTCTTTGATAGGCCAACTTCTTACTCCAATCTAACTGCACTTTTATTGGAGAATCTGAAAACCTTTTAGGTATCATTAAATGTCCCTGATTTTTAGCTAATTCATATACCTTTTTTGTAATCTTAACGTCATTTTCACAATATTTTCTCAATTCCTCTAACCTGCCTTCTTCGTAAAGTTTTGGCGCATCTGCACCTTTACCTGTTTTACCCTCTCCTAGATTTTCTCTCGCCAAAATATCTAAACTAACTCTTTTACCGCTAGCGATTTCTATATCATCTAAAATATCTATGCTTGGTATATCAAATAGATTGAAATCGTAGTGTTTTGATAAAACTGGCAAATCAAATCTATTTATAGCAAACCCTATTATTAAATCTGTTTCTTTCAATTTGTCGCCTAATTTATCTATCTCGTCTTCATTGTATGATATATATCTATCTTCGTTATATGAATATATAACTACCACAGATACATTTAATTCATTGAAGTTATTTCTTCCAACATCTGCAAATGTATTACTTGTTTCTATATCTATTACTATTTTATCTTTCATAATTTAAACTTATTTTATTCACAAAATATTCTACAATAAAACACTCACATTTTAAATTGACAAAGATAGATTTCTTTTTATAATTTCTATCTCTTATTTTGTTTTATTAATTATCTTTACTATCTCATCCTTTAATTTGGTAGATTTTTGAATAGAATCAGATTCAACGTTTAATCTTATTATATCTTGCGTGTTAGATTTTCTTATATTAAACCACATATTATTACCCCAGATACTTATACCATCTATTTTTGATATCTTTGTATTTTTAGAATATTTTTTTTCTATGTTTTTCATTATTTTTGGCATAACATCTGTTTCTTTTTTAAGATTGATTTCTGGCAATCTACTTGTTTTGGGTAAAAAATCTATAAAATCAGATACTTTATAAGGTAGTTTTGATATCGATTGTATCACCCTAATTGCCCCAAGAAAGCCGGAATCTTTATTCCAAAAATCTTTAAAGTAGTAGTGATGGGCATTCTCAAATCCTATTTCAGCGTTATGTTTTTTCATCTGTTCTGGAATAAACTTTCTTCCCACTTTAGAGGTGTCTGTCTTTATTTCTATATTATTTTTATTTTCTAAATCCTCTTTTAGTATTTTTGTTAAAAACGAACTTGCAACATCGTTAACAGAGAATTTATAGTTAAAGCCAAATAATAATAATCTCCATACATACTCTGGTCTTATAAGGGAGCCTTTTTCATCTAAAAAGATGGCTCTATCACCATCAGCATCAAAAGCGATTCCTAAATCGGCTTCTTCTTCTAAAATTTTTGATTTTAAAAACTTTACCGCATCTTCTTTTGAAGGATCTGGTCCGTGCGATGGAAAGTCCCCATTAGGCTCTGCATTTAAAACAACAACTTCAATATTATCTGGAAATTTTTCAATAATTTTATTTAGAATTGGGCCAGTTGCTCCATCTGAACAATCAAAAATAATTTTTAATTTTTTGGTTGCATTAAAATTACTTAATAGAAAATTTACATATTTATCTACGTAATCTATGGTTTTTTTATGCCCCCTTAAAGGTGCATCTATCATTTTAGATAAGTCTAATTTTTGACTCAAATTATTTTTACCTATTAACCTCAATATATCCTTACCGCCTATATCTCCCTTTTTTTTATCTAGAATTTTTATCCCGTTATAATTAGATGGGTTGTGAGAAGCACTTATTATCACACCCCCATCAAAATCTTCACTTTCAGTAAGAAATGCTATCATTGGAGTTGTTGTTAATCCGATTTCGGTTATATTCATGCCAGCGACCCTCAAACCCATTTGAAAAACCTCGTATAATATACGAGATGATTTTCTTGCATCGTAACCTATTACGATATTACTATTCTTTTTAAATACCTTATTAAAGTTTCTTGCAATTCTGTATATTACTTCGTCGTTAATCTGGTCCGGATATATCCCCCTTATATCGTATGTTCTAAAAATTGAGAAATCCATTATATACAATATATCATTATTTTATGCGCTTTTCCAGGTATTTAAAGACATATTTTAATAAAAAATAAACAGGTCACCTGTTTGAGCCGTTTATTTACACACCCAAAGAGCCATCTGCCTCAATAAGATAAGGCGCCCTGTTTATTGGATTACCTTTCAGATTATAAAAATACCCAGCAACCCCTATCATAGAAGAATTGTCCATACAATATTTAAAAGGAGGAACCTTCAAACTCACCTCTGATAAATCGCTTTTATCTATTTCATTTTTCATCATTTCTCGCAATTTAGAGCTAGCAGAAACTCCTCCCCCTATTATTACTGACTTAGCATTATATTCCTCAATTGCCTTGATTGTTTTTTTAGTTAAAACTTTAAATGCAGAATACTGAAAAGAAGCTGCTATATTAGCTCTTTTATTCCCCATCTTATTTATTTCATCTTCATAATTTTTATTTCCTTTTACTGAAAAATTATTTATGTCTATTCCTAAATTCTTTATAAAATAAAGAACTGAAGTTTTTAGTCCAGAATAACTAAAATCATAATTATCTTCATTTATCATTGGCATTGGAAAATTAATCGCCTTATCATCCCCTTGTTTTGCTAGTTTTTCTATTTCTGGACCCCCTGGGTATGGCAGTCCTAATAATCTAGCCACCTTATCAAAAGACTCTCCAACTGCATCATCTCTGGTTTCCCCAAGTTTTTTGTATTTATTTAAATCTTCCATTAATATTAACTCTGTATGCCCTCCGCTCACTAATAAAACTATTGCTGGAAAATTTACATTGCTTTCTTCTGATAATAAAAAGCTATACATATGCCCATGAAGATGATTTACACCAATCAATTTTTTATTATTTTTTTCAGCAATCTCTTTTGCAAAATTAATCCCGGTCCATAATGCTGGCTCTAAACCCGGTCCTACTGTAACAGTAATAAAATCTATATTATCCATTCCCCATTTATTGTTTTTAAGTTTTTCAAATAAGATTGGGAGGTTTTTTATATGCTCTCTCTTTGCTAGATGAGGAACGACCCCACCAAATTCTTTATGAACATCAATCTGAGATGCAACTAATTCACTTAAAACTTCGAATTTAGGATCTTCAAAACCACCTTCTGCCTTAATAACAGATAAAGCGGTTTCATCACAACTTGTTTCTATAGATAAAATATTCATATAAAACAAGGATATACGATTATTTTATAGAAATAAAGATTTTATAATATTGACAGTTAGTATATTTGATGTAATTATCTAATTAGCACTAATAAAAAGGAGGTTGAGATGAAAAGCGTAAGTCTTAAGTGGCTTAGAGAAAAGGCTTTTTATGATGTAGTATGTGAAGATTTTGAAGAAATATTTGGTGAAAAAGAGACAATAGAAAAAATTGTAGAAACACTTCATGAAAATAACTGGCGCCTATCCCGCAGACTCAGCCGTACTGTCACAGATTTTAAATTTAAATTACAGAGATTAGAAGCTCACCTTCTAATAATAAGACCGCGTTTAACTAAATCAATGATTAAAGAGGGTGCGAACATACAATCACTGAATGATGCGGCGTTAAGACTTGCTTCAAAAAAAGGACTTGTAAGAATTGTAAGAATATTAATTAAGAATGGAGCTGATGTGCACGCCAATAGAGAAGAAGCTTTAATATCTGCTTGGCGTAATTGTCACAAAAAAGTAAAAGAAATCCTTATAGCAAATGGCGCAGATGAAAAAGCTATAGATAGAGAGTGTGAGAGAATTCGTGATGTTTTGACCTGGAGAGACCCCTTTGAGGACTTTGATTAAAAATCAATATACCCGCTGTAGTGGCGGGTTTTTTATAAATTAAAATTAGATAATTCTTGATATATTTCAACCAATCTATCGTATTTAGACAACCTAAATTGAGTAGCTGGCGCTCCAGATTTTATACCCCATGAGCCTATACCCACTGCCAAATCTGCTATGAAATTATCTGTTGTTTCTCCACTCCTATGAGAGGTTATGGTTTCCCAATTTGAATCGTAGGCAATAGATACAGCATTTAGAGTTTCTGTTAATGTACCTATTTGATTTGGTTTTACCAATAAAGCGTTCCCGGAATTTTCCTCTGTAGCTCTCTTTATTCTTGATGAATTTGTTGTCGTTAAGTCATCAGTTATTACACAAATTTCGTCGTCTTCTATCTCCCTTTCTAAAACAGAAAAGGATTTGAAGTCATTTTCGTCAAATGGATCTTCAATAGAGATTATGTTATATCTATTTATTAATTTTTTATAATATTCAATTGCCTGAAATGATGAATATTCCCTATCCCCAAAAGAATATTTCTCATGCTCAAATAACTGACTTGAGGCTACATCCAGACCAATTCTAGCTGGGTAATTAAATTCTCTTATTAACTCGTATAAAGTGTTTAGCGCATCATCATCTTCTTCAAATGGAGCTATAAATCCCGCCTCATCACCCATCTCTATATTTTTTTCACCAAATCTTTTTATTAATTTTTCTTTTAGTTTTTTGTAAAGCTCCTTTCCCATACTTAAAGCCATCGGCATATCGCTAACTATTGGTATTATTTGAAATTCTTGAATAGATAATTTTGGCTTCCCGTTTCTCATCATCCATTCTTCGCTAGGAGAAGCGTGCGCTCCACCATTTATCACATTGAACATCATAAAAGGAAAATTGGTTTTTCTTGGACCATGCTCTTTTGTAAATTCGGAATTTATATATTCCCATAGCTTCATGTTTTTTGACTTAGCATTCGCCCTTGCAAATGCTAAAGACAATGAAAGGATTAAATTTCCACCTAAGTTTGATTTATTTCTTGAGTCATCAATTTCTAGTAATCTTTTATCAAAATTTTTTTGAAAATTAAAATTAAACCCTACTAACGATTGGCTGACCAGTCCCCGGAATCTTTCTTCCGACTCCCGCAAA
>CAYQSO010000005.1:0-22037 GCA_964420205.1 uncultured Candidatus Saccharibacteria bacterium
ATCATACTGCTGTCTTTTTTTATCATTAGATAAAACTTGATATGCCTCGTTTATTTCTTTAAATTTTTTTTCATCTCCACCTTTTTTATCAGGATGATGTTTTTGAGCAAGTACTCTAAATGCTTTTTTTATTTCTTCTTTTGAGGCATTCTTATCAACACCAAGAATTTTATAATAATCTTTCATACATCAAAAATTAATAGGATAAGAAATTAATCAACTATCTGTAAAAAATATCGTTTATAGTAACGAAAACCAAAAGTATTATCAATAACAAAAACCCTAACGAATTAACCCATCCCTGAATTTTTTCACTAACAGGTGATCCTTTTATTTTTTCGATTATAAGAAATATTATTCTACCACCGTCCAAAGCAGGAAAAGGAAATATATTCAAGGCTGCAAGATTTAAAGATATTAAAGCCACAAAACTAGATAAGTAGACCCACCCCATATTAGCTGCTTGTATTGTAGCTTTATATATACCAACCGGACCAGCTGCGCTAGATAAAAGATCTCCGCCAGTAAATATGCTAGACACTAATTTGAAAAGCATTATAAATATCAAAAGAAATATAGAAATAGATTCTTTAAGACCCATCCATAATGCCATATAAAAAGGTTGTTTCTCATATCCTCCCTCGGACAATGCGACACCCAAAGCCCCTTCCCCCTCTGGAGGATCTTCTCTAGGAATTAAAGAAAATTGTTTTTCTTCTCCATTTCTTTCTATTACTATTTCTAATTCTTCCCCAGAATGCTCGTTTATATAAGAAATAAATTCATCCATATTGCTATTGAAGCCTTTTATGATATCACCATCCGCAATGCCCGCAGACATAGCAGGTGAGTTATCTGCAACTCCCACGACAACTAATTTTTGAGGGGCTCCAACACTAAAAACTAAGGTCAAAAGAATAAAACCAACCAAAAAATTCATAAAAACTCCAGCCGACAAAACTATAACTCTTTGCCAAATAGGCTTTGAATTAAAATTTCTACTGTCTTTATTTTCAGAATCATCTCCATCTTCACCCAGTATTTTAACAAAACCGCCTAATGGAATAGAATTTATGCTGTATTTTGTCTCTCCTTTTTTAAAAGAAAAAATCTTTGGAGGGAAGCCGACACCAAATTCTTCTACCTTCATGCCAGAAAGCTTTGCAGAAATAAAATGCCCTAATTCATGGGTTAAAACTAGTAAAGAAAATACTATTATAAATATAATAATGTTTATTATCATTAAATTAAAATCTAAAAATCAATTTCTTTTGTCTTCTTACCTATCTCTTCGCTCAAAGATTTGTTAAACTCATCAATTCCTTTTTGTATGTCATCCATCATATTAAATTTATCATCTTCTGTTATCTCCCCAGATTTTTCCATAGCATCAATTTCTTTTTTTATTTCATCTCTTGTTATTCTGGATTGAATTCTTGCGTTTTCAGCCTTTTTTTCAACTATTTTTACAAGTTCGTCTTTTCTTTCCTGGGTCAATTCTGGCAAAACACAATGTATTGTATTCCCGTCTCTCGCTGTTTGTATATTTGTTTTATCTTTTACTGCTCCTTCAATCGCTTGGACAGCATTAGAATCCCAAACCTGAATCTGAATTTCTTTTGGAGGAACAACTAAAATAGACGCTAGTTGTTTTACTGGAATTTTTTGGTCAAAATAATCAACCTTTATATCTTCAACCAATAAAGGTGTAGGCCTGGAACCCCTAACAGAAGATATCTCCTCTTTAAAGTAGTCCAAAACACTTTTTAATTTTTCTTTAAATAATTTTAAGCAATCTCCCATGACAAAATTATATAGCAATAACAAAATAAATCAATGCTCTTGGAAAGAGCATTGATTATGGTTAATCTGTGTCTGAGATTACTTGCCCAGGAAAACTCTATCGTCTGTAAAATACATATGACTAACTAAAGAGATGCCAGGAATATCTTTTATGCGCCAATTCAAACCACCATCAAAACTAGTAAACATTCTATTTTCTGAAACAATTCTAATTAGCCCATTATTAACAGACATCGCATTTACTTTTTCCTTTGTAAGGGGAACTGTTTTATATAATTTAAAGCTATTACCACCATCTGCACTCTTAAATACCCTGTTATTAGAAAGCACATAAATATTCCCATAATTATCCCAGTCAAAATCGTCAGTTCTACCACTTCTAAATATAGACAAAAAACCAGAACTTGGGACTCTGACTCTACTGAAATCTCCCAATAAAGATGATGCTTTCAGCAAACTTCCAGAAGAAAGCCTTATAAATATTCCATTATTAGGAACATAATCTATGTTGGTTATTGGATCTGTGAATACGTTCACCACCCTAGAATGGTCTTTATTCATATCATATCTTATTAATTGACCGTTAGACATTCCAAGATAAAGAACGTCTCCAGATTTAAAGATAGAATAAGGAACTTCGTTTTCAAAATAAATTAACCTCTTTAAATTAAAAAATTCGTCATTAGTTAAGTAAACAGAGCCTACACCATCTTTGAACGAAGACACTACAAATTCTTTATTAGAATTAGACAGAGGCAGAACAGAAAAGACTTTAGACAATTCTGCTATTTCATTATTTGAAGATGTAAATCTGTTCCAAGTTAAACCTCCATCTCTGCTCAAAAACAAACCTCTATCAGTTGAAGCCCAGAAATTATTTTCTCCACTTCCCTTATCTATATCAAATATTTTTAAAGAGGTGTCGTTATCAAGAATTACTGAATGAACATTATCAAAATTATCAAAACTAACAAATAAAACCCCCGGATACTTCAGTATGGAAGTATCTACCATGGCAAGCGCGGAACTAGCAAAAAAATTAGTTGAATGCCCATTTATTAAAAGCAATCCGAAAAACGCTAAAATAATTAACGTTAATGATGCAACTGTAAATGTAATCTTATTTTCCATAATATATTCTTTAAATGTATATACTTATTAGCTCTTATATAATTCATAAAGAATATAGTTTTAGAGATTTCGTCAATAATTTTATAATTATTTTCAATATCTTCACTCAATTTAATAAGTAGTTCCTCAAAAAATTCATTTATATAGGAATTGTCTAAATCTTTATCAGACAAAACTTCTAATATCCTAGAAACAACAACTCTATCATTTGAGCTTCTTTTTAATATATCTCTTGATAAATTATGAGCTTTTTCTATAGCTTCATCTTTATTTAATATTTTGAAAGCTCTCCCTATACTACCGTTAGATCTAACAGCAATATTATTAGCTTTTTCTGAAGATATTTTACCATATTTTTCTATAAAGTCAAGTATATTCTCTTTTTTATGCGGTGGAATATACATCTTTTCAAACCTAGATAACAATGTATCTTTCAAAGAGTTGGTGTCATTAATTGTCACAAATAAAATTCCATGGCGTGGAGGCTCTTCCAATGTCTTTAGCAAGGCATCTTGCGCATAATTATTTAACTTGTCAGCGTCTTTTATTATCGCGCACCTATATCTAGAAGTTGATGGCTTACTATATAAAAATTTGTTTAATTCTCTTATATCTTCTATTTTAATATCATCGCTTTCATTGTTGCTACTACTTTCTACAACCATGGTTTCTCTTAATATCTTTTTTGGAATTTCAAATTCTCCATTTTCAAAAAAATTAGCTAAAGAAAAAACAAAAGAAAACTTACCTAAGCCTTTCTTGCCAAAAAGTAAATACGCATGAAACAAATTATCATTTTTAATAAGCTCCTTAAAGTCTTTTTCTAATTTTTGAAATCCAACGAGCATTCTCGTATTGCATTAGTGTTTAACAAGTAAAGTCCTTTTGTAAACGTCTAAATGATTTAATATCAAACCGGTTCCCTTCGCAACACAAAACAAAGGATCTTCTGCCACATAAGCATTAACCCCTATTGATTGTTTTATAAATTCAGGAAGATTTGCTATTTGAGCACCACCCCCAGAAAGCATTATTCCTTTTTCCATAATATCGGCAACTAATTCAGGTGGCGTATTATTAAAAACATTCTGAACTTCAGAAATTATTTCTTTTAGGTGTGGATTTATTGCCTCTGTTATTTCATTTGAATTTACAATTATGTCTTTTGGTAGGCCAGTAGAGGCATTTCTCCCTCTTATTTTGTATTCTTTTTTATTTCTTGTTATTACAGCAGAGCTAATGGCTATTTTAACTTTCTCTGCAGTTTGCTCCCCAATATCCATGGCATATTTCTTCTTTATATAGTCAGCTATAGCCCTATCAAATTTATTACCGGCAACCCTAACACTAGCCCATGAAACTATATTCCCAAGAGATACAACAGCAACTTCTGATGTCCCTCCTCCTATATTGATAATCATATTGCCCGAGTGAGAATTTATTGGGATTCCAGCACCAAGCGCCGCAAGAATAGGCTCCCTTATAGTGTGGGCTTCTTTTGCCCCAGCCTCTTTCGCTGAATTTCTAACAGCCCTACTCTCAGTTTGAGTTATGCCAGCTGGAACAGAAATAACAACATCTGGTTTAAATATAGTCCCCAAAACACCAACTGCTTTAGCCATAAAATATTTTAGTAAAGCCTTTGTTATATAGTAATCTGCTATTACTCCATCTTTTAATGGTTTATACGCTATTATCTCATCTGGGGTTTTCCCAAGCATTTCTTTAGCTTCTTTACCTACCGCTATAACTTTTTGTGTGGTAGTATCTAATGAAACTATAGTGGGTTCATTTATTATAAATCCTTTATTTGGGACGAATACGACCGTATTTGCAGTTCCAAGATCTATACCGATTTTCTTTGGTGACATAAATATTACAAAAATTAGATTAGTATTATAAAATGAATAATACGAGATTTTTAACTTTTATGCAATCGGTTACAACAAAATAAAGTAATAAATTGATAGAAAACATGACACAATCATTTAGAAAAAAATTATTCTTAACATTCATAATCATATTTTTTATATCGGGAACTTTTATGTTCTTATTTTCAAAAGGATATAGGATAGATTTTTCCTCTTTGTCTATTACCAAAACTGGAGATATATATATTAAATCAATCCCGGAAAAACCAGACATATTCATAGATGGAGAAAAGGTGGCGCCATCTAGGGTGATGGCTAGAAATGGACTACTAGTAGGTGGATTAATACCCAAAAAATACCGAATAGAATTAAAAAAAGATGGCTATTTGTCATACATAAAAAATATAGAAGTTGAAGAGTCTATGGTTACACAACTACTAAATGTAGTATTAATACCAGAAGAAATTGAATTGAATAAATTATCAGAAAATATTAAAGGGGATAGCATTATAGATATATCTGAAGAAAATAAAAGTTTAATTGCTTATGATTCAGAAGATAATAATTACTATCTATGCTCATTAACAGCAATATCTAATTGCGATAATATAACATCAGAAAGAAAAACCCTATTGAAACAAAGCATCTCAGATATAGACTTTTATCCCTCAGAAAAAAATGTTTTTGTTGTATTTACAAAAAATGCAATTTATAGAATGGATATAGAAAATAAATCTGCATCAAAAATAAAAGATGGTGAATTTGACGTTTGGTTTATAAATAAAAATAATTTGTATCTAACTGAAACTATAGACAATAGCAATGAAGACAGTAATGAATATCTATCATCAATAGTAGTTGTAGATTTATCTTTGAAAAAAGAGATTGAAAAAATAAATCTTCCATTTGAAATAGAAAAAATATCCAAAATAAAAGCTAGCAATAATTATATTTCTCTAATATTAGATAGTGGAGAATTGTTTTTGATAAATGATTCAGATAAAAAGATGAAGAAGATAGCAAACTCCGTTAAAGAGTCTGCGTTCTCACCAGAAGAAACAAAAATGCTTTACCAAGACACAGATGGAAAAATATTTATATACATGCTAAAAGACGACCAAATATCACTCAACGCATTAGAAGGAGAAAAGGTTAGGCTATGGATAGCAGACTCAGATAATATAGAGAATATAAAATGGTCAAATGAATATCATTTAGTTATAGAATATCCGAACAAAATAAGTTTTGCAGAAGTAGATTATAGAGCATTTAACAATCAATTTTCTTTATATAAAAATACTGACGATAAAGAAATAAATTTCTTCTCAACAAATTCAAATATTTTATACGTAAAAAAAGCAGGAGCAATATCCTACCATAAATTAAATGAATAATAGATTATTTTAAAGATTTCTTCGTATAATAAATACTCACAACACTACCAAAAATACCTCCTATTATGTCCATTAACAAATCCCCCATAGTATCTATCATATTACCTTGAAAAGGTATTGAGGTTATCATAGTCATGGTAAATTCATAGAACTCCCACAAAACCCCAACGAAGACAGTGAAAGAAACTGCTAATAAAATAACCTTAAAACATTCTATTAAGTTAGAATAAAGAGATTCATTCAACATATGCCCCAACAAAGAAAAGAATAGAATTGAGACCCATGCACCCCCAATAAAATGCATTATTATATCTATCCACGGGATTGATACATAAAACCCCATATAAGCTATGGTTATATGCAAAATCAGTATTATTAAAAGACTCCAACCTAAAAATTTAGAGTTTTTCATATAGTTTAATTATCTCTTAGACCATTGTGGGGCTCTTCTTGCCTTTCTCAATCCATATTTCTTTCTTTCAACAACTCTTGGGTCTCTAGTTAAATACCCAAATACCTTTAATTTTTTCTTAAGAGTTTCATCTTCTTTAATTATAGCCCTAGCCAAGCCCAATCTTACAGCCTCTGATTGAGCAGATAAACCGCTACCCACAACTTTGACACTAACAGAATAAGATTTATCTAAATCCAACTTCTTCAAAGGACTTGTTGCTATTTCAACATGCTCAGGTAATTTGAAATAATCTTCAATCTTTTTTTCGTTTACTGTAACAACTACCTTGCCAGCGGAAGCCTTTGTTATTCTAACTCTTGCAACAGAGCTTTTCCTTCTACCAACCCCCTCTGTATATCTATCTTTTGAAACAGTTTTTTTAACGGTCTTTTTTTCAGAAGACTTTTTAACAGTTTTTTTAGTTGTCTTCTTTTCTTCTTTTTTATTTGGCATAATTCTAAAAAATCTAATTATTTAAAGATTAATTTTTTAATCCTTCTTGATTGTAGTTTGTTTTTGGGTAACATTTTTTCAACTGCCTTTCTTAAAACATATTTTTTACCATGTTTTGCAACAACATTCTTGAATTTTCTTTCTTTTAAATGTCCTATCTGGGTTGTATGTGAGTAATATATCTTTTGCTCTTCTTTTTTACCACTCAACTCTAAATCTTCTACATTTAATACTACAACTGTATCGTCTCCCTCTTTATTAGGAGCATAACTAGGGCTTTTCTTCCCTTGTAAAATAATTGCTATTTCAGAAGCAATTCTGCCCAATCTTTTATTTTTACAATCTATTTGATATTCCATAATATTATTTTATTGTTTTTGTCCTTCAGATATCATTTGCTCAATATTTTTAGGAACTTCTTCATAGCTTGAAAATTCCATAGTAAATGAACCTCTGCCTTGAGTTATAGACCTAATATCAGTTGCATATCCAAACATTTCTGACAAAGGAACTTTAGCATCTATAACTTTCATAGCGCCTCTATCACTTATTTCTTGTATTCTACCTCTCTTAGAACTCAATCCTCCAGTTACATCACCCATATGTTCTTCTGGAGCTATAACCTGAACACTCATAACCGGTTCAAGCATTATAGGTCCTGCCTTTTTAGCAGCATCCTGAAAAGCCATGGAGCCAGCTATTTTGAAAGCTGCCTCTGAAGAGTCAACTTCATGGAAAGAACCATCAAATAAAGTGACTCTTACTCCAACTATAGGATACCCTGATATTATACCTCTTCCCATAGCTTCCTTTATACCCTTTTCAACTGCAGGAATAAACTCTTGAGGAATAACGCCTCCTTTTATTTTATTTACAAATTCAAATCCTTTTCCTTCTTCTAAAGGCTCTACTTCTAGTTTCACGTGTCCATATTGACCCCTACCTCCAGACTGTCTCACATATTTTGATTCTGCTTCAGATTGCTTGGTTATTGTCTCTTTATAAGAAACTCTAGGCCTTCCAACATTTGCCTCAACACTAAATTCTCTTTTCATTCTATCTACAAGTATTTCCAAATGAAGCTCACCCATACCAGAAATTATAGTCTCTCCTGAATCTGGGTCTGATTCTATTTTAAATGTAGGATCTTCATCAGAAAGCTTCTTTAATGCTATTCCAAGCTTTTCTTGGTCTGCTTTTGTTTTAGGCTCAATCTTAAGACCTATAACTGGATCTGGGAATGTTATTGATTCAAAAACTATTGGACTGTCTGGATCACACAAAGTATCACCCGTAGAAGTATCTTTTAATCCTACTATAGCTCCTAAATCCCCAGCATACATCTCTTCAACGTCTTCTCTGTGGTTTGAGTGCATACGAACAATCCTGCCTATTCTTTCTTTATTATTTTTAGTTGCATTCAAAATGTAGCTACCTTTTTTAAGAATTCCGCTGTATATTCTAAAGTAAGTTAAATTACCAACATAAGGGTCATCAGCTATTTTAAAGGCTAAAGCTGAAAACGGCTCTTCGTCATTAGGTTGCCTTTCTAACTCCTCTTCTGTTTTAGGATTTATTCCTGTTATAGGTTTAAGCTCAATAACATCTTTAGGAGATGGTAAGTAATCTATTACCGCATCTAATAATAATTGGACTCCCTTATTTTTTAATGCAGAACCGTAAAGCACAGGCACTATTTCATTATTTATAGTTCCCCTTCTTAATCCCTTCTTTAGCCCTCTAAATATTTTTCCATCAAAGATTCATCCGATCCAGCAATTTTTTCTATAAGAATTGTCCTTTTATCTTCAACTTCTTTTTTCATATCCTCGGGCATATCAATTTCTTTCATTTGTTCTCCATGATCTCCTTCAAATCCATAAGCTTTATTTGCCACTAAATCTATTATTCCTTTGAAATTTTCTTCAACTCCAATTGGGATTTGTATTTCAACAGCATTTGTTGTAAGTCTGTCTAAAATTGACTGAAATGATTTACTTGCACTTGCGCCAGTTCTGTCTAGCTTATTTATAAAACAAATTCTAGGAACATTGTATTTATCGGCTTGATGCCAAACTGTCTCTGATTGAGGCTCAACTCCAGCAACCCCATCGAACACAGTAACTCCACCATCCAAAACCCTAAGAGATCTTTCAACTTCAGCAGTAAAGTCAACGTGACCGGGAGTATCTATTATATTTATTCTATGCTCTCCCTCATCTTTTATTTTTTTCTTATCTTCTTCTGATAATTCTTTTGCCAAAACATCTGAAGAAGTCCAAAAACAAGTAGTAGCAGCTGATGTTATTGTTATACCGCGCTCTCTTTCTTGTTCCATCCAGTCCATAATTGCCTCTCCTTCATGAACCTCCCCTATCTTATGAGAAATCCCTGTATAAAAAAGTATGCGCTCACTTACAGTCGTTTTACCTGCATCAATATGAGCTATTATTCCTATATTTCTATATCTCTCTAATGGGTATTTTTTTGCCATATTTTATATATAAATATTTTTATCTTGCAAAATGAGCAAAAGCCTTGTTCGCCTCTGCCATCTTTCTTACATTTTCTTTTTTAACAATTGCAGCACCCTCATTGTTAAATGCAGAAATCAATTCTTCTGCTAATTTTTCTGACATTGCCTTGCCTTTTTTTGATTTAGATGCCTCAATTATCCAATTGCACGCCAAAAAGAACTTTCTTCTTGGTCTAACATCTCTAGGAACTTGATAGTTTGCTCCTCCAATTCTTTTTGAAACAACCTCTTGCTCAGGAGAAACATTACTAATTGCTGTATCAAAAACCTCTATAGGCTCTTTTTTTAGCTTTTTAGCAGCTATATCAAGTGCATCATAAACTATCTTTTTAGCTATGTTTTTCTTTCCATCCTCCATTATATAGTTAATAAACCTAGCAAGAGCTACGCTATTATATTTTAAATCTTCTTGTATATCTCTTTGATAATTTCTTTTTCTTCTCATAATTATTTTTGTTTCTTTACTCCATATTTACTCCTTTCATTCTTTCTTCCATCAACTCCAGCTGTATCCAACCTACCCCTAACAATATGGTATCTAACACCTGGCAAGTCTTTAACTCTTCCACCCCTTAACATTACAACAGAGTGCTCTTGTAAGTTGTGGCCCTCTCCAGGAATATAGGCTGTAACTTCCATGCCATTAGTCAATCTAACCCTGGCTACTTTACGCAAAGCAGAGTTAGGCTTCTTTGGAGTAGTTGTGAAAACTTTCAAACACACACCCCTCTTAAACGGAGAAGGTGATCTAACTATCCTATTTTTTATAGTATTGAAATACAATTGCAAAGCAGGCGACTTTGATTTTTTAGTTGCCTTTTTCCTTCCTTTTCTAATTAATTGATTAATTGTCGGCATTTTTACATTAAATAAAATTCCCTTAATCGGGCTATGAAACTATAACAAAGCAATAGTTATATTGTCAATGGCTAAAAAAGAGATATTCCAGTTATAACGCTGAACAACGCAGAAGCTATAGGCTGTAAAATGTAAAGAGCTAATACCACAGCTATAAACATTCCAAATAAACCTATTTTCATTACATGAGAAGAAGCCTTCGGAAACAAATCCATGAGTATCTTTGAACCATCTAAGGGAGGCACGGGTATGAGATTAAAAAGCCCAAGAAATATATTTATGTATATTGCAATAGAAATAAGATCAATAAATGCAGGTGAAATAAATATTCCAAAAAATATTACCACTCTCAATATAATCCCTAAAAATAGGGCTATTATAAAATTAGAAACTGGACCAGCAGCGGCAACTTTTAAATTGCCGTATTTCTTATCTGACAAATTGAATGGATTATAAGGAACTGGTTTTGCCCATCCTATAAAAATCCCAGCTGTAGATAAAGATAAGATTGGGAAAATTATAGTACCAAATAAATCTATGTGGGCTATTGGATTAAGAGTCAATCTGCCGTTTCTCTTTGCTGTATCATCTCCTAATTTATATGCAGAAAATCCATGTGCGTACTCATGAAATACAGCAGATAATATGATTATTAAAAATATATAGATTTTTATATAAATATCACTTGGCATATTTTTTAATTCAAATTAAAACGAATCGCTTATTTCTATAAACTCGTTTGGGTTGGATATTTCAAAATTAAAATTGAAATTACTAAATTTTATATTAATAAAATTTAAATCACTGTTTTTAGATTTGATAAACACATCACTAAGATAACCTTTATCGTCTAACTTAACAATCCAAATACAATCATTTAAGAATTGGCCTCTTATATCGCTTATTTTACTAATATCCCTGATAATATTTTCTAACTCAATTGAGCTCATATCTTTTAGAGAAAAACTTATGTTTTTTACATCCAAGCTATCTTTATATATATCAATATCAGAAAATGAATTTTTATCAACAAAAATATCTTTTATTTTAGAAACTTTGTGACCATCTAAATTAGATACACCCTTTAAGAAATACACGAAATATTTATTACTAATATCAGGCAAGATATTGAATAATTTACTTATGCTATCATATTTAACCCACTGATTTAATATATTTTTTAGTTCTAAGTCATTAAATTTATTAACCAATGAATAATATTCTTGCGCTTCTTTTGGATTCAAGAATGTATTTTTAATGTTTATTTCTTCGACTAAATCTTCATTTAGATATGATTTTGATTTTATAGAAACACCCCTGTTTAAATTATTTAAAATAATAGATCCGTCTAAATCAATTACTGATTTATCAAAATTTATATCGCCTTTGTTAGAAAAATTCTTCTCCATTACAATCTCGTAAGAAAAAGTATCCAAATCAAAGATTTTACTAAAAGCCCTGGATAATTGTCTTTCTGGGGCATTATAAAAAATAAATCCAAAAATAGAGCCTATAAATAAAAAACCCAAAAAACCTGAAATACCCATAATTATAAATTTTCTATTTCTTCCTACCCAAGCTCCGGAGTTTGAATATTCTTTATCGTTACTTAAAAATGCATCATCTATTGACTTAGCGTCCTCAGAAGCATCTTCTTTGCCAACTATATTACCGCCCCTAATTTTCCCTTCATTAATAAGAGCATTCATAACAAATACTATGTCCTTATAGGCATAGCCTTCAAAGACTAGATTAGATATAAGATCTTCATTTTTTATACCCTTTCTAATATAACTTAATATCTTTTCAGATAATGCACTATACTTCTCCGTATTCATTTTAAGGTTTTAGATTAATTAGACTATTTTTCTAAGTATATAGTCTGAGATGGAAAAGCGAAAGATATCCCACTTGAATCAAATTTGTCTTTTATTTCTAATAAAATCTTTTGGTTTACATCCAAATACTTCACATAATCTGGATTATCAACATAATACACAAGTTCAAATTCTACAGCGGAATCGCCTAAGCTTTTTAAATGACACCTATCAAATTCAACATCATCCACATCTACTAATATTCTCTCTATAATTTCAGGGATACTAATTAAATTCTCTTTTTTTGTAGAATATTCAACTCCCAACTTAACAAGAACTCTTCTTTTCCCCATTCTCCCATAGTTATGAACCAAAGAAGAGGAAATATTTTGATTGGGAACAATTATTTCTTCTCCATTTAAAGACTGGATTCTCGTCGTTTTTATGCCTATCTTTTTTATAGTTCCAGATATGTCGCCAAAAACTACGAAATCATCTATTTCAAAAGGTTTGTCTAAATATAATGATATAGAACTAAATAAGTCCGACAATATTCCCTGCACAGCAAAGGCAACTGCTATACCACCTATCCCGAGTCCAGCTATTAAAGCAGTTATATCTATATTAAATATTGAAAGAATGAATAGAAATACAAAAACCCAAATCACAACCTTCACAAGCATCATTATAGCCCCTACGGCACTTTTAACATTTGGCCCGTTATTATCTCTGTTTCTTATATATTTAGCTCCTCCTTTTAATAAATTTATTAGTTGAGAGGCTACAAAAACTACAAATAGTGAATCTATTATATTGTCCCAAACAATATTAAAATTTAAGAATTGCAATGAAGTCCATAAAGATACGATTACATAAAATCTAGATTTTATAGAATCTATTAAAGAAATTACCAAGTCATCAATATCTGTATCTGTATTTTTTGAAAACTTTTTGAGTTTTGAAAAAACATATTTTTCAAAAATTTTAAGAATTATTAACAAAACAACGAAAATTAAGAAAGCTTTGGCATACGAGGAAAATGAATTGCCAAAAAATTCTCTCCCCATAAAATAATCGTTGATTGTATTTAAAATATTCATATTTTTCATTATTACATAATTTAATTTATATTTAAATAAAAACAGCAGTAAATACTGCCGTTTTTCAATTACATTTTCAATTAATTTGCACTTTTAGTAATTTTCTTCAAACAACTAGTACAAACCACCCCTTTTTTACCACTTGGTAAAACGGAATTGTGCAAATTAGGATATTTTCTTTTTTTTGGAGTGGGATTATAATTTCCACGTAATTTCTTTCTTTGGCCTCTAACTATTGAGCCTTTCCCACAAACTTCACACTGTCTCATATTTTTATATATAAACTTTATTATACAAATGCCGAACAAATGTTCGGCACCTGTGCCGAGCCTCACAGTCAAGTTCCAGTCTAGAAGCCAAGTGGGATGACGCAATTACTTTCCACGGAAAATAATGATTTAGTCTTCCCTCTCAAAAATTATTTGATCCGGAACTTTTTGTAAGACTCAATTACATTATATCACAAAGAAAAATAAGTCAACAGTGGAAAAACATAAGAGTAATTCTTACCTAACACCATTTATCTCATCCTCAACATATATAGTTTCAAAATCTATCTTACTGTAATCAAATAATTCGTCGTCATTAAAAAATCTCTTCACCTCTTCTTTCGCATTTTCCACTGAATCAGAAGCATGGACTATATTTGCCTGCACAGACATTGAAAAATCACCTCTTATTGTGCCAGGAGCCGCCTCTCTTCCAAGAGTCGGTCCACAAATATTCCTAACAACAGATATAGCATCCAACCCCTCTAAAACCAACCCTAAAATAGGCGCGCTTTTCATAAATGACTTTAAGCCATCAAAAAAAGGCTTGTCTTTGTGATGCGAATAATGCTCATCAAGTAGAACATCTTCCAATTGCATCATTTTAAGACCTGCTATTTTTAATCCCTTGTTTTCAAATCTCTCTATTATCTTGCCTAGTAAATTTCTTTGTAAAGCATCTGGCTTTAATAATACTAATGTTCTTTCTTTTATTTTGTTATTCATATTTTTTCTATTAATTATAATTAAAATATAACTTAATCCTCTTGTTTCTTCTTTTTAATTTCCAATCCCAACTCATCTAACTGCTCACTTTCTACTCCACATGGGCTATCCATCATAGGATCTCTTCCGTCTCCAGTTTTAGGAAATGCTATAACTTCTCTTATATTAGGCTCGTTAGCAAATATCATAATAAGTCTATCCAACCCCCAAGCTATCCCACCATGAGGAGGAGTTCCGTATTCAAAAGCTTCTAACATATGCCCGAAATTAGGGATGATTTCTTCATTATTGTATCCCATTATTTGCAACGTTTTAAAAAGCCCAAAGTCATTATTTTCTCTAATACTACCCCCTCCAATTTCATATCCATTCAAAATAATATCGTATTGACTAGAAATTATCTTTTCAATATAATCTTCTGATAATTTATCTTCTTCTATAAGTTTTTTCCAGATATCCATAGACTCTCCATCTTTAGGGGCAGAAAAAGGATTGTGAGTAAATGTCCATTTGCCGTCCTTGCCTTTTTCAAAAAATGGGAAATCTGTAATCCAGGCAAAAGCTAATTCATCTGGATTGTCTTTATCCTTTCTTAAATCAGGAGCGTCAGTGTCATACTTATCCATAACCTCCTTATATGTCATTCTAGGAAAAGGAGTTTCTGTTATTTTCTTATTTGGTAAATATTTTTCAACAAGAGAAATTAAAAGCTCCTCATTTAATTTCATTACGTCTTCCTGATTTACAAAAGACATTTCCATATCTAATTGGGTAAACTCTGGCTGTCTATCTCCTCTGGTATCTTCATCTCTAAAACATTTTGCTACCTGGTAATATCTTTCAACTCCGCCAGACATTAACAATTGCTTGTATTGTTGGGGAGATTGAGGAAGAGCATAAAATTTACCATTATAGATTCTTGAGGGAACAAGATAATCCCTAGCGCCTTCCGGAGTAGATTTGGTTAATATGGGAGTCTCAACCTCAATAAAATCTTTATCGTTTAGAAAATTCCTTATACCCGTAATTACATTATGCCTCAATATTAAATTGTTCTTCATTCTATCTCTTCTAATATCAAGGTATCTGTATTTCATTCTTAATTCCTCTCCAACATCACGCCCATCAGCACCTTCTATTTCAAAAGGAGGGGTTTTCGCTTCGTTTAATATAATTAAGTTTTTTGCTTCTATTTCAACAGAGCCTGTTATTATATTCTCATTTACAAGCTTATCTGGACGCTTTTTTACAACGCCTGAAATTTTAACAACCCACTCTGGCCTTAATTCCTTAGCTTCTTCATAAGAGTCGCCAGAATCATCTGGAGAAAATACAACTTGGACTAATCCACTCCTATCACGCAAATCAATAAAAATTATTTTGCCGTGATCTCTCCTAACATTGACCCAACCTTTTATTTCAACTTCTTCTCCAGCTTTATTTACTACATCTTTTATCCACATGGTTTTATTTTGATTTAAATAAAGAATACATCAAAAATTAAGTTCACTCAACCTCAAAAATTCTTGCCCCACCATTTTCATCAAATATTATTTTTATTATTCCATTAATATCTGTTCTAAATATCTCTGAGTTGAGAGAGGCGAGTCTATTCAATACATCATCAGTAGGATGTCCATAACTATTATTGCCTACCCCTATAACAGAAATTTCCGGCTCAACATTATTTAAAAATTTAAATCCAGAAGAATATTTTGAGCCATGATGTGGCACTTTTAATATATATGATTGTAAATCATATATTTCTGATAATTTATTTTCCGCAACTCCACCTATATCTCCAGGATACAATATACAACTACTTTTTCTACAAACTCTCAGAACTAAAGACGAGTCGTTTGTTTTAGTCTCATTGAAAATATTTAATGGCCACAAAACATCAAAAACAATATCTTTATACGAAGCCTTATCCCCAGATTTTAAGGCAACATAAGATATATTATGCATATCAAGCTTATTTCTAATTGTTGACCATAATTCATTTTCATAACCATTAAACACTATAAGTCCAATATTGTAATGCTCCACCAAAGATATAAGACCTCCAACATGGTCTACTTCTGGATGAGAAATAAAAACAATATCAATATAATTAGGAGCATCTAATCCTATTTTTTCTAAATTATTTATAATTTTACTTCCACTCCCCGCATCAATCAAAAATTTAACATCATCTACTCGTATCATTGAAGAATCTCCTTGCCCAACATCAAAAAAATAAATTTCGTAATCTTCCAAATCTTCATTCGGTATAAATATTTGGCATACAAGAATTATATTCAATACAAATATCGCCAATATAAAATTAAAAATTATTTTATTTCTATGCAAAATATTCATAATCATTTTTTCTATTAAATTTAACTAGGAAAAAAGCTAAAAATAAATAATAAAATATCGCAAAAAATAAACCAGCATTAGACTCAACCACAGACACAGAACCAAAGAACTCTATTAATTTAACCACATAAGAAAGCAGCGGAGATAAAATAATAGAAACAAAATTAGCTAAAGGCATCCAAATCATACCCAATAACCCCTGGATAAAACTTATACCCATAGCAAAAGGAATTACGGGTAAAATAAGTGCATTTGATAATAAGGCAAAAACAGAGAATTTATGAAAATAAATTATTAATATAGGCAACACCATAATTTGAGCTCCCAGAGTCTCTGAGATAGTTTTGGTAATAACTTTCAAAAACCCATTCTTTTTATAAATAGGAATTAGCCTAGAAACATAAACTATTCCAAATAAAGCACAGAAAGACAAAATAAACCCCACATCAAAATTCAAAACCATAGGATTTATTAATATCATCACAAAAGCAGTAAAAGCAGAAGCATTTATAAAATTATAAACCCTTGAAAATATCTCCGCCAAAACAATTAAAGCCCCCATAATCGCTGCTCGCACAACAGAAGACTCTGCGCCAGTCATCAAAACAAAAAGCAATATTATAAATAATGCTATGGGCACGCCCTTTTTTCTCGATATAAAAAACGCCGATATATAAAAAATTAAGTCTAATAAAATCATTATATTATACCCAGACAAAGCAACTATGTGAGTAGTCCCGCTGTTCTCCATAAACTTTTTAAATTCATAAGAAAAATCAGCAGAATTTTTCCCAAGCAATATCCCAGAAGCCAATACAGAATCCTTTATCGGTAAGGTTTTATTGAAAACACCTGAAAACTTATCACGCCAAGAATACAAAAATTTTCTAAAAATAAATTTATTCTTTGTCTCTAAGGAAAGCAAATCCGGATAACTTACTACTCCAATTATTTTCTGCCTTAATAAATATTTATTTTCTATATCAACTTTTTTTATCTCTCCGTTAACCGATACATAATCTCCGTAATAAATTTTCGTTAAGTCTCTCAATTTAACTTGGAAAATATGTCCTGCCTCGTCTTTAATTTTAAAAGTCTGATAGAAAGAACTCACAGCAGGATAAGAAATTACCTCCCCAGATAAATCTATTTTTTCATCGTAAACAACATCATCATCATAAAAAACATAATTATTCCAAACAGAATAATAAAAAGCTCCCATAAAAATAGACAGAGGGAGCAAAAATAAAATTAAACTTTTAGAGTTAAATTTATATAAAAAAATAAAGACAATGAACAAAGAAGCCAAAACAGAAATAATTAAAATCATTCTCAGGGGGACTCCAACACCGAATAAAAAAACACCTAGAATAAATAATATGAAAAAACAGAAAGAAAATCTGCTTATATCCATCTAAGTTTTATAACTTAAAATAATTTTAACATATAATAGGTTTTAGGTTATAGATAACAGGTAATGGGTATTACTCTATAATTCCTCCTCCTAAAACCTCCCCCTTTTTATTGTAAAAAACTGCTGATTGCCCAGATGCCGGAAATAATTTGTCTTTATTTTTAAAAGATAAAGTAGCTCCATCTGAATTTTTTATTATTGATGCCTTATTTAATTTCTGCCTATATCTTATCCTAGCTAAAACATCTATTTTCTTACCTGTATTAAACTTTTTCTTAAACAAAGTATCTAGAAAATTAATATTTTTTATAAATACACTATCTGAGTAAAGTTCTTTATCGTCCTCGTAAGCAACTTTTAAAATATTATTTTTTGAATCTTTTTCTATAACATAAAATGGTTCACCAGCAGTATTCACAAATCCATGTCTTTGCCCTATTGTGTAAAACCAAACACCATCATGTTCCCCTACCTTTTTACCATTAAAATCTATTATATCTCCTTTTTGGGAATCTATTTTTTCTCTTAAAAATTCTCCAAAATTAAATTTACCCAAAAAACAAACTCCTTGAGAATCTTTCTTCTCAGCAACTGGAACTTTGCTCGTTTTTGCTATTTTTCTAACTTTATTCTTTTTTATGCCCCCTATAGGAAATAATATTTTATTAAATCTTTTTTGAAAAACCTGCCATAAAAAATAACTCTGATCCTTATTTTCATCCAACCCCTCATACAAATGCGGTTCTTTCTTATAAAAATATTTGCTAAAAGGATTTGAACTAATTCTCTCATTTTTTATTCTTGCATAATGCCCAGAAGCAACTAAATCAAAACTCATACCAATAGCCTTATCGTAAAACAATCCAAACTTTATAACGCTATTACAAACAACGTCTGGATTAGGAGTTATTCCATTTCTATACCCCTCTAGCATATAATCAACAACTTTCTCTTCATATTCTTTTTCTAAATCAAAAACATAAAAAGGCACGCCTAAATGTTGCGCAACTTTTCTAGCATCTTCCATTTCTTTGTCCTGACAGCCATCAACGTTATATCCTCTTATAAATCCCGTTGAGACTTCGTAATTTTTATTTTTTAAAATATAAGTGGCAACAGCAGAATCAACTCCTCCAGATAGAGCCACTATTACTTTCTTTTTCAACATTTTATTTATTTAGCTCCTTAGTAAACCTTTTTTCATCCCATATATCAACTCCTAATTCTTTAGCTTTTTTGTATTTACTTCCAGCATCTTCACCAACAATAACTGCATCTGTTTTAGAACTAACACTACCAACAACTTTCCCACCTCTCTGTTCTATTAAATCTTTTGCCCTATCTCTTGATAATGATTCTAAGGAACCCGTTAAAACAAATTTCATTCCCTCAAAAATCTGTGGCTCATTGCTCTTAATTTGTTTATCTAATAATATCCCAACTTCACTTAATTTATTTAATAAGTCTATATTCTTTTTATCGCTAAACCACTCAATAATACTTTTAGCAACAACAGGCCCAATATCATCTATACTTTCTAAATCTTCCAAAGACAAACCTCCAAAAAAACTAACCAAATTATCTATAGATAATTTTTTACCAGATTTATAGAATAACTCAGCCAATAATTTAGAAGTTTCAACGCCAACATGAAGTATCCCCAAAGAATATATAAATTTTTCAAGAGTTATATTTTTAGATGAATTTATAGACTCCACTAAATTCTGAGCTGACTTTTTACCAAATCCTTCCAAAATTTCTATATCTCCTTCTTTAACTAGAAATATATCTGGGATATCAGAAATTATCCCTTCATCTATAAACTTATCTATTATCTTTTCTCCAAATCCGTCTATATTAAATGCTCCCCTTGATACGAAATGTTTCATTTTATTTCTGTTTATAGCAACACATCTCTTTGATGAACATCTCAAATAAACACCGTCTTCAATAACATCCCCGCAACCAAAAGGACATTCTTCTGGCGCTTTAAATTCTTTACTATTCTTTGGCCTTAATTCTTTTACGACTCTGATTATTTTAGGGATAACATCTCCGGACCTAGTTAATACAACCGTATCACCAACCCTAACATCTAATCTTTTTATTTCATCGAAATTATGCAAAGTAGATCTACTAACTTTAGCCCCACCTATCATTACCGGTTCCAATATCGCCACCGGGGTCAATATTCCAGTTCTGCCAACTTGTATCTTAATATCCTTAACTACTGTGGTAGTCTCAATTGGTGAAAATTTATAAGCAATCGCCGCTCTAGGAGACTTCCCAACATAACTAGCCTTACCAAATATTTCGTTATCATTCAAAGCAATGACAACCCCGTCAACCTCATAATCCAAGCTCTCTCTTTTGTCTTCCCACTTATCCCTAAATTCAAATACCTCCTCCAAAGAATCAAATCCTCTGCTTTCTGGGTTTATAGAAAATCCAAAAGAAGACAATATCATATGCTCATCTTCATGACTCTTAACATCCACTCCGCTAACTATATCGTACATAAAAGCTCTTAATTTTCTATTTTTTGGTACCTCTGGGTCTAATTGTCTAATAGAGCCAGCTGCCAAATTTCTTGGGTTTGCATATTCAACTTCACCATTCTTTTTACGTTCAGAATTTATTTTATTAAATTCCTTTTTATCAATAAATATTTCACCTCTAACAACAAGATGCTTTGGAATATCCCATCTATCCAATTTAGAAAGTTCTAATGGTATATCTTCTATAGTCATAACATTCTGAGTAACATCTTCACCAACAATCCCATCTCCCCTAGTAACTCCCCGGATTAATTTTCCATTCTCATAAATTAATTCTATAGACAATCCATCAAATTTTAACTCACAATAGAAAACAGGAGATACAGATTTAGATTTTATATTAAATCCCAGATAGTTTTGAACCCTGTCAAACCACTGATGCATTTCATCTTCTGAAAATGCATTGTTAAAAGAAAGCATAAGTTTCTCATGCTTAACTTTTTCAAATTTATCTAAAGCCTCACCCCCAACCCTGTCCGTGATTGATTTTTTGCTAACTAATTCAGGGTATTTATTTTCAAGTTTAGATAATTCTCTTTCAAGGGAATCGTATTCACTGTCACTTATTTTTGGAGAATCAAATGTATAATATAAAGTCCTATGATAAGCTATCAATTTTTCTAACTCATTAATTCTTTTCTTTATATCTTTTTCAAGATTGTCATTAGATGGCATTTTAAATAAATTAAATTAAAAAACCCTTATCTGTTAAATACCCCCATAAAGATACCGAATGCCCTAAATGACTTACCAGAATTACCAACTGACTTTATAACATCACCCACCTCACGAACTTCGAAAGAAGCGCCATTACTTAATTGAATTTCATCAAAATTACATTCAGCAGTAGATGTGCTATTTGGGCCAAATCTAGTATCAAAACATTTTTCAATGCCAGCATCTGCAGCATAAATTGCTTTAGTTGAATTTGTTATATCTCCAGCAATTTTTATGTTTTGCAAAGTAACATATCCAGCTATCGTAGAAGCTCCTAACATCATTGCACCCAAAATTAGTACCAACATGACCATTGCTTGCCCTTCTTCAAATTTATTTTTTTTATTTAGTTTTTTCATTTTAAAACAATCTAGAACTTAATGTTGTTTGTATGTGATTTGTAATGGTAACTCCTTTATCCACAGCAGAAACAGCTATTAATACCACAATTCTATAAGGCCCACTCGGGATAAGTTGATACACTCTAACCCTAAAATCATCTACTTGAATATTGTCTGGAAAACGGGAGTTGCAATGAAAACGGTTTCATACTGGTTTTTCATAAAACATCTAAT